>CAZVWN010000041.1:0-15861 GCA_964631065.1 uncultured Acetatifactor sp.
AAATGTCCTGCGAGAGCAGGACAGGAAGCGCGACAGCGCGAATTTGCGAGATCGCGAGCGTACAGGCCGGGCGACGACCCATGTGCCCGAAAAATAGAACTTTTGAGGGGCGGAGCCGTTCTGTCTGTCAAAACAGGCGGTAACGTATTTTTTGTTGTATGGAGGTAGAACATGGAACTGGAAAAGCTGAGAAGCGATATGGTAGCGGCGATGAAGGCGAGAGACAAGGAGCGCAAGGATGCAATCTCCTCACTGGTATCTGCCGTAAAAAAAGCGGCGATTGATGAGGGATGCAGGGAGGATGTTCCTGCGGAGCTGGTAGACAGAGTGATTATCAAGGAGCTTAAGACCGTGAAGGAGCAGCTGGATTCCTGCCCTGCGGAGCGGACGGAGCTGATGGCGGAGTATCAGAAGCGTTATGATGTGATTTCCGAATATGCGCCTAAGATGATGTCACAGGAGGAAGTAAAGAGCTACATTGAGACGCATTTTGCAGAGCTTGTCGAGACGAAGAACAAGGGGCAGATCATGAAGGCTGTTATGGCTGTTCTGAAGGGAAAGGCAGACGGCAGGGTTATCAATGAGACGGTAGCGGAGCTGTGCAGATAACGTTTTGAAAAAGGGCTGCCGGGAAGGAACGGCTGCCATGGATGCAGGGTAATGATTCGGGAAAGAGGAGGCAGTTTTATTGAAGAAGAATGAATCACAGTTGAATTTTTATGCAGATCTGTGCAGGGAAGCGGATAAGCTGGACGCATCTTATTTTGACCGGTATGAGGTACAGCGGGGACTGCGCGATAAGAACGGAAACGGTGTCGTTACGGGGCTGACTAATATTTCAAGAATTGATTCCTTTCAGATGGTTGACGGCGTGAAAACGCCGTGCGAGGGAAAGCTCTGGTATCGCGGCTATGACTGTATTGAGCTGGTAAACGGGTTTCGGGGACGACATTCCGGCTTTGAGGAGGTGGCATATCTCTTATTGTTCGGACAGCTGCCGACGGAGCAGCAGCTGAAGGAGTTTCGCGAGATTCTGGCGGATCACAGAACCCTGCCTACAAATTTTACAAGAGATGTCATCATGAAGGCGCCGAGCAGCGATATCATGAATTCGCTGACGAGAAGCGTGCTGACGCTTGCCTCTTACGATAAAAGCTGCAGCGATACCTCTGTCGAGAACGTCTTAAGGCAGTGTATCGGGCTGATCAGTGTATTTCCGATGCTGTCGGTCTATGCGTACCATGCCTATAACCATTATCAGAATGATGAGAGCATGTACATTCACCGTCCGTCCAGAAAGCTTTCAACGGCGGAAAATCTGCTGATGATGCTCAGACCGGATAAGGCATATACGGAGCTGGAGGCGAAGGTGCTGGATATTGCGCTGGTTTTACATATGGAGCATGGCGGCGGAAATAATTCTACCTTTACGACCCGCGTGGTGACTTCCTCCGGCTCGGATACCTATTCCGTGGTTGCGGCGGCGCTGTCTTCCTTAAAGGGACCTAAGCACGGCGGCGCAAACATCAAGGTGGTTGAGATGATGCGCGATATTGAGGCGAATGTATCGGATTGGAGCGATGAGGAAGCGGTCAGGGTATATCTGAAAAAGATTCTGAACAGGGAAGCGTTTGATAAAAAGGGTCTGATCTATGGAATGGGGCATGCGGTATATTCTCTTTCCGATCCGAGAGCGCAGGTATTCAAGGGCTTTGTCAGGAAGCTTGCGGAGGCAAAGGGGCGCGATAAGGACTTTGCGCTGTATTCCATGATCGAGCGGATCGCGCCGGAGGTGATCTCGGAAAAGGCGAGAATCTATAAGGGCGTCAGTGCAAACGTCGATTTTTACAGCGGCTTTGTATACAGCATGCTGGAGATTCCGCTGGAAATGTATACGCCGATCTTTGCCATTGCAAGGATTGTAGGCTGGAGCGCACACAGACTGGAAGAGCTGATCAATATGGATAAGATCATCCGCCCCGCTTATAAGAGCATTATGACGGAGCGCGAGTATGTGGATATCGCGGACAGATGAACGGAAGTCTGACGATCCGATAAATGTATGTAACGGTTCTGATAGAAGTATCGGCGCCGGCTGTACGGCAGACGTTTTCATGGATGCGGTGCGTGGAAGGATTATGGATGAACAATAAAAATACAGCGGCAGGAATCGTGATGTAACAGGATTCCTGCCGCTGTACTTATTGTCAGAGCTTACGCTGTCAGATCTTAAATTTCTTCATGTGGTCGGAGAGGGCAAGCGCGGCGCCTGAAACTTCATCCGCACCGGAGGCTACGACCCGGCTGTCGTCGGAAAGCTTTCTGGAAGCCTCGGTCAGATTTTCTGCCGAAGCGAGAATTTCTTCCGTGCTTGCCGACTGCTCCTCGGAGAGCGCCGCTATGTTGGTCGCTACATCATCGACATGGGCAATCTCGGATACGATCTCGGAGATCACGTTGTCCGTCTCGTTGACATTTTCATAGATCCGTTCAAAGATCGCGCAGGATGCGGTGATCTTATCGGAATTTTCCCTGATGTGCGTTACGCTTTCCTCGGTCTGCTGTACCATGTAGGAAACCTGAGAATTGACCTCGTCAATCGTAGCGGAGATTTCGGAGGCGGAGGAGGCGCTGACCTCAGCAAGCTTACGGATCTCCTCAGCGACAACGGCGAAGCCCCTTCCCGCATCTCCGGCTCTTGCCGCCTCAATGGCAGCATTCAGGGAGAGGAGGTTTGTCTGATCGGCGATATCGCTGATGATGCCGACCATGGTATTGATCTTTTCCGTGGAAACGCCGACCTTGTCGACGATCGTCTCTAACTGCTCCATGGCGGTGACGATGGATGCCATAGCCCGGTTGACCTCTTCCATATCGTTGCGTCCCTGCGAAGCGACGGTGACGGTCTGCTGCATATTTTTCTTTGCAAGACCGCTCTTTTGGTTTGTTTCATCGACGACGCCGGAAAGCGTCGTGGCATGAGACGCGAGATCCTGCACGCCGGCGGCAAGCTGATTCAGGGTGAGCTTGACCTCGTTCATGGAGTCTGCCTGTGAGGCAGCCGCCTGGTTTAATGCGCCTGAGATCTGCTCGGTGGTTGCACTGGAAGTTCCAAGCTTCTCGGAGACATTCCGGATGTCAAGGATAATGCCGCGCATGATCTCGACGAAATAGTTAAGGGAGCGCCCCATCAGGGCAATCTCGTCATTTCCCTTTACGGTTACCGCAGCGGTAAAATCGCCGTCGGTGATGGTGGTAAGGGTATCAGTCAGCTTCTTCATCGGTCTCATGGCACCGTTGAGGAAAATAAAGATAACGGCAACGACAAGGATAATGACACCCGCAAATACGCTGATGATCAGGGTCAGCAGATTTGCCAGCTCGGAGAGCATTGCCGACTGATTGATGTAGGAGACAAGGACATAGGGAGTGGACTCCAGGAAGGAGAGGATGACATAATAAGTCTCAAGACCCTCCGTGACGGAGAACATCTCCGTATTTTCTGCTCTGACCTGTGCAATAATATCTCCGATCAGCGTTCCCTCGGAATAGCTGTCGAGAGACGTGTCGGTATAAGCGCCCTCGGGGTGCGCGACGATCGTACCAGAGGTTGTGTTGATCATGAAGAGACGACCCTCGTCCATGACCGTAACACCCTTTACAAATTCGTAAACCGGTTCTGCCTTGGAAGGGATGAGGCTGAACTGGATGGCGGCGTTTTCGAGATTCCGGCTTCCGGATGACGTGAGGATGCTGTTCTCCACGGAGATGAATTTTGTCTCCGTCTCCGTCTGAAATGCCTGTGTGGAGTTCTCGAGCAGCATGTCGCTGACATTGCTGTAGATAATAACGGCTGTTATTGCAAAAGCGGCAATGAGCAGCGGCAGAATGACGAGCAGAAGCTTCTGACTCAGTCCCAGGGTTACTTTTCTTTTGTTTTTCTCTTCCTTTGCCATAAGGATGCACCTCCGAAAAAATTGAGATTTATTTTCCAAAAATTTAATATAAAAATACCACATTTTCTGTTAAAATACAATTGCAAAAAGTACCATATTTTGCGCATCCGTTGCGGAAATTTTAAGGGGACTACAGGGAGGAAATGTGATGGGGACGGTGCTTGATTATATAAAGACATATGGGAAATATTCTTTCAGGGAAATGCCGATGACGGAGGTCGACAGTCTTGCGCTCTGCCAGCTCTCTTATCTGAAATTTGACGGACTCGTTCCCGGCGCGGGGGAGAATCTGCCGTCCGTTACGCTGGAGAGCCTGAAAGGGCATCCGGATTATGAGAAGCTGTTTGCGGATGTGCGCTATGAGGAGGTCAACCGCGCGCTGATCGAAGGGATGCTCGCGGGGAAAAGGTATCGGAATCTGAAGCTGAACTGTTATGTCAACCGGGTCGAGAAGGAAGGGGAGATGCAGTTTTCGGCGGTTACTTATATTCTGAACGACGGGACGGTTTATGTTGCGTTTCGCGGTACGGATGAAACGATCGTGGGCTGGAAGGAGGATTTCAACATGGCGTTTCGTTCGCCCGTGCCGGGGCAGAAGCACAGCGTTGCGTATCTGAACGCGGTTGCGGACAGGATCCACAGTCCGTTTTATGTCGGCGGACATTCCAAGGGCGGAAATCTTGCCGTGTACAGTGCGATGAACTGCCGTCCTGACATTCAGGAGAGGATTCTGCGGATATACAGCATGGACGGTCCCGGCTTCCGTCCGGAGGTTCTGGAGGAATGCGGGTATGACAGGATTGCGGCGCGTGTGACGAAGATCCTGCCGCAGTCCTCGCTTGTCGGGATGCTGTTTGAATCCGATATGCGTTTTCAGGTCGTCGCGAGTAAGAAGCTCGGACTGATGCAGCATGATCCCTATACCTGGCTGGTCGAGGGGGATCATCTGAAAGCCGTGAATGATATCTATGAGCGGAGAAAGCAGATGGACAATACGCTGAATACCTGGATTCTGTCGCTGGATGAGGAGCAGCTGCGGATCTTCGTAGATACGCTGTTTCAGATCATTTCCGCGTCTCAGACCGATAATCTCATCGACTTTACGGCGGAGTGGAGACAGAGCATGAACAGAATGCTCGCGGCGGTGAAGGGGCTGGACGCGGATACGGCGAAAGCGCTCAAGAGCGTGATCAGGGCGCTGTTTGACATTGCCGGAAGCCGCATGAAGGAGGAGCTTGCGCAGAACACGCAGAATGTCATCGCCGGGACGAAGGAGCTGATGAAGCAAGGAAAGCCAAAACATCCTGCCCGCAGATAGCACTCTGCTGCGGGTCGAGGCGTTCCGGATGCCACTGTACGCCCAGAATGGGAAGGGTGGCGTGCGCGACTGCCTCAGGGCAGCCGTCGAGCGGGCAGTACTGTATGATGCGCAGTCCGGCGCCCGTTTTCCGGACGGACTGATGGTGCGCACTGTTGACAATGCTTTTCTCGCCGCAGACGGCATACAGGAAGCTGTCGGGAACGGTCAGGACGGGGTGATGCCTGTCGCCGTCCGTGTATCTGTGGAGACCCGCAGAGGGAAGCTCCTGTACGAGGGTTCCGCCGAAAGCGACATTGATAAGCTGCATTCCCTTGCAGATGCCCAGGACGGGAAGTCCGGTGCGGATACAATGTTCGAGCGCCTGCAGCTGTAAGATGTCCAGCTCGGTATCAATGGAACGGGAGCCGCGGTTTCGCTCGCCGAAGAAGGCGGGCGTGATGTCTCCGCCGCCCGGCAGGATCAGCGCATCGCAGTCCGCGAGCGCTCCGATATTCAGTGTGACGACGGGTGTGTGTCCGCCTGCGGCAACATAGCGGACATAATTTGTCGTCTGATTCTTTTTTCCGGCGATGGCTATTTTCATGCGGATCCTCCCTTTGGCGGCGGAATCATGTAACAGTCCGGGTCTTTTGCGTATGCGTGCAGGCATGCCCGCCGCAAGGGCAGACATGTATGGCTGAACTGTTACGTTACCATAGAATATGTCGGGAGCGGGTGTTGTGATACCGGAAAAAATCCGGTATACTGGATACGGTTTTCATTTCGGCGGATAAGGGGTATAAGAGTAATGAGGAAAAAATTAAAACCGGGGCATGTGGTATTGGCGGCTTCCTTCCTGATTCCCGTGATCGTGATGCTGGTTCTCTTTGCGGTAAAGAGGATTTATCCGTTTGGGGACAGGAGTTTTCTGTCGGGGGATCTTTACCATCAATATATGCCGTTTTTCAGCGAGCTGCTCCATAAGCTGCGGGGCGGGGAAGGCATGCAGTTTTCCTTTCACGCGGGAATCGGCTCTAATTTTCCCGCGCTGTTTGTCTATTATCTTGCGAGTCCGTTTCATCTGCTGGCATTAGCCGTGCCGGAGAGCAGTCTGATTGAATTTATCGGGTATCTGACCGTGTTTAAGACGGGGCTGTGCGGCTGGGCGTTCTGCCTGTATTTACAGAAGCATTTTCAGACGACGGCGTTTTCCACGGCGCTTTTTTCCCTGTTTTATGCCTTTTCCGGATTTATGGCGGCGTATAATTATAATATCATGTGGATCGACTGTATCTGGCTTTTCCCGCTGATCCTTTTGGGACTGGAGAGACTGGTAAAGGAAGGAAAGGGCGGACTTTACTGTCTGATGCTTGGTTTTTGCATTTATACGAATTACTATCTGTCCATTATGATCTGTATTTTTCTTGTGCTCTATTTCGGTGTGCTTCTGCTGACGCAGAAAAACAATATCCTGCGCAGCGTGGGGAAGTTCGCCGGCTTTTCCCTTCTGGCGGGCGGCATGGCGGCGGTTCTGCTGATCCCGGAGGTCTGCGCGATCCTTCAGACGGATTTCGGGGATATGAATTTCCCGAAAAAGGTGGAATCCTATTTTTCCGTTTTGGATGTGCTGGCAAGGCATTGCGTCTGTGTCTACACGGAGCGGGGACTGGATCACTGGCCGAACATTTACTGCGGCAGTGCGGCGCTGATGCTGATCCCGATGTACATTATGAACAGGACGCTTTCCATCCGCGAAAAGTTCTGCCGGCTGGCGCTTGCGGGCTTTCTGCTGCTTAGCTTTTCGACGAATGTTCTGGAATTTATCTGGCATGGGATGAATTATCCGGATTCCCTTCCGGCGAGACAGTCTTTCTGTTACATTTTTCTGGTTCTGCTGATGTGCTATGATGCATACCGGCATATGCAGGAGGCGGACCGGCAGCAGATCCTGTACGGTTATCTGTGTGCCGTCGTGTTTCTGCTCTTCTGTCAGAAATTCGTGGAGCATGAGGATTTTGAACCGGGCGTGAAGCTGCTGACGCTCGTTTTCGTTACACTCTACGCCGTCCTTCTGTATCTGCGCTGCACAAGGAGCGCGCGGGATGTACGCATGGCGATTGCGGCGGTTGCGTTTGCGGCGGCTGCCATGGAATGCGGGATCAATATGTGGGATACCGGCATCGGAACGACCGGGCGCACGGCGTATCTGAGCGGGCAGGAGGATTATGCGGCGCTGTATGAATTTGCAGAGGAGCGGGAGGATGGCTTTTTCCGCGTGGAAAAGTTTACGAGGAAGACAAAGAATGACGCGCTGCTGACGGGATATCCTTCGGCAAGTATTTTCTCCTCTACCTTAAATTCTGACGTCATGGATCTGTATACAAGGCTCGGCATGCGGCACAGCAAGGTCTATTACTGCTTTGACGGAGCGACCGGTCTGACTTCTGCCCTGCTCAATGTAAAATATATGTTCGGGGAATCGGAAAGCTATGAGAACAGTCTGTACCGTCAGGCTGCCGCAGTCGGCAATATTTATTTATATGAATGCACGGCAGCGCTGCCCTTCGGTTATGTCGCCCCGACAGGCTTTGATCTGCCGGACGGATTCGATTACCGGCCGCTTGAGCTGCAGAACCGGCTTGTGCGGGAGCTGGGGCTTGAGCGGGATCTGTTTGTGGAAAAGCCGACGGTAAAGAACGGGAGTGATGTGAGCTTTACGGCGAAGGAGAGCGGCATTTACTACGGGCTTGTCACCGCTTCGGGAACTGCTAAGATACGATATATCGGCGGCAGCACGCAGGATGAAACCTTCGGCGATCTCAAGCGCGGCTGTGTTCTGTATCTGGGGTATCTGGAAGAGGGACAGCTGATCTCCCTGATCAACGGGGATGAAAACGATACGACGCCGGAGATTTCCGTCAGCATCCTGCGGATGGATGAGGAGGTGCTGTCGGAGGCGTTAGGGATTCTTTCCAAGGAGCATATGGAGAATGTCGAGTGGAGCAGTGAGACCATAAAAGGAACCTTACACCTTGAGAATGCCGGGCGGCTGATCCTTTCCGTTCCGTATGAAGACGGCTGGACGGTATGGATCAACGGCGAGGAGACAAAGGGGGATACCTTCGGCGGCTGTCTTGCGGCTTTCGATCTGGAGGCGGGGGAATATGAAATATCCATGCGCTACCGTGCGCAGGGCGCGACGGCGGGTATCCTCGTTACGGCGGTAAGCGCGGCGCTTTTCGCGGGGATTCTGCTGACGGGGCGGCAGCTGCGTAAGAAGCGGCTGCCGCGGGAAGAGACACCGCAGGGAAACGTGCAGGAAAACGGGGATGAAGTTTGACTTGCTTTTTTGGACGGGTATCCTTATACTGAGGGAGAGGAGACGGCTTTAAGCAGTCCGGTTGCAGAAAGGAGAAAAAACAGTGAGTGTTCAGGAGTTTCAACCGATCAAAGAGGGAAAGGTACGCGAAATTTATGACAACGGAGACAGCCTGATTCTGGTTGCCACGGACAGGATCAGCTGCTTTGACGTAATCCTGAAAAATAAGGTGGACAAAAAGGGAGAGGTGCTGACCCGGATGTCTAAGTTCTGGTTTGACATGACGCAGGATATTCTCCCGAATCATATGATTTCCATGGATGTCAATGATATGCCGGAGTTTTTCCGACAGGAGAAATTTGACGGAAACAGCATGATGTGTAAAAAGCTCGAGATGCTCCCCATAGAGTGTATTGTCCGCGGGTATATTACCGGAAGCGGCTGGGCGGGCTATCAGAAGGACGGTACGGTCTGCGGTATCCGTCTGCCGGAGGGCTTAAAGGAATCCGAGAAGCTGCCTGAACCGATCTATACACCGTCGACAAAGGCGGAGATCGGCGACCATGATGAAAATATTTCTTACGAGGAGAGCGTGGATTATCTTGAGAAGCGCTTCCCCGGGAAAGGGCGCGAATATGCCGAAAAGCTTCGCGATTACACGATCGCGCTCTATAAAAAGTGTGCGGAATATGCGCTGACGAAGGGAATCATCATCGCGGACACGAAGTTTGAGTTCGGACTTGATGAGAATGGAAATATCGTGATCGGCGACGAGATGCTGACACCTGACAGCTCCCGCTTCTGGCCTCTGGAGGGATATGAGGCAGGGCATGCGCAGCCTTCCTTCGACAAGCAGTTTGCGCGCGACTGGCTCAAGAGCCATCCGGATAACGACTGGACGCTGCCGCAGGAGATTGTTGACAAAACGATTCAGAAGTATCTGCAGGGATATGAGATGCTGACGGGAAAGCCGTTAGGCGCGTAGACGGCTTCCGTGCCGCACCGTCGGAAACGGTTCCGGCTTCTGCGAAGCGGTGCGTTTTTCTCATGTCTCTAAGCAATATCGCAGAATGCCATAAAGGATATCAGGAAAGGGTAAGACCGGCGTATTTCTTCGGAGATACGCCGACTGCTTTTGTAAAAGCCTTAAAAAAGCTGCTGTAATCGCCGAAGCCGCTCTTTTCAAACGCTTCGCCCACGCCTGCGCCGTCGTTTAACAGCGCTTTTGCGATGCTGATGCGCCGCGCCGTAATGTATTTTCCGATGGTCGTTCCGGTCGCCTGCCGGAAAATGCGGCAGATATAGGAATCGCTTAAAAAAAAGTGCTCCGCGAGCTGCGTGACCGTGATGGGCTGCGTGATGTTGCGGTTGATATAGGCGAGGATGTCCTCGACCTGCCGGTTATACTTATAAGGAGTCTCGGTATTTTCCGCCTCGTTTGTGCGGGATAAGGCGTTGATCATGACCATCAGCTCCATAAATGCCGCCTGTTCGGTGATATCGTGCGCATATCCGGAGGCGGAGGTGATCTTGTTTACAAGGTAGAGGAAACGCTGCTGCTGTTCCCTGTTGAGGGAAATTCTGTGCCGGAAGCCGGGCGCACGCAGGGAAAAACAGGCGTCAAGATCCGTGTCCGGCGTGGAAATCCGTTTCGTGTATTCCGGATGAACGGACAGCACGATGCGCTCATGGAGACTGTTGTCTATCTGCGTCAGCCTGTGGCTTTCGTATTGGTTGATGATAAAGAGATCTCCGGGCGCGATCTGATAAAAACGGTTGTCGATGAGGAACTGTTTTCCGCCGGAGATGGAATAATACAGCTCATAGCAGTCATGGATGTGCATATCCATGGCTTTTTCTTCTTTATAGAGATGCGCGATGGAAAAGGTGCGCGTCTGCAGACAGTTTTCAATGGCAATCCGGCAGGATGTCAGTTCGTCCATGTTTTTCCTCCTGTTACAAAACTCCTTACATAAGCAAGCATAATATAGAAGTTCAAAATTTGCAAGATTTTGACACGGATTTGAATAGAATTTGAGAATATTTTCCCGTATACTGTATTTACAGCGAGCGATAAGATGTGTTATAATGTAAGCGCTTACAAGTCCGGAAAGAAAAACCGGTCCGGACGAAAAGGAGAAAACGGACTGTTCGGAAGGAGAGCAGGATGTCAGTATTGGGAAGGAGAGGTGTAGCAGAGTGGAACTGAGAACGGCGGTATCCCCGAGAGACGTAAAGCATTATACGACGGAGCGTCTGCGGGAGGAATTTCTGATTCAGAATCTTTTTGTACCCGGGAAGATCAGGCTGGTTTACAGCCATATCGACAGGATCATTACGGGAGCGGCTGTGCCGGTGGAGCCGATTGCACTGACGGCGGGAGATGAGCTTCGCGCGGAATATTTCTGCCAGAGAAGGGAGCTTGGCGTCATCAATATCGGCGGTGCGGGAACGATCACTGCGGATGGAAAGGTATACAGGGTCGCTTTTAAGGAAGCGATGTATATCGGCATGGGGACGAAGGAAATTATTTTTGCGAGCGAGGATCCGGAAAATCCGGCGAAGTTCTATCTGAATTCCGCGCCGGCGCACAGAACCTGTCCGACGGTGCTGATCAGACCGGAAGGAGAAGCGGAGGAGGGCGTTGTCATTGTAAAGCCCGAGAACAAGGTAGAGCTTGGTTCCTTAGAGGATGCGAACCACAGGGTAATCTGTAAATACATACTGCCCGGGCAGGTCGAGAGCTGTCAGCTCGAGATGGGCATGACAAAGCTGGAGCCGGGAAGCGTCTGGAATACCATGCCCTGCCATACGCACGACAGGCGGATGGAGGTATATCTCTATTTCGAGATGCCCGAGGATGCGTTTGTCATGCATTACATGGGCGAGCCGGACGAGACGCGGCATATTGTCATGAGAAATGAGGAGGCGGTCATTTCGCCGAGCTGGTCGATCCATTCCGGCTGCGGTTCCAGAGCGTATACCTTTATCTGGGGCATGGTCGGGGAAAATCAGGATTTCGACGACATGGACGCGGTTGCCATGAAGGATCTGCGGTAAGCTTTTCGGGAAGCAGGGAAATGAAACGGAAGGCGACAATAAAAGAAAAGGAGAGAGGGACATGGGAAATTTTGTAAACTGTTTTTCACTGGAAGGGAAGGTTGCACTTGTCACGGGCGCTTCCTACGGAATCGGCTTCGCGATCGCTTCCGCTTATGCAGAGGCAGGCGCGACGATCGTGTTCAATGACATTAAGCAGGAGCTGGTTGACAAGGGACTGGCGGCTTATGCGGAAAAAGGCATCAAGGCGCACGGCTATGTCTGTGACGTAACGGACGAGAACGCAGTCAATGCCATGGTTGCCAAGATTGAAGAGGAGGTCGGCGTAATCGACATCCTTGTAAACAATGCGGGCATCATCAAGAGAATCCCGATGACGGAGATGACGGCGGCAGAATTCAGACAGGTAATCGACGTTGACTTAAACGCACCGTTTATCGTTTCCAAGGCGGTCATTCCTTCCATGATCAGGAAGGGGCACGGAAAGATCATCAACATCTGTTCCATGATGTCCGAGCTGGGTCGTGAGACGGTTTCCGCTTATGCGGCGGCAAAGGGCGGACTGAAGATGCTGACAAGAAATATCTGTTCCGAGTACGGTCAGTACAACATCCAGTGTAACGGTATCGGACCCGGCTATATCGAGACACCCCAGACGGCGCCTCTGCGCGAGATCCAGCCGGACGGCAGCAGACATCCCTTCGATCAGTTTATCTGCGCGAAGACGCCTGCGAACAGATGGCTGAAGGCGGAAGAGCTGGCAGGACCTGCGGTATTTTTAGCCTCCGACGCTTCCGATGCGGTGAACGGACATATTCTTTATGTGGACGGCGGTATCCTTGCCTATATCGGTAAGCAGCCCGGATAAAAGACAGGCGGCGGTGACGGATTAACGGGACGTTCGGGAGCCGGAGGCTTCTGAAAGAGAGGTATGGAAATGAAAATAGCATTGATCAACGAGAACAGTCAGGCGGCGAAGAATGAGATGATCTGCGCGACCTTAAAGAAGGTTGTGGAGCCGATGGGACATGAGGTCTTTAATTACGGCATGTGCGGCGCGGAGGATCCTGCTTCCCTGACTTATGTACAGAACGGCATCCTTGCGGCGGTGCTGTTAAACTCCGGTGCGGCGGATTATGTGATCACGGGCTGCGGAACGGGTGAGGGCGCGATGCTTGCGTGCAACTCCTTCCCGAAGGTGCTCTGCGGTCATATCGAGTCTCCGCTGGACGCTTATCTGTTTTCACAGGTAAACGACGGAAACTGTGTGGCGCTTCCCTTTGCGGAGAATTTCGGCTGGGGCGGCGAGCTGAATCTGGAATACATTTTTGAAAAGCTCTTCTGCGCGCCCGGCGGCGGTGGTTATCCGCCTGAGAGAGTGGAGCCGGAGCAGAGAAATAAAAAGATTCTGGACAAGGTAAAGGAAGTTACCCATAATGATATGGTAACGATCTTAAAAAATCTGGATCGTGAGCTGGTAAGAGGCGCGCTGTCAGGCGAAAAGTTCCAAGAGTATTTTTGGGCGGACTGTAAGGACGATGAGATTGCCGAAGCGGTAAAAGAGGTTCTTGCGTAAGGACAAAACGCGAAATTTTTGGCAGAAATGCAGAATGGAGAATGAGTATGAACGCAGTGTTAGAGCAGATCAGTAAAATCGGTATTGTCCCTGTTGTCAAGATCGACAGGGAAGAGGATGCGCTGCCGCTTGCGAAAGCGCTTTGCGCGGGCGGACTGCCCTGTGCGGAGGTAACGTTCCGGACGGGTGCGGCGGCGGGTGCGATCCGGATTATGACGGAGAATTTCCCCGATATGTGCGTGGGCGCGGGAACCGTGCTGAACGCGGAGCAGGTGGACGCGGCGGTTGCAGCGGGCGCAAAGTTTATTGTCAGCCCCGGACTCAATCCCCGTACCGTAAAATATTGTCTGGAAAAGGGCGTGCCGATTACGCCCGGAACCTCAAGCCCTTCCGATATTGAACAGGCGATCGAGCTGGGGCTGGACGTTGTAAAGTTCTTCCCGGCGGAGCAGTCCGGCGGACTGGCGAAGATCAAGGCGATGGCGGCACCTTATGTCAATATGAGGTTTATGCCGACGGGCGGCATCAACGCAAAGAATCTGACCTCTTACCTTGATTTCCCGAAGATCATCGCGTGCGGCGGTTCCTGGATGGTGCCCGGCGATCTGATCAATGCGGGCGAGTGGGATAAGATTGAGGCGCTGACAAGAGAGGCGGTTCAGACGATGCTGGGCTTTGAGCTGGCGCATGTCGGCATCAATGCGGAGAACGAGGAGGAGGCGCTGAAGGCGGCGAAGCGTTTTGCATTCCTGTTCGGCATGAAGGAAAAGGTCGGGAACAGCTCCATCTTTGCGGGAACGGCAGTAGAAGTGATGAAGACGCCCTTCAAGGGAAAGAACGGACATATTGCGATCCGCACGAATTATATCGAGAGAGCGGTGAATTATATGACGACCGTGCTCGGCGCAGAGTTTGAGGAGCCGAAGCGGGATGATAAGGGAGCGTATAAGGCGATTTATCTGAAGGAAGAGATTGGCGGATTTGCGGTGCATCTGGTACAGAAGTAAGAGGAAGAGAGGAAAAGAAAAATGGCAAAGGTAATTACGATGGGTGAGATCATGCTGAGACTGTCCACCCCGAATTTTGAGAAGTTTATTCAGGCAGATGAGTTTGATATCAACTACGGCGGCGGGGAGGCGAATGTTGCGGTATCGCTGGCAAACTACGGACATGATGCGGAGTTTGTTACGGCAGTTCCGGATAATGAGATCGGCGAGTGTGCGGTGGCTGCGCTGAGAAAGTACAATGTCGGAACCGGGCATATCGCAAAATGCGGCGAGAGACTCGGCATTTACTTCCTCGAGAGCGGCTCTTCCATGAGACCCTCCAAGGTTGTCTATGACAGGGCACATTCCTCCATCTCGACGGCGACTGCGGCGGATTTCGATTTTGACGACATCTTTAAGGATGCGGACTGGTTCCACTTTACGGGCATTACCCCCGCTGTTTCCGACGCGGCGGCAGTGCTGACGGAAGAGGCGCTGAAGGCGGCAAAGAAGCATGGCGTAAAGGTATCTGTTGACTTAAATTTCCGCAAGAAGCTCTGGAGCTCTGAGAAGGCACAGCGGATCATGAAAAATCTGATGCAGTATGTCGATGTCTGCATCGGAAATGAAGAGGATGCAGAGCTGGTTCTCGGCTATAAGCCCGGAAAGACGGATGTGACAAGCGGCGACCTTGAGCTTGCGGGATATCAGTCCATTTTTGAGCAGATGGTAGCGGATTATAACTTTGAGTATTGTATTTCTTCCCTGCGTGTCAGCCATTCCGCTTCCGATAACGGCTGGTCTGCATGTATCTATTCGAGGGATACGAAGGAGTTTTATCATTCCAAGGAGTACAGCATTCATCCGATCGTTGACCGTGTCGGCGGCGGAGATTCCTTTGCGGGCGGCGTGATCTGCGGTATGCTCGACGGAAAGAATTTCAAGGATGCGCTGGAGTTCGGTGTTGCGGCGTCTGCGCTGAAGCATACGATCCCCGGAGATTTCAACCTTGTCTCCAGAAAAGAGGTTGAGACCCTCGCCGGAGGCGACGCGTCCGGAAGAGTACAGAGATAAGCTTAAAGAGTGGGAACAGATGCGAATGATTCCGACATGCGAAAACGGCTGAGCAATCAGCCGTTTTTTTCGCGGAAAAATCCTTGACAGGAAAATATGGGGGGGTATTATGATGATAACCGTTCGCTTATCTGGAGATAACCGGACGAAAAATCAGAAGAAGAGAGGAATACGGGGATGAAGAAAAAAGCGGCAAAGCTGCTCTGCGGAGCCGTTGCGGCGGCAATGCTCTGCGGGAGCGCGGTGAACGTCAACGCGGCGGGTATGAAGGATATTTTTGACGCGGAATATTACGCGGACAGATATCCTGACTTAAAGGCGGCGTTCGGGGATGATGAGGAGGCGCTGTATCAGCATTTTGTGAATTACGGTCTGAAAGAGGGGCGTGTGATGAACCCGATCCTCGACATCGCGAAATACCGTGAGAAGTATGCGGATCTTGACGCGGCGTTCGGAGATAACTGGGATGCGTATGTATGGCATTTCTTTACCTTCGGCGTGGATGAGCACCGCGACAACGGAACGGACTTTGATCTGCTCGCGTATCTGGAAGCCTACGGGGATCTTCAGGAAGCGTTCGGCACGGACTA
>CAZVWN010000042.1:0-8104 GCA_964631065.1 uncultured Acetatifactor sp.
ATCGCCTTTGCGATATACGCCGAGCAGCCCTCTCCGTATCGGGCATCCGTCTGCTCCGCCAGCTTTCCAAGCGTGAGGTACTCCTTTGCCAGATCCAGCAGCATGTTCCGCGCATTGTCCGGCAGAAACAGCTTCTTATAATTCTCCGCAAGGCTTTCCACGGCTGCCCTTGCCGACTCCGCGTCATCCGTCCGCTTCGCCTCTGCAAACTGCCTGTAGATCCTTTCGTTCTCTTCCTGCTCCTGCCGTACCTCCTCCGCGCTGCCGTTCTCCTGCATCATCGCCGCCAGCGCCTTTTCCTTGCTGCCGTACCACTTAAACAGCTCCGCCATCGCCTGTTCGTTCGCAAAGCCCGCCGCCAGCTGCTCGCGGTACTGTGCTTCGCCCCCCGCCTTCCTGATTTCTCCTGCGAGAGACTCCTCCGACATACTCCGCATCGTATGCTCTACGATCTTCTCAATCTCTTCCTTACTGAATGCCTCGAAACTCATGGTATTGACTCCTTTCATCACGTCCGCGATCAGCCCGATCAGACCGTCCAGCCGGCTGCGCTTCTGCTCCAGCAGCTTTTTCTGCGTAAGCAGCGCCTGCTCCCTGTCATAGTCCGGATTTTGCATGATCTCCCTGATATCCTGCAGCGGGATCTCCAGCTCCCGAAAGAACATGATCTCCTGCAGCTTTTCGATCGCCCTGCCGTCATACAGCCTGTAGCCGGATGCCGTTACCTGCGTCGGCTCCAGCAGCCCGATCTCATCATAGTATCGGAGTGTTCTGATGCTGACGCCGGCAATTGCAGCTACATCCTTAACTGTCTTCATAATTTCCTCCTTTCGATTCCATGCTAAAGGATGACGCGGCGTGAGAGTCAACCCCCAAATCCATATTTTACATATGAAAATTTAAAAAATTATCGTAACTATTCAGCGCCCATTCGCAAACCCGCCGCTTCGCGGCTTTCCTTTTGCTCATGTATGGCTTCTCGCCATATGAATTTATGAAAACAGCCCTCTGCAAGCAAGCTTGCCCGGTCTTTTTTATAAATTCGCATGGCTCTGAATAGTTACAATTCATCTTTCCACTTCCTGCCATGCAACGCGCAGCGTGATGACAAAATACAACAGATAAATCCCCGCCAGCGCCGCAACGATCAACAGCGAGGTTTCCATCGCCCGGGCGGCATTCAGCTTAGAAAATCCCCATAACATGTATATCTTCCCGAAAATCAGCCCGAAGGGCACCGCGAGAAACGCCGGGAAAACCGCCGGCAGGAAAAAGAACGTTCCCGTCTGTCTGCGCAGCGCCGCCCGCCGCATCCGCTCATCCGCTCCCAGCTGAAACAATACAGAAAACCGTCTGCGCTCGTCCTCCAGCGTTGACAGGATTTTCAGGGAAAGCACCGCCAGCGCCATGCAGACAAAGACCGTTGCGACATAAAGCGTGCCGATGATCAGCGTGCCCGCCGTTCCGCTCCGGTAAAGCCGCCAGGCCTCACGGAAACGGAAATCGCAAAATTCCTCCCACCCATACTCCGTCTCCTCGTAATAATGCAGCTTTTCCTGTAAGGCGTAGACATCCGGGCGTTTGTTCTCCAGTGTATAGGCGGCACAGCTGTCTGTCATCCGCATCCCTTCCACCGCCTCATCAGGGATTACAAAATAAATCCATTCGTTGCAGAATTCCGGATAAGCGTCACTGCTGCCCGCCCAGGAATAATTTTTTTCCCCGATCGTAATCCGCTTATCGGAAAAATCGACATCGCAGAGTCCCGGCAGGATCGTGACGGCAAGATAAGCGCCGTCCAGCACAAGCTTCTCCTGCCCGCAGCCCTCCAACAGACTGTTAAACTGACTTAACGGCATGAATTTATCCCGCAGCTCCATCTCCTCATAGCCGAGGATGCTGCTGCAAAGCCCGCTGCTTTCCGTAGTATAGAGCTGATAGGTGATCTCCCCTGTGATTGCCGTCTCTTCCTCTATGATCCTTTTACCTTCCTCCATGGTAACCGGCTGTTTCTCCGCCAGATCATACAGCGCCATCACATCATACGGGCACTCCTGATCCAGCGAATATTCCGTATACAGCTTCTCGCTAAATGCCACGTTCAGCATACCGACGGCAAAGACCAGAAGCGTCGCCACCGCCCCGATCAGCATGGCATTACCGTTTAAGCCCGCAGAGAGTGCGCGCAGGACGACCGTAGCGGTTCCTTTGTTCTTCAGCTTCCGACAGTTTAAGAGCAGTCCGGGGAGCGTTTCTGCCAGCGCAAAGTGAAAGACAAATACCGCGATCAGATCCAGTGCCAGCCAGACCAGGATTCCCGCGCCGTCCTGACTCTGCACCGCGCGCATCAGATACCGGTACGTCTCCGTCAGACACACGCCAAGCCCCGCAGCCGCAGCCAGCGTAAACAGGCTCCGCCGCACGGGATGTCTCTCACTCCTGCATACCGCCTTTTCCTTTAACAGCTCGGTGATCGCCGTTTTGTTCAGATAACGGATGGAGACAAGCGTTGACAGCAGGAACATACAGACGCTCACCCCTGCCGTAACCGCAATCCCCTTCACCGAATACGGCGAAACTTCAAAAGAAAAATCCATCACTGTAGCGAACAGCGCCGCAAACAGCTGAAACAGAACCAGCCCCGCGCCCATCCCTACAAGGAGCGCAAAAAAGGATAAAATCCCGGTCTCACAGGAAAACAGTCTGCGGATATCCTTTCTGGACATTCCCAATGTCAGGTACATCCCGAACTCCTTCCTGCGGAGCTTCAGCATATATTCCGTCGCGTGACTTAAGACCAGCGCCGTCACAAAACAGGCAAGCGCCGTGATCACAAACAGCATGACCTCCATATCCTCAGAATTATCCGCAAATCTGCGGAACCGGTCGCTGTAGGCTAAATTATTGACCGCAAACAGTAACGCCACGCTCAGCGCGACCGTGACAAAGTAGATCATGTACCGGCTGATCTGTCGGCGCACATTCCGAAAGGCAAGCTTAGCGTACATCCTCTTCACCTCCCAGCACCGCCAGACAGTCCAGAATCTCATGGTACATGGTCTGTCGGCTGCGTTCCCCCCGACGGAGCTCATTCCAGATCTTCCCGTCCTTTAAGAATAAGATCCGCGAGGCGTAAGACCCCACCATCGCATCATGCGTCACCATCAGGATCGTAGCCCCCGGATCCCCGTTCATCTTCTGAAACGTCTGCATCAGCCCTTTCGCATTCGCGCTGTCGAGCGCACCCGTCGGCTCGTCGGCAAGGATCAGCGCGGGATTTACGATCAGCGCCCTCGCACAGGCGACGCGCTGCCGCTGCCCGCCGGAAAGCTCGCGCGGGAATTTCGAGAGCAGCCCCGCAATTTCCAGTGTTTCCGCCGCCTTTTTCAGACGCGCCGCCGTCTCTGTAACAGGACATTTCTGCAGATTGAGCGGCAGCACGATATTCTCCCCTGCCGTCAGCGTATCCAGCAGATTATATTCCTGAAAAATAAATCCCATGCGGTCACGCCGGAAAACAGAAAGCTCCTGTTCCTTCTTTTGTGCAAGATTCTCGCCCTCCAGCAGAATCTTTCCCGCGCTCGGGCGGTCTATCGTCGCGATCATATTTAAGAGCGTGCTCTTTCCCGAGCCGGACGCTCCCATGACCGCCGTAAATTCCCCTCTGTTCATCGTAAGGCTGACGCCGTCCAACGCTTTCGTCACAGCCTCACCGCTTCCATAATACCTGCTCACAGATGCAAGCTCCAGCAATACGCTCATGTACCCTTCCTGCCTTTCCGTTTTCCAAAGCCGCAGGGCAGTCCGCCTCTGCGTCTTCTCTTTTCTTTTCCGTCATTATAAACCGGAAGGTACCCGCTTCGTTCTAACTGAAGCCGCTTCTTTTCTCACAGTTTTGTAAGGTTGGCGCGGGAAAACAAAAAGAAAACTCCGTATACTTTCCCTCCTTAGAGCGGATCGTCAGCATGATGTTGAGGGTTTCGCAAAGACAGCGCACGATATATAAGCCCATGCCCGTACTCTGCCCCTGCCTTCTGCCCGCCGTACCGGTAAAGCCGCGCTCCGTAATGCGCTCCAGCTCATGCGCGGCGATGCCGGGACCGTCGTCTGAAAAGCGCAATACCCCATCCGCAATGTCCATCCTGATCCTGCCGCCCTTACAGTACTTGGCACAGTTGATCAGAAGCTGCTTTAAGATAAACACGAACCTCGCGGCATCCGTGTAAACCTCGCTGTCTCCCTCTATGGAGACGGAAATCTCCGCTGCGATCAGAAGCTCCATCTCCTCCCTGACCGCCTGACCGCAGAGCGTGCTCAGCACGGCGCGGTCAATCCTTGTATCCTTCCCCGCCGTTTTCAGCTTCGCATAGGTCAGAATCGTCTCCGTCAGGTTATCCGCCCTGCGCAGCTCCCGTCTCAGCTTCATTGTATCGCCGCCGTTTGAGAGGATCAGGGATGCTGCCGTGAGCGGCGTTTTCAACTCATGCACCCAGCTCTCCACATAATGATAATAATCCTCCTTCTCCCGCTCTGCCTGTTCCACGGCGCTGATCGCGGAACGGGAAATTTCCCGCATCAGCTCAAAATATTCCCGCTCTACCGCGTCCGCCGGCTTTTCCATGATCTCGCCGATCAGATATTTCTCCGGCAGTGCTTCCATCCGCTTCCGCAGGGTTTTCAGCCGTCTGTCCGCCCGCCTCCAGCCGAAAAGAAGCCCTAGAAAAAGCCCGACTGCCGCACAGAGAAAAAACAGCCCCAAAAACGACATCGGAAGTCCGCAGAGATACCCCGTAAGAAACAGATAAATCCCGCCGATCCCGGCCGCGCACAGCATTCCGGTTTTCCCAAAAAAGTATTCCCGCAGACTCATAGGCGATACCCCACGCCGCGCACTGTGCGGATAAAGTCCTCTGCCCCGATCCGGGAAAGCTTCTCCCGCAGTCTGCCGATATTGACATACAGGGTATTCCCGTCCACATACATCCCGTTCGTCCAGAGATCCCCGATCAGCGCATCCCTGGTACAGATCTCCGTCTGCATCAGACAGTGGAGTATCCTTGTCTCGTTTTTTGTCAGCTCGACGCTCCTGCCCCCGTAGACGGCTTTCATGCCGACGGCATCCAGCGTCAGACCGCGGACTGTCATTGTCTGTCCCGCCGCATTCTTTAACAGCCGTCCGATCCTCGCCAGCAGAACGGAGGAATGGTAGGGCTTCTTTATAAAATCATCCCCGCCCACGCCGAACGCAAGCAGCTCGTCCTCCGGCGTATCGCGCGCCGTCAGAAAGATCACGGGCGTATCGGACGTCTCCCGAAGCTTTCTGCATCGCGTAAAGCCGCTCTCCCCCGGAAGATTTACGTCCATCAGGATCAGGTCGCAGTCCTCCCCGTCTGTCGGCTGATAGCCGTTCGCCAAAAGCAGTGTCTCCAGCTCCGTCCGGATCGTCTCGTCATCCTCCACCACGCGGATCCGTTTTCTGATCTCTCCCATCCCGTCTCCTTCCTAAAACAGCAGTAATTATTGCCGTTGTAAAAAAGCCTGAGCATTTCAGCTCAGGCCAAATCTGTAATGCCACGGACACCGTTACGCAATGACGTGAATCCAGCCTTCGGGCGCTTCGATCCTTCCCATCTGGATGCCTGTCAGCGTATCGTACAGCTTCTTTGTCACGGGTCCCATCTCCGTCATGCCGCTGGGCATGCAGATCTCCGTTCCGTGATCCACGATCTTTCCGACGGGAGAGATCACCGCTGCGGTTCCGCACAGTCCGCACTCCGCAAAATCCTTCACCTCGTCCAGATAAACCTCGCGCTCCTCCGCCTCGAGTCCGAGATACTCCTTCGCCACATAGACCAGCGACCGGCGCGTGATCGACGGCAGAATGCTGTCCGACTTCGGCGTTACGACCTTGCCGTCCTTTGTGACAAACAGGAAGTTTGCGCCGCCCGTCTCCTCGACCTTCGTGCGCGTTCCGGGATCCAGATACATATTCTCGTCATATCCCTCATGGTGCGCCGTTACGATCGCGTGAAGACTCATCGCATAATTCAGTCCCGCCTTGATATTTCCCGTTCCGTGAGGCGCGGCACGGTCAAAATCGCTGACACGGATCGTCAGAGGCTTTACGCCGCCCTTGAAATAAGGACCTACCGGCGTAGCAAAAATTCTGAACTGATACTCGTCCGCAGGCTTTACGCCGATAACGGGATTCATTCCAAACATATAAGGACGCAGATACAGGGTCGCGCCGCTGCCATAGGGCGGTACAAACGCCTCATTCGCCGCAACTACCTTCGTCACCGCATCCAGAAATCTCTCCTTCGGGAACACGGGCATCTCCAGTCTCGCCGCAGATGCTTCCATACGCTCCGCATTCAAATCAGGACGGAAGGTCACGATACGCCCGTCCTCCGTGGTATATGCCTTCAGACCCTCGAACGCCGTCTGAGCATACTGCAGGACGCCCGCACACTCATTCAGGACGATATTGGCATCCTCCGTGATCACGCCTTCATCCCAAGCCCCGTTCCGGTAATTCGACACATAACGGAAATCCGTCTGAACATACCCGAATCCGAGACTGCCCCAGTCGATATTTTTCTTTTCCATGCTCTCAGCCATCCTTCCTGACGTATATTCTGTCGCTCATTATTATTCACCTTTTAAAATCAAAAGTCAATATGCTTTGCCCTGTTTTCGCTCGAACTTCCGGAATACATACGCGAGATCAAAGTAGGTCTGCTCGTCGCTGTCCGCCGTCAGCACCCATTCCGGATCTGTCTCCAGATTCGGGAAATAGGCGTCCGCCGCATAGCTGTGGTCGATCTGCGTGATATGCGCGACCTCACAGTAGGGCAGGAGCTGTCTGTAGATGCTCTCGCCGCCGATTACATAGACATCCTCCGTATCGTAGTTCTTCAGCTCTTCCAAAAGCTCCTCTAGGGAGTGAACGACGACCGCTCCCTTTACCCGAAAAGACGGATCGCGCGAGAGGATGATGTTGGTGCGGTTCGGCAGGGGCTGTCCCTGCGGAAAGGTATGCAGGGTCTTTCTGCCGAGGACGACAACCTTTCCCGTCGTCTCCTCTCTAAAATGCTTCTGATCGTTCGGGATGCTGACAAGAAGCTTCCCGCCGTTCCCGATCGCCCAATTGTTGTCCACTGCCGCTATCAGATTCATACAACTGTCCCCTGCTTTCTTTTCTCCGTCGCAGCGCATCGCGTTTTCCTGCCGTGCCGTCGCTTCCGGTTCTTTTCCGTATCCCCGTTATCCGTTCTCATTGTCCTTCTGCACGGCTTTCCCTGCGCGGCTTTCTTCCGCAGCTCTTCTTCTCCGTACAGAATCCGCAGACCTCGCATTTCGGTACAAAGTACTGCGCGACAAGATAACGCCATTCCTCGGAATACGCGCAGAGTGCCTGACATAAATCCTGCATCAGCTGACGGTACTCCCAGTACGCCCTGCTGCACATCCGCTGATGCGCCATATCGATCAGATTCCGCAGATTCGTCCGCAGAACAACCTTCGTCTCCATCCCCAGCGGAAGCAGCATCCCGACATCCTCCCTCGGAAGCTCCAGCTTTTCCAGCTCCTGCATCGCGCTTAAAATGGCATCCATCGCCTGACAGTAAATTTCCTTTCCCTTTTCATCTGCCGCAATCTTCGGCGGCACGACGTAAGGAAAGCCCTTCTGGTAATTGATATACCGCGTGGATGCCTGTAATCTTGTCGGCGCGCCGCCGATATGCGTATAAAGCTCTCTGATCACCCGCGCCGAATACCCGTCAAGAATCAGGTAAACCTGCGGATATTCCCATGTCCTGCCGTGCCCTGAAGCCAGACAGTCCAGTCCTCTCCTATAATTTTTTTCTGCATCCGCAATGTCCGCTCCCCAGCAGACACCCGCCTCGCGTCCGATCAGGCTGACCGGATCCGGAGTCGTCTCGCTCTGTATGATGATGTTTCCCATGTCTCTCTTCTTTCCTGTTTTTATCCCGGTTTTGTTTCCGTCGCTTCTCTACGCCGATTCCGTTCCGGCTTTTATTTCCGGTTTTGTTTCTCACTGATATCTGTCGCAAAGGGAATTGATCTGATCCGCAAATTT
>CAZVWN010000042.1:8204-15751 GCA_964631065.1 uncultured Acetatifactor sp.
GTTTTGTTTCTCACTGATATCTGTCGCAAAGGGAATTGATCTGATCCGCAAATTTCGCCGCTTCCTTGTTCGGCATGCCTTCCTTCTTCTGCACCAGTGCAAGCAGTCGCTGCGCCGCCGCGAGCAGTCTCGCGTAAACGCCCGCCGCAACGGCAGACTTCGCTTTCTTCGTCACGGCGACCGGCTCCGTCTCATACTCGAGCTTACCGGAAGCAAGATTGAACACGGTACCGCTGTACGGCGCAAAGGCTCTCTGTCCGTATTCGAGCTTTAAGCACTCCGCAAAAGCGGTACAGACGCTGTCCTCCCCGTGTACGACAAAGACCTTCTTCGGCTTTTCCTCAAAGCCCGAGATCCATTCGATCAGTCCGTTTTTATCCGCGTGTCCGCTCAATCCGGCAAGCTGTTTTATCTGCGCCCGCACCTGTATCGTTTCTCCGAAGAGTCTCACTTCCTTCGCGCCCTCGACGATGCTTCTTCCCAGCGTTCCCACCGCCTGATAGCCGACGAAAAGAACCGTACATTCCGGACGCCAGAGATTATGCTTTAAATGATGCCGGATTCTGCCCGCCTCGCACATACCGGACGCGGAAATGATGACCTTCGGCGTGTCAATGAAATTAATCTCTTTCGATTCCTCGCTGGTAATGGAGAGCTTCAGTCCCGCAAAGGCAATCGGATTGATGCCCTCTCTGACAAGCTCCATCGCCTCCTCGTCAAAGCACTCTCTGCGGTTTTCCTGAAAAATCTCCGTCGCCTCAACCGCCAGCGGACTGTCCACATACACCGGGAAATTCTCATGTCCCGCTACCAGCCGCTCCACCTTGATCTTCCGCAGGAAATACAGCATCTCCTGCGTCCGCCCGACCGCAAAGGAGGGAATGACGACATTTCCGCCCCTGTCAAAGGTTTCCTTCAGGATCGCCGCCAGCTCCCTTACATAATCCGGACGCTCCGCACTGTGCAGTCTGTCGCCGTAGGTTGACTCCATAACGACATAATCCGCCTGCTTTGTCAGCGCAGGATCCTTTAACAGCGGCTGATTCTTATTGCCGATATCACCGGAAAAGACGAGCTTTTTCGATACGCCGTCCTCCGTCAGCCAGACCTCGATGCTCGCCGAGCCGAGAAGATGCCCGATGTCCGTAAACCGGATCTTTATCCCGTCGCAGACGGAAATCTCCTGTGCATACCGGCAGGGAACGATCCGCTTGATCACGCCCTCCGCATCCTCCATCGTATAAAGCGGCTCCGTCTCCCCGACAGCCCCGCTGCGCTTCGCCTTTCTGCTCTTCCATTCCGCCTCCATCATCTGGATATGCGCGCAGTCGCGAAGCATGATGCTGCACAGATCCGCCGTCGCATCCGTCGCAAAAATCTGCCCGCGAAAGCCCCTCGCAAACAGAAGCGGCAGCAGACCGGAATGGTCAACATGCGCATGCGTTAAAAAAACATAGTCGATCATGGATTCGCTCACCGGCAGCGGCGCATTTTCAAAGACGTTGACGCCCTGCTCCATACCGTAATCCACAAGGATATGCTTCCCGCCCGCTTCGATATAGTGACAGCTTCCCGTCACCTCATGATCTGCTCCGATAAAAATAAGTTTCATGTCTGCACCTCCCTGCCCGCTTCAACGGATCCGCGAGACTTCCTTCACCGTTTCTTTTATTCCGCCGTTACGGGTCTTCCCCAAAATTTTACGCCGCCCTTCTGTTCCTTTTTCTGGCAGTACAGCGCTTCGTCTGCTGCCGCAAGGAAATCCCACATCCTGTTCTGCTTTTCCGGAATGTCGCAGACCGCGCCGACCGTAACGGTCAATATGTCTGCAACCGCCGAGTTTTTATTCTCGATCCGTCTGCTGCGGACATGCTCTACAATCCGCTCCGCCCTGCGCTTTATTTCCGCCTCCTCAAGCCCTAGGGAAATCACGACAAACTCGTCTCCGCCGTATCGCGCCGCGAAATCTCCGGGCGTACACACACCGATGCTCTCCGCTACGGCGCGGATACAGTCATCGCCCTTCCCGTGACCGTAAGCGTCATTCATCTGCTTAAAATAGTCAATATCCACAAAAAGGACTCCCAGATTCTTCTGCTCCCGCAGCGCCCTGTCAAACACGTCCTCCGCATACCGGTTCAGGCTTCCCCTGTTATGAAGCCCGGACAGCTCGTCGTGATCCGCCTGATACTGTAGGATATTGTTCCGCTTTTCCAGCTGGCGCTGCTCCTCTTCGATCCGGTTTAAACGCTTTCCCAGCTCCATCATGTTCAGAAGCTGCGCATATTCCCTTTTCTCATAACGGCTCTTAAGCCGGAAAAAGATTCCTGTGTTTTCCTCATACTCCTTATCCGACATGGCTCTCCCGCAGTATTCCAGACGATAGGCGAGCATCTGCAGCAGAAAGCCCTCATTATTCTCCGCTGCCGCCAGCGGCTCCACATAGTCGAGCACCCTTTCCAGACGGGTATACCGCTTCATCATGATCAGCAGCTCGATCAGATTCAGAAAGCTGTCAACGTCCGCTGCCGCACTCTTTCTTCCCGCCACATCCGCAATTGCCACTTCAAGACACGCTTCCGCCTGTTCCTTCTCTCCCAGCTTATGGCAGAGCAGCGCGAAAAATGTATACGCGCTCAGCTTCGGAAAATCCTCCGCATACTCTCCCTGCTGCATATCATAGAGCGTTCTCGCAACCGCGACCGCATCTTCCATCCTTCCCGCCATCGCCAGACAAAAGCCGTACCCTGCAAAGATCAGCCTGTAATTGTATCTCCCGAGCGCACTGTCATCGCCCGACTCTCCGTATGCCTTCATTCCCTCACGATAACATGCAAACGCCTTCTCATAGGAGCCGACGCGGTAATAGACATCCGCAAGGTTACATACGATGGAAAGCCGGATAAAGCTGTCATTATGCTTCTCCGCATAGGACATCGCCTTGTCATACTGCTCTGCCGCCATCAGCAGATTGCGCTGCCCGTGCGCAACGATACCGAGCAGATTATAGCACCTGGAAACAGTCCGCTCCCGCTCCGTGCCGATCAGACAGCGGATCGCCTCATTTAAGAAGCCGAGACACTCATCCTGTCTGCCGTTCTTTAACAGATAATACGCCATATAATAATTACAGCAGCCGTACAGTCCCTTGTCCTTTTCCTCTGTGATATGTGCCAGCGCATTTTGGATATCCTCGAGCTGCACGCCTGACGTGCTCGAAATCTTCTCCTCGATCACGTCCGTCCAGACAGTCAGATCCTCCTGCGTCTTTTCCTTCCCTGTCATCCGTCTTTCCTCTCTTCCGCATCCGCTTCCGACCGGTTTCTGCCGTTTCCCGGATACGGCTGCTTACGATACAGCTTACTCCTATTGTAGCTTTCCCTTCCTTTCAGCGCAAGGAAAATTTATGAAATCTTACTGTTTTCAAAGCCGCCCGGCAATGCTATAATGAACTCATGAAAACAAAAA
This sequence comes from uncultured Acetatifactor sp., assembly GCA_964631065.1. Lineage (GTDB taxonomy): Bacteria > Bacillota > Clostridia > Lachnospirales > Lachnospiraceae > Acetatifactor. The sequence continues at coordinate 11,673 of CAZVWN010000042.1, forward strand.
ACTCTTATCCTGACAGCTTTTATACCGAAAAATTTGACAGCATTCAGGCGCTGCGCGGAATCGCCGCGCTTTTTGTGATTTTTGAACATATCCGCTTTTTGAACTGCGGCGCTTTCGGCGTGGACATTTTTTTCTGCATCAGCGGATTTATGATTCTGTTCTCCACGCACGACACGCCCCGGCACTTTCTCACCAGACGCTTCATCCGCATTCTGCCCTTCTACTGGCTGATGACGCTTGCCACCTACGGTCTGGTATGTCTTTTCCCGGAAATGTTTCAGCAGACTGCTGCCGATCCGGTCTTTCTGTTCAAAAGCCTGTTCTTTCTGCCTTTTGATATCGGAAACGGTGCGGTTCAGCCCCTGCTGCGCATCGGTTGGACAATAAACTGCGAAATTTTCTTTTATCTGCTGTTTGCCCTTTCCATGCGCATCAGCCATAAATACAGAGGACTGCTCTGCAGCGGCTTACTGCTCGGTATGACCGCGCTCGCCGCGTTTTTCCCGGATGCGCCTGTGTTCGTCCTTTTCTACGGGAATCCCGTCATGCTTGATTTCATTTTCGGCATGGCGGCGGAAGGGATCTGCCGTAAGCTTTATGCGCTGTATCACGCGAAACGGCTAAAGGGCTTCCTGCTGCCTGTTTCCTGCTGTCTGCCGGTTCTGCTCTTTGCCGTTCTTACGCTGACCAGACAAAGGATCGACGTCGTCGGCTTCCGGCGTCCCCTGCTCTGGGGACTTCCCGCACTGCTCATTCTCCTTTGCTTTTTTACGACAGGACTGTTTCTGAAATTTCCGAAGCTCCTTGTACGTCTGGGCGATATCAGCTTTTCGCTCTATCTGCTCCATTATTATCCGATTCTGTTCCTCGACAGAATGCTGTTTGATTTCAGCGCCCCCCCGTCCCTCATGGCGGTTCTCGGAGCAGCGGTCGGCATCGCATTGAGTATTTTTGCCGCGCTGATCGGTTACAGACTGATCGAAAAACGCCTGACAGCCCGGCTGCTGAAAAAGCTTTTGAAAAAGACTTGACAGACGCAAAGATCCGGTGTAAAATTTCATTTGTCCGTAGCGAACGGAAAGTGCGATAGTGGCTCAGTTGGTAGAGCGCCACCTTGCCAAGGTGGAAATCGCGGGTTCGAGTCCCGTCTATCGCTCTATTTTTTTGCCCTGAAGCCGCTGCCGCTCACAATGGGATTTCTTCCCGCTTCGCAGATGTCATTCTATGATAATGCTTGCGCATTTCACGTCCATCCCAAGATTATAGACCGCCCCGGAATGTAATCCCACGACCTTCGGTCTTGTCGGATAATTTGCATTGTTCTCCACTACCCTCGCGGACTCCCCGTTACTCAGCTTCACGACCGAATCCACCGGATAAAGAATCACGCTGCTTAAAAACATCCTGATCACTTCCACGTCAAGATCCCCCGTCATCGCCATGATCATCTCGACGGCGTCTCTCGGCGAAAATCCCTTCTTATAAGGTCTTTCCGTCACCAGCGCATCATAGATATCCGCCACGGAAAGAATCTTTGCATAGGGTGAGATTTTAGCGGCAGACAGTCCCAGCGGATAGCCGTTGCCGCCCATCTTCTCATGGTGCTGCAGCACGCCCATCAGAATTTCCGGTGCGAGACCGGGCTTTTCCTTCAGCATGTTATACCCGCGGACGGGATGCGTCTTCATGATCTCAAACTCTTCCTCCGTCAGGCGGGAGGGTTTATTCAGAATCTCCGTCGGGATCTCCGACTTCCCGAGATCATGCAGCAGACCCGCAACGCCGACGCGGCAGACCTCCTTTTCATTCATCCCGCTCTGCTTTGCAACGACCATCGCGATGGAGGCAACGTCAACACTGTGTTTAAAGGTATATTCATCACTTACCTTCAGCGCGTCAATATCAACGGCAATGGCATCATTCTCCGTGATCGCCTTCATCAGCTCACCGGAAATGGCATTCGCCGCGTCCACAAAGCCGGCATCCTTCGTATTGTGAAAGAGATAGCTCATCCCCGTGGCAACCCGTTCCCGGACACTCTCCGTCAGACGCATCTTTGCCCTGTCATTCTTTCTCAGACTTTCAATTTTATCCAGCGTTTCCGCCGACACCTCGATCTGTGTCTCCTCAGGTTCTTCCTCTCCCTCCCTGATGTATACGCCGGTTATCTTCATCTTCCGCAGCGCCTCAATAATATAGTCGTCCAGCGGCGTCTTCCTTGCGACCAGTATTCTGCCCGTCTTATCAATGATGGACTGATCGATCACCATGCCGCTCTCCAGCAGTCTGGCGCTGATATATCTTCTTCTGATCAAACCCTGTTTCCCTCTCACTCTGATTTTAAACGAATATCCGTAACGGCTCCTGACTCTTAATCAATGCCGGAATCCGCATATTTGATCCGGTAAATCCTGTAAAGCGCATCGTTGATCCGCTCCTCAGAGACGGTACCGTCCTGCACGGCATGCAGGAGTGCCTGATACGCTTTCTCAAAATCCTCCGGCAGATACAGCATATCGCAGCCCGCCTTCAACGCCATGATCGCCGCCTCGTCCGCGCCGTAATACTCGCTGACCGCCGCCATGTTCAGCGCGCCGGAAACGATCACGCCTTCAAAGCCAAGTTCTTCCCGCAGGATCTCCGTAACCAGTCTCTCCGAAAAGGTTCCCGGCTCATTGTTTCCCGTGAGCGCCGGAACTGCCACATCGCTGACCATGATCATCTTCGCCCCTGCCTCTATCAGCTGACGGAACACGACAAATTCTTCCTGTTCAAACTGCTCCGCCGCTCTGTCCGTTACGGAAATTCCTTTCCCCGGATCCTCCGCCGTACTCCCGGTTCCCGGAAAATATTTCACACACGCCGTAATCCCCTGGCTCTCCAGCCCCTGAAGCATGGACACCGCCATACTCCCGACAGACATCGCATCGCTTCCATAGGAGCGGCTTCCCAGCCAGCTTTTCTCAATCATCGTGATATCCGCAGCCGGCGCAAGGTTCAGGTTAATGCCAAGTCCGTTCAGCGCCGCGCCGATAACCGTTCCCGCCTGTCGGGCATTCTCCGGATCCCCCGTCTGTCCGATCTCTGCCGGAGACGCTGCCTTTTCCCCGATCCCGGCATTCGCGACCGGCGAAACGCTGCCTCCCTCTTCCTCCACGGCAAGAAACAGCACAGCACCGTCCCCCGCATACGCTTTTGTATTGGCAAGCATCTCACGAAACTGCTCTTCCGATTTTATATTCTTCGCGTCATAGACAAGACCGCCTACCGCATACTTTGACAGCGCATCTCTTGTTCCGTCTCCCGCCCGGATGGCAGCGGAAACACCGGTAACCGACTCCGGCGTAACAAGAAAAAGCCCTGCCACCTTATCCTCCAACGTCATCCCGGCAATCCGTTCCCTGAGCGCTTCCTCCTGCTTTTCCTCGGAAGAAGGCTCCGACGGAATCTCCGGCTCCGCATCGGGCAGAGGCTCCGGTGTCTGTAACTCTTCTTCCGAAGAAAGCATGTCATCCAACGCCGCCTGATTGCTCTCCTGTAGTGTCTGTTCTGCCTCCCGTTCCGCCGTATAAGCCTTCACTCCCATAACGACAGCTGCTGCCGCCGCCGTAATGAAAACGATCAGCACAATATAGGCTGCCGTCTGATTTCTCACCCGCCGCCTGTGCCGCTCCTCGTACCTTTCCCGCTGCTTATCCTCCATTGCGCCTCCCTGTTTATACCCTGCCGCAAATACGCCGCTGCATGACGATTCCGTTACATATATCGTTACATAAATATAAGGAAACGAACCTCAATTCGTTTCCTTATACCATTCGTTTTTCTTCTGTTACCTGATAAAACCGTATTCTGTTTTACTGCCGTAGATCATGTTCCCACTGTACGCTTCCGTATGACCGTAGCTTACTGATTCCCGTACCTTCGTCAGTCCCGTATCTTTTCTTTCCTGCCGTACATTGCCGCTGACCCGTACCTTACCTTCGGAAACCGTATCTTTTTTTGAAACCGTACCTTATTTCCGAGCCGTACTTTTACTTCCGAGCCGTACTTTTACTTCCGAGCCGTACTTTTACTTCCGA
>CAZVWN010000043.1:0-11930 GCA_964631065.1 uncultured Acetatifactor sp.
TTGTTCAATTTTATTTCTCGCACTATCCGGCAACATTACTATTTCCTCCGTTTATGGTATTATTCACTTTTTTCAATTTTCCGTTCTTTTCTTGGGTCAATGGGCTTCTCTACGCCTTCAGGAATTAACCATGTTTTCCCTTTCAGCATTGCCCCCTCAACTCGTCCTTCCTTGCAAAGAATAGCTACCCTTCTCTGTGATATATTCCATATTTTCGCCTGCTCTGCTGTAGTCAAAAAGTTCATCTTATTTCCTCCGTAAGCTCCACAACATACCCTCTTTATTATATTCGTTTACGCGAATATTTTCAACACGTTTTTATACTTTCCCCGTTTAGAAGTCCGAATCCCATACGCTTCTCTGCCCTGAACCATCCACTCCATGTACACAGGCACAGCAAAAAAGGGAACGGCGCATCACACCGTTCCCTTTCTTTTTCACTCATTTTCTTTTTCGCTTTTTTCAAGCCTTGCCGACAGATCCGAACAGCTCCATCTTTTCCTTAACGGTCGCCTTGATCGCCTCAAAGCCGGGAGCCAGAAGCTTACGGGGATCGAAGCCCTTGCCCTCAAGATCCTTTCCTGCCTCGACATACTTACGGGTTGCATCCGCAAAGGAAAGCTGGCACTCCGTATTTACGTTGATCTTTGCAACGCCGAGGGAGATCGCCTTCTTGATCATATCGGAAGGGATTCCCGTGCCGCCGTGAAGAACGAGCGGCATGTCGCCCGTCTTCTGCTGGATGGCATCCAGGGTCTCGAAGCTCAGTCCCTGCCAGTTAGCGGGATACTTTCCGTGAATGTTTCCGATACCTGCCGCCAGCATGTCAACGCCGAGATCAGCGATAGACTTGCACTCGTCGGGATCCGCGCACTCGCCCATGCCGACTACGCCGTCCTCTTCTCCGCCGATGGAACCTACCTCAGCCTCGATGGACATTCCCATACCGTGCGCTACGGCAACCAGCTCCTTCGTCTTCTCAATATTCTCTTCGATCGCATAATGGGAGCCGTCGAACATGATGGATGTGAAGCCCGCCTTGATGCACTTATAGCATCCGTCATAGGTTCCATGATCCAGATGCAGCGCTACGGGAACGGTGATTCCAAGAGACTCGTCCATTGCCTTTACCATAGCGGCAACCGTTCCGAATCCCGTCATATACTTTCCTGCGCCCTCGGACACACCAAGGATGACAGGAGAATTCAGCTCCTGAGCCGTCAGAAGAACTGCCTTCGTCCACTCAAGGTTGTTGATGTTGAACTGACCTACCGCGTAATGACCTGCTTTTGCCTTTTTGAGCATTTCTGCTGCAGAAACTAACATGTTTACTTACCTCCGTTTATCATTTTATCTTCATCATCCCTCTTCAGGAGCGGGATGACTGCGTTCTCGTTAAATATATCACAATTTCACTTTAATATCAATCCCCCGGCAGAGATTCCTGATCTCAACCCGCGTATGACTTCCGCCGTTCTCGCCGTCCCGCGTCCATGCGACCGGCTCCTCCGATTCCAGCGTCAGCGCAGCCGTCCGGAAACAGTACATATAGCTGCTGTCGATATCACGGTTCAGCAGAGATAACAGAATGCTGTTCAGCTCCATCGGGTTCTTCGGTCTCTTGATCAGCGTGACCTCAAACACCCCGTCGTCCAGCTTTACGTTCTTTCCCGTGATATTTTTAAAGCCGCCGACGGACACGGAATTTGTAATCATTCCGAACATAAAATCATCCTCCAGTGTTTCTCCGTCATGCGTAAGCCGAAAACGGTAGGATCTGATCGCCGATAACCGTTTCACGCCCTCGAGAAGATACGCCATGTGCCCCAGAACGTTCTTCACGTCCTGCGCCGTCTCATAGGACACATCCGTAAACAGTCCGAACGCCGCGATATAAACAAAAATGTCCTCGTTGAAAGAACCGATGTCGCACGGAAACTCCCTACCGTTTACCGCCGTCTCCGCCGCCTTTACCATATTTTTCGGCAAAGCAAGGCTTCCGCCGAAATCATTCGTACTGCCCGCCGGAATATAACCGATCGGCGTCCGGAAACCGCTCCGTATCATACCCGTTACCGCCTCGTCAAGCGTACCGTCCCCGCCGCTGCATACCACAAGCGCATATTCCTTTGACCGCTCCGCCACGGTTTTTTCCGCGTCTCCCTTTCCACGCGTCGGAACCACGGTAAGCTCATAATCCGCCGCCGCGAAAATGTCCAGGATATCCGCAAGCTTCATCCTGATCTGCGCCTTTCCCGCCTTCGGATTATAGACAAAAAGAAGCTTTTTCTTCATGCCGTAAATTTCTCCCCTTATACATAAAAGGACGAAACCAATCACAGTTGATTCCGTCCCTATAATATGTCCTGTACGTCGTTACGCCTCTGTTCCGCTTAAGAATTTCTCAATTCCGTCAACGGCTGCCTCCTCGTCGCTGCCCTCTGCGGTAACGTCCATCTCCTCGCCGTTGTCAAGCCCGAGGCTCATCACGCCCATGATGCTCTTTGCATTCACTTTTCTTTCACCCGACTGAATGTAAATCGTGCTTTCATATTTGCTCGCTTCCTGTACAAGTAATGCCACCGGTCTGGCTTCAAGCCCGCTCTCAAGGTTAATCCGGATACTCCTCTTTGTCATAATCTGTCCTCCTCCTTATGGAACCGCAACCTTCCCTCGCCTTTTCGGCAAGCTCACTTAGTTTGCGCAATCTATGATTGACACCTGATTTTCCGATCGGCGGGTGAAAAAATCCACCCAGCTCCTTTAACGGTGCATCAGGGTTTTCCAGTCGAACTTCCGCCATCTCCCGAAGAGCTTCGGGGAGGTTTTCAAATCCGTAATGCAGCTTCAGATATTCAATATCCTCTACCTGTCTCGCCGCAGCATTGACAGTCTTTGTGATGTTCGCCGTCTCACAGTTCACTCTTCTGTTGACGGAATTTCTCATCTCCTTCAGGATACGGAGATTTTCCAGACTCATCAGCGCCACAGGGGCTTCACAGACATTCAGAAGGTCTACAATGCCGGAGCCCTCCTTCAGGTAAACCACATAATATTTCTTTCGCAGGATAATCTTCGACTCAATATCGAAATCTGCCATCACTTCCTGCAGCTGCTTTGCCTTCGCCTCATCCGCACAGTTAAATTCAAGATGATACCCTTTTGACGGATCGCTCATGGAACCGACGCTTAAGAAAGCCCCCCGCAGAAACGCCCTCTTACAGCAGGAGCCCTTCAGAACCGTTCTGCTTACCGGCTCGTCAAGATTCCCCAGCTTCTGCAGAACCGACTGCATTTCCTGCCCGTTCAGCGCAGCATCACCATTTATATTATATGTTTTTTTCAATAATGTAAAGCCTTTTCTGATAACTGCCGCGTTTTCCGTCTGAAAACCGATGGTATATCTGCCGTCCGCATCCCTTCCGTACTGTCCGCAGTAGTGCATGATCGCCGCAAGCTCTGCAAGCTGACAGTGCCTTGCGGGACTGATATGCCGCTCCAGTTCTTCCTTTACCTCGCTCGAAAATGACATTCTCCACATCCTCTCGCGTCAGATCATGCCGTTGTTTACATCCCTGTGATAAAGCTTGATCCCGTAATTTCCCGTATCCTTCATGCGCCCGTACAGCTCGTTCGCAAGGGTTACGCTCCTGTGCTTGCCTCCCGTACAGCCGATCGCGATCACCAGCCTGTACTTTCCTTCCTTGACATAGTTCGGTATGAGAAACTGTATCATGTCGGTCAGCCTGTCCATAAAGGCGACTGCCTCCCCGTTGTTCATCACATAGTCCTGAACCTCTTTCTCATTTCCTGTTTTATGCTTCAGTTCGTCAATATAGAACGGGTTCGGGAGAAAACGCACATCAAATACAAGATCGGCATCTGCCGGAATTCCATATTTGAAGCCGAAGGACATCACCGTGATCATGAGACTATTATACTCTTCATTTTCCACAAAAATACGGTGCAGCTCTGCCTTTAATTCCCTTGTGAGCAGATTTGTCGTATCAATCACATAATCGGCGCTCTTTTTCACCGTCTCAAGCACCTTGCGCTCCATGCGGATGCCGTCCTCGACACGCCCCGCCGGCGCGAGCGGATGAACGCGGCGCGTCTCCTTATAACGCTTGATCAGCACATTCTCATCCGCATCCAGAAAGAGGATCTCAAACGGATATCCCTTTTTCCGCAGCTGCTCCAGCGTTCTCGTCGCATCCTGAAAGGACTGATCGGAACGCACGTCCAGCCCGAGTACAACCTTGCTGACCTCGCTGTTCGGCATGGAGATCAGCTCAAAAAATTTTCCGACAAGGGAAACCGGCAGATTATCCACACAATAAAACCCTGCATCCTCAAACATTTTCAGCACGGTACTCTTTCCGCTGCCGCTCATCCCGGTTACAATGACAAACCTCATCCGTTCTTCTCCCCCGCCTAAATAGAGATACGCATCCCGCCATGCCCTTCACGGGCAGACTTCTGCGATTACAAATACAGAACTTCCGTCTCTAAATTTACATGAAACTGCTCCTTCACCCGCGCCTGAATCTCACGGATCAGCTCTTTGACATCTTCCGCGGTCGCATTCCCCGTGTTTATGACAAAGCCGCAATGCTTATCCGAAACTCTTGCGCCGCCGCACTGAAAGCCCCGCAGTCCCGCTTCCATGATCAGCTGTCCGGCATAATACCCGTCCGGACGCTTAAAGGTACTGCCCGCGCTGGGATATTCCAACGGCTGCTTTTCCCTTCTTCTCGCCGCCAGCTCCTCCATCCGCGCCCTGATCTGCTGCGGATCTCCCTGTTCCAGCCTAAGCCTGACCTCCGTCACCGCAAAGGCGTGATTTCGGATCGTGCTGGTCCGATACCCGAACTCCATCGTTTCGTTGTCCAGCTCCATGACCTCGCCGTCCGCGTTTACCACATTGACCTGCGTCACGATCCCGCTAAGCTCCCCGCCGTAAGCGCCGGCATTCATGACAACGCCGCCGCCGATCGTTCCGGGAATCCCCGACGCAAATTCCATTCCGGTCAGTCCGTGTTCCAACGCCGTCCGTGCGATCTGCGCCATGGAAGCGCCCGCCTGTGCAATGACCGCGCAGCCCTCCACCCTGACCCGGCTCATCTTCGGCCCGATCCGCAGAATTACACCGCGATATCCGTCATCACTGACGAGCAGATTGCTGCCGTTTCCCAAAATAAAGAACGGCACGCCAACCTGCCGCAGATATTTCTGTATCTTTATCAGCTGTTCTTCGTTTTCCAACTCTACAAAGCAATCGGCAAGCCCACCGATGCGAAAGGTCGTGTGGCTTGCCATTGACTCCTGTAAGCAGATATTCTCCTCCGGTACAAATTTCCCCAATGCCTGAATCACTGCTTCACTGATCATATATAACTACTTCCCTATCTGAGTATTAACCCTGCTGCCCCGTAGATTCCCGCGTCGTTTCCAAGCTCTGCAAGTGCGAACCTTGCGCCGCGGCACTGCCGGAACACATATTTCTGAAAAGCCGGCTCCACAAAGCTGATCAGGATCTCTCCCGCCTTGGAAACACCGCCGCCGATCACAAAGACCTCCGGATTCACGACGCCCGCAACTCCGGCAAGCCCCTTCCCGAGATACTCACCGAACTGCTCTGCAATTTCAATCGCCACCGCATCGCCCGCCTTCACGGCATCGAATACGCTCTTCGCGGAAAGCTCTCCCTCGCGAAGCACGCTCGGCTTCTCATCCTTCGCCAGCCGCCTTTTCGCCAGGCGGACAATTCCCGTTGCTGATGCGTACTGCTCCAGACAGCCCTTATTCTTACAGCCGCATTCCTCCGTCTCATTGTCCTCGATATGAATATGCCCGATCTCTCCGCCGGCGCCCGTCGCCCCGCTCAGGAGCCTGCCGTTGATAATGATACCGCCGCCGACACCCGTTCCGAGCGTGACCGCTACCATATTATTACAGCCTCTGCCGCCGCCCTGCCAAAGCTCGCCGAACGCCGCCGCGTTTGCATCATTCGCCGCTTTTACCGGTACATCAATATATGCGTGAAGCGCGTCCGGTATGTTAAACGGCTCCCATCCGATATTGACGGCTCCGCCGACCAGCGTGTAATTGTCGTCAACGGCTCCGGGAGCGCCGAGTCCGATCCCCTCCAGCTCCTCCTTTGCAATCCCCTTCTCTTCCATCTTCGAGAGGATGCTCTTCGCAATATCCGGTATGATCGCCTTTCCCTTATCCGCCTTATTCGTCGGGATCTCCCACTTATCCAGAAGCGCTCCCTCCCTGTCAAACAGTCCGAGCTTTACCGTAGTTCCGCCCACATCAACGCCAAACGCATACTTTCCCATATTCAGACCTCTCTTCTATCTCTTTCCTGTTCAGCCGCTACAGCATCCGCGGTCATTCCTCTTCTTCCTCATCGCGCCGCTTTGCAAGCGACTGCTGTACACGGGCATAAAGCTCCTGCGCCGCGTTGTATCCCATCTTTTTCTGGCGGTGATTTACTGCGGCAGATTCGCAGATGATCGCCAGATTCCGTCCCGGACGGATGGGGATATTGTGGCAGACGACCTTATTCCCCAGATACTCCGTATACGTTTCCTCGAGTCCGAGTCTGTCGTACTCCTTATCCTTATCCCAGTCCTCAAGGCGGATGACGAGATCAATATTCGAGGTATCCTTAACGGAGCAGGTACCGAACAATGCCTTGATATCTACAATACCGATGCCGCGCAGCTCGATCAGATGCTTCGTCACATCCGGCGCCGAGCCGATCAGCGTGTCGTCACTCACCTTTCTGATCTCCACGACATCATCCGTTACCAGACGATGTCCTCTCTTGACAAGCTCCAGCGCCGCCTCCGATTTACCGATACCGCTCTCGCCCGTGATGAGAACGCCCTCGCCGTAGACATCGACCAAAACGCCGTGTACGGAAATACAGGGGGCGAGCTTAACGTTGAGCCAGCGGATCGCCTCCGCCATAAAGGAAGAGGTCGTCTTTTTTGTCGAAAGGATCGGGATCTTATGTGCAACCGCTTTTTCCAGAAAAACCGGATCCGGCTGCAGCTCCCGGCAGAACACAAACGCCGGGATATCGTAGCTCATCATCTCGTCGCAGACTTCCCGCTTCCTGTCCTCTTCCAGATCGCTGAAATAGCTGTGCTCTACGAAGCCGATGATCTGGATCCGGCTTGCGTCAAAATGCTTCAGATATCCTGCCATCTGCAACGCGGGACGGTTGATATCCGACTGTCTGATCTTAATCCCCTTGACTTCGATCTCGGGCGTCAGATTGACAAGCTTCATTTTTTCAATTAAACGGGTCAATGCAACATATTCCATATTACCCTTCCATTCCGAGAACGTTTTTCATTCGGGGAAGCACACCGAAAATCCGCACAGGCGCTTTCCGGCATCGCATCAGGGCTTATTTGTGACGTTCTCGGCACAAACAGCCGCATATATGTTTCCGCTCAAGTTACATCATAACATAATTTCCGGAAGTTGTGAAGTTTATCTTTCGGGAATTACCCTGCACTATCCCTGCTTTTTTGAAAAAAATTCCGGATATCCTCCGCCGCCCTGCGGTTTAATTCCGGTATCGCAAGAAGCTCCTCCACGGACGCCTCCCTGATCTCGCTGATGGATTTAAAATGCCGCATCAGGGCTTTTCGTCTCGCAGGTCCCACGCCGGGAATATCGTCCAGCACGGACTTTACCTGAGATTTGCTGCGCAGGGAACGGTGATACTCTATCGCAAAGCGGTGCGCCTCATCCTGTACACGCGTAATCAGCTTAAACCCCTCGGAACGGGTATCGATCGGCAGCTCGACATTTTGGAAATACAGTCCTCTGGTGCGGTGGTTATCGTCTTTCACCATCCCGCAGACGGGAATGTCGATATGCAGCTCGTCCAGCACGGAAAGCGCAATGTTTACCTGTCCTCTGCCGCCGTCCATCATCAGCAGATCGGGAAATTTCGTAAAGCTGCCGTATTCCCTGTCCAGATCTTTTTCCGCAAGCTCCGCCCGCTCCTCCATCCCGTGCGTAAACCTTCTCGTCAGGACTTCGCGCATACATGCATAATCATCCGGCCCCGATACGGTCCGGATGCGGAATTTCCGGTAATCGCTCGGCTTCGGCTTTCCCTTCTCAAAGACGATCATGGAGCCGACATTTTCAAAGCCGTTGATGTTGGAGATATCGAATGCCTCCATCCGCTCAATATGCTCCAAGCCGAGGATCGCCGCAATTTCCTTTACCGCGCCGATCGTGCGTCCCTCTTCCCGCTTCAGCCGCTCTCTGTCCTGCTCCAGGATATGCTTCGCATTCTGCGCCGCCAGCTCGACCAGCTTCTCCTTCGCCCCGATCTTCGGCACGCGGATATGGACGCGCCCGCCCTTCCGCTCCGAAAGCCATTTTTCAATCAGCTCACTGTCCTCAATCTCATATTGCAGCATCAGCTCACGGGGAATGAACGGGGTTCCCGCATAAAACTGCTTGACAAAATTACCCAGTATCCCCGGCTTGTCGTCGCCTGACACATGTGTCATATAGTAATGCTCCCTGCCGATCAGCTTTCCGTCACGGACAAAGAACACCTGTACCACCGCCTCCGTCTCATCCTGATACAGGGCGAGAATATCCTTGTCCTCGCCGACGCTGTCCGTAATCTTCTGTTTCTGGGAAACCTGCTTTACACTGTTATAGAGATCGCGGTACTCTGCCGCCGCTTCAAAGTCCAGCTTTTCTGCCGCCGTCTGCATCTTCGTCTCAAGATCCTTCAGAATGACCTGATAATTTCCGTTTAAAAAATCCAGCGCCTGATTGATCTGTTCCCGGTACTGCTCTCTGCCGACATATCCCTGACAGGGGGCAAGACACTGCTTAATATGATAATTCAGGCAGGGACGCTCCAGCCCTGTGTCCCGCGGAAGCGTGCGGTTACAGGTTCTGAGACAGTACAGCTTATTCAACAGCTCGATCGTATCCTTTACGGCGGCAGCGCTTGTAAAGGGCCCGAAATATTTCGATTTATCTTTTTTCATCGTCCGCGAAAAAAGGATACGCGGAAACTCTTCCCCGAGCGTTACTTTAATATATGGATAGGTTTTGTCATCCTTGAGAAGCGTATTATACTTCGGCGAATATTCCTTGATCAGATTATTTTCCAGAACGAGCGCTTCCAGCTCGGAATCCGTAACAATGTATTCAAAGCGCGCGATCAGCGTTACCATCTTATCGATCGCGGGTCCCCTGCCGATATTTTCCCGAAAATAGGAACGCACACGATTGTGCAGATTGACCGCTTTGCCGACATATAAAATGACATCCCTGTCATCTCTCATGATATAGACTCCCGGCTCGCGCGGAAGCTTCTTTAATTCCTCTTCAAAATTGAACATCCTGCTTTTCTCCGCTTTCCCTGAACATAACTGTTTCCGCCCTGTCCGCAGTAAGGTTCCCGGACTGCAAAGCCCGAAAAAGCTCCCTGCCGTCTTCGGCAAAGAGCTTTCCGGACTCTTATTTATCCTTAATCGAGCTTCCCGTTTGAGAATCTCCCCGTAGAACGGTTATCCTGCTGCGCGGCATTCCCGCTTTCAGCTCCCGTCCGCATTTCCGGCTGCGCCGTCCCGGATGCTCCGTCCTGCGCTCCGGGCTGTACGCCGCTGCTCTCCGGCATTTCCACAGGCTTCGGGATTTCCACCGCCTCCGGCATCGTAATTCCCGGTTCTGCCGAAGCGCGCATCTTAAGTTCACTGCGCTTTTCCGCATCCGACGTCTTCTCCGTTTTGTCAGCTTCCGCTTTCTCTTCCGAGACAGGCTCCGGGATTCCTTTTTCCCTGCGGAAAATTTCCATAAATTCCTTACCTGTGATCGTTTCCTTCTCGATCAGGAATTCCGCGAGCTTATCCATGATCTCACGGTTCTCCCGCAGCATGGACAGCGCCTTTTCATAGCTTTCCCGCAGGATCTCAACGACCTCCGCGTCGATCTCCGCCGCCGTCTTATCACTACAGTTTAACTCTGTCCGCCCCTCGAGATACTGGCTCTCAACAGTCGCCAGACCGACAAGCCCGAACTTTTTACTCATGCCGTAACGCGTGATCATGTTCCGCGCAATATCCGTTGCCTTTTCGATATCGTTCGCCGCGCCGGTCGTCACGGTGTCAAAGACAACCTCCTCCGCAGCGCGTCCGCCGACAAGGCTTACCAGCATATCCCGCAGCTCCGCCTCGGTATTCAGATACTTTTCCTCCTCCGGCACGTGCATGACATATCCCAGCGCCCCCATGGTACGGGGAACGATCGTGATCTTCTGTACCGGCTCGGAATTTTTCTGAAGCGCACTGATCAGGGCATGCCCGACCTCATGATAAGAAACGATACGGCGTTCCTCCTTACTCATGATACGATCCTTCTTCTCCTTGCCGACAAGTACGACCTCAACCGCGTCAAAAAGATCCTTCTGGCAGACAAATTCCCTGCCCTCCTTGACCGCGTTGATCGCCGCCTCGTTGATCATGTTGGCAAGATCGGAGCCGACCGCGCCGCTCGTCGCCAGCGCAATCGCGTCGAGATCCACCGTCTCGTCCATCTTTACGTCCTTCGCATGTACCTTCAGAATCTCGACACGTCCCTTGAGATCCGGCTTATCCACGATGATCCGCCTGTCGAAACGTCCCGGACGCAGCAGCGCCTTGTCCAGAATTTCCGGACGGTTCGTCGCGCCAAGGACAAGGATTCCCTTCGAGGTATCAAATCCGTCCATCTCGGAGAGCAGCTGGTTCAGCGTCTGCTCCCGCTCCTCGTTTCCGCCGCCGTATTTGGAATCACGGCTTCTGCCGATTGCGTCAATCTCATCAATAAAAATGATACAGGGCGCATTCTTATTCGCTTCCCTGAAAAGGTCTCTCACACGGCTCGCGCCGACGCCGACATACAGCTCGATAAAATCCGAACCCGTCAGGGAGAAAAACGGTACATGCGCTTCTCCCGCAACCGCCTTTGCCAACAGCGTCTTACCCGTTCCGGGCGGGCCTACCAGCAGCGCTCCCTTCGGCAGCTTCGCACCGATCTTAGAATATTTTCCCGGGTTATGCAGAAAATCGACAACCTCGACCAGAGACTCCTTCGCCTCGTCCTCGCCCGCTACATCCTTAAAGGTAACTCCCGTCTCCTTCTGGACATACACCTTCGCATTATTTTTCCCGACACCCATCGGGCCGCCCGCTCCGCCCATCTTCTTAAACATCAGGCTTAACAGCAGCCACATCAGCAGAATCGGCAGAACAATCGAGATAATGATCTCCCAGAAGCCGGAATTATCGCTGGGAATACGCGTCCCCTCAATTCCGTGCGCTTCCAGACGTCCGGTCAGCGTATTCAGATCCTCCATCAGGATCGTGTAATAGGTCTTCTGCGCGGACTGCTGCATCCCGTAAAGACCAAAGCCCGGAAGCAGACCGGGATACCGGCTGTCACCCTTTTCGCTCTCCGCCGTTTCCTCCGCTTTCAGGGAAAAGTAGATCTCGCCCGTAGAGCGCACTTCCACCTCTTCGACACGTTCCGCTTCTATATATTGAAGAAATTCCGTGTACGGAACCTCCACACCGTCGGACGAACCGCCGAACAGAAAATTTGCACAAAAAAGGATCAGCAGAACAACGGTCAGTCCCGCAAGGATCATGGTTACAATATTCGGCCACTTCGGGGGTTCATTTCCGCTGCCGCCATTCTTCCCGCCGTTGCCGCCGGGCATATTTCCGCGGTTTCCGTTGTTATATCCGCCGCCGTTTTCATATCGGTTGATCCTGTTTTCCATAGTAACTCCATTCCTTGTTTCTTCTTATACTATTCAAAATAATTACAATCCATTTTATTATAGAGATTGATGTTTGATAAATCAATAGTGTAAATGTGAAAAAAAC
>CAZVWN010000043.1:12030-15676 GCA_964631065.1 uncultured Acetatifactor sp.
ATTTTATTATAGAGATTGATGTTTGATAAATCAATAGTGTAAATGTGAAAAAAACGCCCGATCTCTTAAAGATTTCTAAACTTTTCTGTTCCAACTCATACCGTTTTGTGCTAGAATACAAAAGTGTTTTTAATAACTTCAGTTCAACAACAGAAAGGTATGGGCAAAGAAATGAAATGCGGTTTTGACAACGAAAAGTATCTGAAAATGCAATCGGAGCACATTAAGGAGCGGATCGGTCAGTTCGGGGACAAGCTTTACCTCGAGTTCGGCGGCAAGCTTTTTGATGATTACCATGCTTCCCGCGTTCTTCCCGGCTTTGCTCCCGACTCCAAGCTGCGCATGCTGATGCAGCTCTCCGACTATGCGGAGATCGTTATCGTCATCAGCGCTGCGGACATTGAAAAGAATAAGATGCGCGGCGATCTCGGAATCACCTATGACGTTGATGTTCTCCGTCTGCGCGAGGAATTTCTCAAAAAGGGACTTTACGTCGGCAGCGTAGTCATCACACACTATTCCGGTCAGAACAGTGCGGATCAGTTCAAGGCAAAGCTGGAAAAGAAAAACATCAAAGTGTATCTGCATTACACGATCGAGGGGTATCCCTCAAACATCCCTCTGATCGTCAGCGAAAACGGCTACGGACGGAATGAATACATTGAGACGACCAGACCGCTTGTCGTCATTACGGCGCCGGGTCCCGGCAGCGGCAAGATGGCGACCTGTCTCTCCCAGCTCTATCACGACAATCTCCGCGGCATCAAGGCGGGATACGCAAAGTTCGAGACCTTCCCGATCTGGAACATTCCGTTAAAGCATCCGATCAACCTTGCCTATGAAGCCGCCACGGCAGATTTAAACGATGTCAACATGATTGATCCCTTCCACCTGGAAGCCTACGGGAAAACGGCGATCAATTACAACCGTGATATTGAGATTTTCCCTGTTCTGAACGCCATCTTCGAGGGCATCTACGGCAGCAACCCGTATAAATCCCCGACCGACATGGGCGTCAACATGGCAGGAAACTGCATCATTGACGATGCGGCATGCTGCGAGGCATCCAATATGGAGATCATCCGCCGTTATTACACCGCTCTGAACAAGGTGGTAAAGGATGAGGCATCCGAAAATGAGGTCTACAAGATCGAACTGCTGATGAAACAGGCAAAGATCTCTACCGACGACAGAAAAGTAACCGTTGCCTGCAAAAAGCGCGCGGAAAAGCTCGGTGTTCCCACCGCCGCGATCGAGCTTGCAGACGGACAGATCATCACCTCCAAGACCTCCGATTTTCTCGGCGCTTCTGCGGCGCTTCTGCTGAACGCCTTGAAATACCTTGCCGGCATCGATCACGATACGCGCCTGATCAAGCCCGCAGCCATCGAGCCGATCCAGGATCTCAAGGTGCGCTACCTCGGCGGCAGAAATCCCCGTCTGCACACGGACGAGGTACTGATCGCACTCTCGCTCGCCGCCGTCACGGATCCCAATGCAAAGCGGGCGCTGGAGCAGCTGCCGAACTTAAAGGGCTGTCAGGTACACACCTCCGTCATGCTCTCCGAGGTCGATATCAAGATCTATAAGCGTCTCGGCGTGGATCTTACGAGCGAACCCGTCCAGACGGCAAAGAAACGGTACTAAGCCTATAGCTTTTTCAGATAATGTCCATCCACACTGACCCCTTCGTTTACCACAATAAAAGCGTTGGGGTCATATTTATGGATGATTGCCTTCAGCCGGTTGACCTCATATTTGGAAAGCATGATATAGAGAATATGGGAGCTGTCATGGGTATATGCGCCGAGTGCCTCCCATTTCGTGATTCCGCGCCCCAGCTCCTGAAAAACCTCCTTCTCCAGCTCTGTCGTATCTGTCTTTGTAATAATGTTGACCTCCACGTTGATGTTCTGCGTATGCATCTTATCCATCGCAAGCGCATGCGCCGCCGCATATACCACGGAATAGACGACAACTCCGACGTCAAACAGAAACAGACAGCTCCCGTACAGCGCCATATTCATCAGCAGATTCACCTTCCCGACGCTGAAGTTTCTCTTCCACTTCGTCAAAAGAACCCCGACGACATCCATCCCGCCGCTGGAGGAGCCCATACGCAGGATGAGACCTACGCCCGCGCCGGAAACAATCCCCCCGACCACCCCCGCCGCCATCACATCATCCACGACAGCCGTCGGCGGAATCACGGACATAAAAAACGTCATTGCCGTTACGTCAAGCAGCGTCTTTGCGAAGAATTTTCCTCCCAGCTTTCTGAAAGCAAGGATGAACAGCGGAACATTAAAGAGATAATAGATGATGCCGGCGATATCAAAGCTGCCGAAATCCAACCCCGCCACCGTCGTCAGCAGGGTACGGATCACCTGACAGATACCCATCAGTCCGCCCGTATACAGTCCCGCCGGAACAACAAAGAGATTGATCCCCGCCGCATAAAGAAATGCGCCGAGGATGCTCATCAGACTTCTCTTTCCTTCGTAAATCCAGACTTTTCCCTTCATAGCGATCCTCCATCCGCTTTTTGCGGACACGAACCCTTTCTTCGTATCAGTCTACAAACTGCCCGATTTCCTTTTTCATCTCCGACGCCGACCGCGCCCCGATAAAGGTCGCTGCCGCCTCGCCGTTCTGAAAAACGATAAAGGCGGGGATACTCGTCACCCGATACCTTCCGGCAAGCTCCGACTCCTCATCCACGTTGCACTTTCCGATGATGATCCTGCCGTCAAATTCCTCCGCCAGCTTTTCCATGACCGGCGCCATCATCTTACACGGACCGCACCAGTCCGCATAAAAATCCACCAATACCGGAAGCTCAGATCCCAAAACCTCTTTCTCAAAATTTTCCGTCGTAAAATGCTTTACCATATGCTACCTCCTAATGATATATTTACAGATAGGATTCCCCATTGCGGAGAATTTCTCTTCATATTCCGTCATGACATTTCCTTCCATTAAATTTTCATCCGCATGAAGATCATAGGTGATCACATCCGCTTTCCAGCCCGCCGGCTCCAGCTCTTCCACCGCAAAATCAAACAGCGCCCTGTTATCCGTCTTAAATTCCAGCTTTCCGTCCTTTTTCAGGATTTTATCATAGCGCGCCAGAAACTCCCTCGAGGGCAGTCTGCGCTTTGCATGCCTGTCCTTCGGCCACGGATCGGAGAAGTTTAAGTAAATCCTGTCAACCTCCCCCTCGCCGAAAACCTCCGCAATGGTTTCCGCATCCATCCTAAGAAACTTCAGGTTCGGCAGCTCCTCCTGCTCCATCTTCTGGATCGCACGCAGAAGAACGCTCGAATATTTTTCAATGCCGACATAATTGATCTCCGGATGCGCCTTCGCCATAGTATGGATGAATTTTCCCTTTCCCATACCGATCTCGATATGAAGCGGCTGCCCGTTCCCAAAAATTTCCTTCCATCTGCCGGGACATTCCGGCTGCGTCTCCTCCGGGACAACATAGGCGCTCGCCGCGATCACCTCTCTCGATCCGGTAATATTTCGTAATCTCATCTCTTCCTCCTGTTTCAGGTACTTGCAAAAAGCAGATACCTTTCTCTGCTTCCGATACCTTCACTGTACTTTATCCCGCAGAATCTGTCAATGGCGGGGAGGAATC
>CAZVWN010000044.1:0-15568 GCA_964631065.1 uncultured Acetatifactor sp.
GGGAGAGCTGCCACGGCGGCTCTCCCCTTTTTTGCTTGACAGAATGGGGCACAGTCTGTAAAATAACAGATGTTACGAAGCGTTTTTTCGGAAGCGGGGAATGACAGGGAGAGAAACGGACGGATACCCGGAGAAGACGGGAGAGGAACCGGAGGGAAAAATGGCGAGAAAAGAATCGGTTACGGTAGAAAAGATTCTGGACACGGCGTTTGCCATGGCAAGAGAAGAAGGGATCGGAGAGGTTACGGCGAGAAAGGTCGCGGCGCGGGCGGGCTGCTCGACGCAGCCGATCTTCCGTGTCTATCAGAATATGGAGGAGCTTGCGGACGCGGTTTATGAAAAGGCGGCGGCATTCTTCCGGGATTTTTATAATCTGTACCCCCGCATGGGAAAGACGCCGTTTGTCAATCTCGGCATGGCATATATCGCATTCGCGAGACAGGAGCGCCATCTGTTTGAGCTTTTGTTCGTCAATTATGCCGAGGGACATAAGAGCATGTATGAGCTCTTAAACGGCGCAGAGGGAAATGTGGTCTATGAGATCAATCTTGCAAGGGTTGCGGGCTGTCCGGATCCGCAGGAGCTGTTTATGAAAATGTGGATCTTCATTCACGGCGCGGCATGTATGTCGCTGACGGGGGATTACGATCTGACGGATATGCAGACAAGGGAGCTTTTGGAAAATTCCTACAGAGCCTTTGCGGACGGAAAGTAGCGGAGGGCGGAGCATGGCGGAAAAGTATGATATCTTAAGCAGGATATCGGAGCAGTATGACAGGATGAGCAAGAGCCATAAGACGATTGCGGCATTTATCCTGGAGCATTACGATCAGGCGGTTTTCATGACGGCGGCAAAGCTTGGGGAGATGCTCGGCATCAGTGAATCGACGGTGGTGCGCTTCGCGTCGGGTGTCGGGTATGACGGCTATCCGAAATTTCAGAAAGCGCTGGAGGAGTGCGTCAGGGGAAAACTCAGCACGGTGCAGCGTATGGATGCAAAGTACGGCAGAAGTACGCAATCGGAGGTATTGACCTCCGTGCTCACGGCAGACATGGAAAAGCTGCAGCACACGATCGACAATCTGGATCCTGCCGCATTTGAGCTTGCGGTGGAGACGCTTCTTGCGGCGGAAACGGTTTATATCATGGGACTGCGCAGCAATGAACCGCTGGCGGAGTTTTTACATTTTTATCTGAATATGATCCGTGGCGGCGTTGTACTCTTAAAGACGACAAGCGTGAGCGAGACCTTTGAACAGATGATCAGGATAAACGACAGGGACTGTTTCATCGGGATCAGCTTTCCGCGATATTCCATGCGCACGCTCAAGGCGATGGAGTTTGCGAGCGACCGGAACGCGAAGGTGATCGCGATCACGGATTCCACACATTCGCCGATGAATCTGTATTCCTCCTGCAATCTGCTCGCCAGAAGCGACATGGTCTCCATCGTGGACTCGCTTGTGGCGCCGTTAAGCGTGATCAATGCGCTGGTCGTTGCGCTCTGTCTGAAATGTCCGCAGGAGGTCAGACATAATCTGGAAACGCTGGAGGAGACTTGGAACAATTATCAGGTGTACCTGAATGATGAGATTGATTTTATCAATGACGAGCCGATGCTTGGGTATTCGCTCAGGAAGGAGAATGCAAGGTGAGCCGTGTAATAGTGGTCGGCGGCGGCGCTGCGGGAATGATGGCGGCGATCGCGGCGGCAGACAACGGACATGAGGTCAGTCTGCTGGAAAAGAATGAAAAGCTCGGGAAAAAGCTGTTCATTACCGGAAAGGGAAGATGCAATGTCACAAATGCGGCGGAGCGTGAGACACTGTTTGCAAATGTCTGCCGGAATCCGAAGTTTTTGTACAGCGCGTTTCATGATTTCGACAACCGCGCGGTCATGGCATTTTTAGAGCGTGCGGGCTGTCCGCTGAAGACGGAGCGCGGGGATCGGGTGTTTCCCGTCTCGGATCACTCGTCGGATGTGATCGCGGCGTTTCAGCGGGAATTGAAGAAGAAAGGCGTCGGGATACGGCTGAACACGGAGGTAAAAAGGCTTCTCGGAACGGAGAAGATCGAGGGTGTAAGACTGAAGAGCGGGCAGACGCTTTCTGCGGATAAGGTTATCGTCTGTACGGGCGGTGTCTCCTATCCGTCCACGGGCTCGACGGGAGACGGCTATCGCTTTGCAAAGGAAACGGGGCACGGACTGGTTGAACCGCTTCCGGCGCTTGTGCCGTTCAACATCAAAGAGCAGTGGTGCGGACAGCTTATGGGACTTTCCCTGAAGAATGTCGGTCTGTCGCTTGTCTGCGGCGGGAAGAAGGTATATGACGGGTTCGGCGAGATGCTGTTTACCCACTTCGGGGTCAGCGGACCGCTTGTCTTATCGGCGAGCAGCTATTACAGACCGGGAACGGAAGCGATGCTGTATCTGGATCTCAAGCCGGCATTAAACGGGGAACAGCTTGACAGGAGACTGCTCAGGGAGTTTGAGGAAAACAGGAACCGTCGGTTTAAGAACGCGCTGGGCGCACTCTTCCCGTCGAAGCTGATTCCCGTGATGGTGGAGCTTTCCGGGATAGATCCGGAGAAAAAGGTCAATGAGATTTCGAGAGAGGAGAGACAGCGCTTTGCAGACCGGATCAGGCAGCTGCCGCTGTCCGTAAAAGGAACGAGGGATTTCGCCGAGGCGATCATCACGCGCGGCGGCGTTTCCGTAAAGGATATCAATCCGTCCACGATGGAATCAAAGAAAATGAAGGGGCTTTACTTTGCCGGCGAAGTGCTGGATCTGGACGCACTGACGGGCGGCTTTAATTTACAGATTGCCTGGTCTACCGGGCATCTTGCAGGAGGCAGTGTATGAGTTACAATATTGCAATTGACGGTCCGGCGGGCGCCGGAAAGAGTACGATCGCGAAAGCGGTTGCGAAACGGATGAATCTGATCTATGTGGATACGGGGGCAATGTACCGCGCAATGGCGCTTTTCGTTGTCAGACAGGGGATCGCGCCGGAGGATCGGGAAGGCATCATTGCGGCATGCGGCAGTGCAGACGTTACGATCCGCCATGAGGATGGGATACAGGTGGTATATCTGAACGGGGAAAACGTCAATGCTTTTTTAAGGACGGAGGAGACCGGCAACGCGGCTTCCGTGATCAGTGTCATCCCGGAGGTGAGAGAGAAGCTGGTTGCGCTGCAGCGCAGACTTGCGGCAGAGAGCGACTGCATCATGGACGGGCGGGATATCGGGACCTGCGTTCTGCCCGATGCGCAGAAAAAGATCTATCTCACGGCGAGCAGCAGCGTGCGTGCGAAGAGACGCTGCGAGGAGCTTCGCGCAAAAGGAGAAGAGAGCGATTTTGAAACGGTAAAGGCGGATATAGAGGAGAGGGATTACCGCGATATGCACAGGGAGACTTCCCCGTTAAAGCAGGCTGAGGATGCGGTCTGCGTGGATACCTCCGACATGACGGTGGAAGAGGTAATTGAAAAGATTCTCTCTCTCTGTAAGGAATAGGCGGGGAGGAGACGGCATGAAAGTAGAGCTTGCAGCGTGCGCGGGCTTCTGTTTCGGAGTGAAGCGCGCGGTGGATACCGTGTATGAACAGCTTGAAAAAGGGAAAACTATCTATACCTATGGGCCGATCGTGCACAATGAGGAGGTTGTCAGAGAGCTTACGGAACGCGGCGTGAGAGTGATTGAGGACAGGGAGGCGCTTCTTCGTTTCCCGTCACGCGACGTCGCGGACGGAGAGACCGTGGCAGTGATCCGTGCGCACGGCGTTCCGCCGGAATGTTATACGCTTCTGGAGCAGAAAGGGTTTTCGTGCGTGGATGCGACCTGTCCGTTTGTAAAGCGGATACACAGGATCGTCGAAAAGGAGAGCGCCGCCGGAAGTCATATTGTCATCATCGGAAACCCGGGACACCCCGAGGTAGAGGGAATCGTCGGCCGGTGCAGCGGCGGAGCGACGGTGCTCGAAACGCCGGAGGAGGCGGAAAAATTCGTTCCGCCCGCGCACCGGAAGCTGTGCGTTGTCTCCCAGACGACATTTAACTACAATAAATTTCAATATATAGTTGAAATTTTTGAAAAAAAAGGTTACAATGTTAGTGTTGTGAATACTATATGTAACGCGACAGAGGAGCGTCAGCAGTCAGCAGGGGCGCTTGCCCGGAAGGCTGATGTGATGATCGTAATAGGAGGGAAGCACAGTTCTAACAGCAGAAAGCTGTACGAGATCTGCCGTGAGGAGTGTGCAGAGACCTATTTTATACAGACACTGGATGACTTGCATTTAGAACTGCCTAAATCTGTCCGCCTGGTGGGTATTACAGCGGGGGCTTCCACCCCAAATAAATTAATCGAGGAGGTTCAAAATTATGTCAGAATTAACTTTTGAACAAATGCTGGAAGATTCAATTAAGACAATACATTCAGGAGAGGTAGTCGAGGGCACGGTCATCGATGTCAAGGCGGATGAAATCGTTTTGAACATCGGATACAAGTCAGACGGTATTCTTACGAAAAACGAATACACAAACGATGCAAGCGTAGACCTGACGACGGTGGTAAAGCCCGGCGATACCATGGAAGTAAAGGTTCTGAAGGTAAATGACGGCGAGGGTCAGGTTGTGCTGACTTATAAGAGACTTGCCGCAGACAGAGGAAACAAGAGAATCGAGGAAGCATACAACAACAGAGAGGTTCTCAAGGCTGTCGTATCGCAGGTGCTCGACGGCGGCTTAAGCGTGATCGTGGAAGAGGTAAGGATCTTTATTCCTGCGAGTCTGGTTTCCGATTCTTATGAGAAGGATCTGACGAAGTATGCGGGTCAGGAGATCGAGTTTGTAATCAGCGAGTATAATCCGAAGAGAAGAAGATACATCGGCGACCGCAGACAGCTTCTGATGGCGAAGAAGGCAGAGCTTCAGAAGGAGCTGTTCGAGAGAATCCATGAGGGAGATATCGTAGAAGGCGTTGTAAAGAACGTAACGGACTTCGGTGCGTTTGTCGATCTCGGCGGCGCGGACGGACTGCTTCATATCTCCGAGATGTCCTGGGGACGCGTAGAGCATCCGAAGAAGGTGTTCAAGGTAGGCGATAAGCTGAATGTCCTGATCAAGGAGATCAACGGAAGCAAGATTGCGCTTTCCCTGAAGTTTGATGATGCAAACCCTTGGAAGGATGCAGCTGACAGATATGCAGTCGGAACGGTAGTTACCGGTACCGTTGCAAGGATGACGGATTTCGGCGCGTTTATTGAGCTTGAGCCCGGTGTGGATGCGCTGCTTCATGTTTCCCAGATCTCCAAGGAGCATGTTGAGAAGCCGTCTGACGTGCTGAAGACCGGCGACGAGGTAACGGCAAAGATCGTTGACTTCAATGAGGCTGACAGAAAGATTTCCTTAAGCATCAAGGCGATGCTTGCGGCGAATACGGATGATTCCGATGAGGATGTTGTCTCTGTCAATATCGACGAGGTGATCGCTGCACAGGAAGCAGAGGACTGAAGAGAAAAGACGGACAGGGATGGTGTATGCCCATGACGTATGACTACGAATACTTTAAGCGGGAAGTACTGGCGCTGACGACGATTGACTTAAACTGCTATAAGGAAAAGCAGATGAAACGCCGGATTGACACGCTGATCGCAAAGCATAAGATCGAAGGCTATGAAAAATATGTGTCTGCCCTGAAGACGGATAAGGCGCTGTTTGAAGAGTTTGTGAGCTATATTACGATCAATGTGTCGGAGTTTTACCGGAATCCGGAGCAGTGGAAGCTTCTGGATGTTCAGGTTCTTCCGGAGCTGATAAAGAATTTCGGAAAAAATCTGAAGATCTGGAGCGCTGCGTGCTCTACGGGTGATGAACCGTATTCTCTTGTCATGGCGTTATCCCGATATATGCCCTTGAGCAGTATCCGTATCTTTGCGACGGATCTCGATAAGCAGATCCTTGCGAAGGCGAAGGTCGGGCTGTATGACGGTAAGAGTATTGCCGCCGTACCGGACGATTTAAAGAAAAAGTATTTTACGCAGGTCGGACCGTCCTATAAGATTTCCGACGAAGTTAAGGCAAGGGTGGATTTTAAGGAGCATAATCTCTTAAAGGACACCTATCAGACGGGGTATCACATGATCGTCTGCCGCAATGTGCTGATCTATTTTACCGAGGAGGCAAAGGACGAGGTCTTTCGTAAGTTTTATAAGTCGCTTGCGCCCGGCGGAATCCTTTTTATCGGCAGCACGGAGCAGATCGTAAACTATAAAGAAATGGGATATGAGAGGAAAAACTCCTTCTTTTATCAGAAACCGTTGTAAAACGGGGTAAAAAGACAGATACAGAGAAAAGCTGCGGCAATACCGAAAGGTAGAGCCGCAGCTTTTCGATTCTGTTAAGCAGGATTCCCGCATCGCGTTTTGAGGATGCTTTTGTCAGTACGAAGCCGCCAGCATGGAGAGAATATGGGAAGCGTAGTCGGAAAAAGCCTTCCGGTCTCTTTTTAATTCATCGGTCAGCTCGAAGAACAGCTCGCGGCTCTTATATTCGCGCTTGAAAAACGGTTCAAAAACAATGTCCCACTGCGGCAGATAGGAGGAAAATTTCCGGGTATAGCAGTTCGCCGCAGAGGCGGGAACGCGGTGCTCCCGATCGACAAAGCCCGCGACGGACTTATGCAGCGCAACGTCCTCCGTCGGGAGATAATAGTAATCGTGGTAGTTGGAGTAGAAGTATTTCAGCTCCTCCTCATAAATCGGGATCTTCAGGGTAACAAGAGAACCCTCCGCGCGCAGATAACAGTTGTTCGCCGAGGCGCTGACCGCTTTCGGCAGCGGCGTGTCCGGAGCGAGCGTGATCAGAAGCTCCCTGCGGCTGTTGCCTGCGGCATCCCGATAAGAATTTGCCTGAACCTTTTTCGCCCGTACAGGCTGGTTAAACAGATCATAACAGGCGAGGACGGGCAGAATCTCCAGCATCCCCTTCAGGTCGTCGGCGTTGTGCAGAAAAAGGGCGTTTTCTGAAAATTCCGACGGCGTTTTTACATAGTCGTGATAAAGACCGATCAGCTCGCCGCCGGAAAAAACATCCTTGCGGTCGATGCCGAGGTACTGCTCCAGCGTTTTCTGCTTACAGTTCGGAAGACGCAGGATGAATTTGTAAGGCGCGACCCTTCTGTAGAGATCGATTCCCTGAAAGGAATCAAAGCTGTGCGGAAGAGAGAGCTGTTCGCATTTCTGCTGTAGGAAGGGAAGGTCGAAGTTGTTTCCGTTAAAGTGGATCAGATAACGGTACAGACGCGAAAATTCAAAAAAGGCATTCAGGATATCGGCTTCCTGACTGTAATCCTCAGCCATCCATTGAATCGTGTGCCACTTTCCGGCGAGATAATAGGCGCAGCCGATCAGATAGAGATAGGAAGAACGCGCCGTGAATCCGGTCGTTTCGATATCCAGAAATAGAATGCGCTCGAGCGGCGCAAGCCGTTCCAGCGGATAGGAGACGGAAAAATTATCCAGTGTTTCCTCGGAAATTCTCATGGCAGACCTCCTGTGTTTTCGATAAGGACAGTATAGCATAAAATTAAATTTTACAGTAGTATTTTAGTGAAAAAAATAGTATATTTATGGGGAGAGGTTTTGCATGATTCGACAAATCATCTCGGATAGAAAGAGGAAAGGACGTAGAAAGGTATGGCAAAGTTGACATTTGCGGGTGGGATCCACCCATATGATGGAAAGGAATTGTCGAAGGATAAGCCGATTCAGGATATTCTTCCCGGAAGCGAACTGGTCTATCCGTTGTCTCAGCATATCGGCGCTCCGGCAAAGGCGATCGTTGCCAGGGGGGACAGAGTGCTGGCGGGACAGAAGATCGCCGAGAGCGGGGGCTTTGTCTCGGCGCCCGTCTATGCGACCGTATCCGGAACCGTAAAGGCGATAGAGCCGAGACGGGTCGTAACGGGGGATATGGTGCAGAGTATTGTCGTGGAAAATGACGGGCTGTATGAGGATGTCGGCTTTTATCCGCAGGCGCCGCTCGAGAAGCTGACGCGGGAAGAGATCATTGACATTGTCAGAGAGGCGGGAATCGTCGGCATGGGCGGGGCAGGGTTTCCCACGCATGTCAAGCTGTCGCCGAAGGAGCCGGAAAAGATAGAGTATGTCATTGCCAACTGTGCGGAATGTGAGCCGTATCTGACCTCCGATTACCGGAGGATGCTGGAGGAACCGGAAAAGCTGATCGGCGGACTGAAGATCGCGCTGAAGCTTTTCCCGAATGCACAGGGAATCCTTGCCGTCGAGGACAATAAGCCGGACTGTATTCAGCTTCTGCGGCAGCTTACAAAGGACGAGCCCGGGATCACGGTAAAGGCGTTGAAGACAAAGTATCCGCAGGGCGGCGAAAGACAGCTGATCTATGCGACGACGGGAAGAAAGGTAAATTCTTCCATGCTTCCTGCGGATGTCGGCTGTATCGTGAACAATGTGGATACGCTGGTTGCGGTGTACCGTGCCGTGGCGGAGGGAATACCGTTAATGGAAAGGATCATTACCGTCACGGGAGACGCCGTGGCAAATCCGAGGAATTTCCGTGTCAGGATCGGTATGAGCTATCAGGAGATCTTAAATGAGGCGGGAGGCTTTCGGGAGACGCCGGAGAAGATCATCTGCGGCGGACCGATGATGGGCTTCGGGATGTTCGATCTGAATGTACCGTCAACAAAGACTTCAACGGCGCTGCTTGCGCTGACGAAGGATGATGTCGCGGCGATGAAGCCGGGTCCCTGCATCAATTGCGGACGGTGCGTGGAAGCCTGTCCTGCGAGACTGCTGCCAAGCCGTCTTGCGAGCCATGCGGAGCATTTTGAGGAAGAGGAATTTGTAAAAAATAACGGTATGGAGTGCTGTGAATGCGGCTGCTGCAGCTTTGTCTGTCCTGCGAAGAGACCGCTGACGCAGGAGATCAAGTCCATGCGGAAAATACAGCTTGCAAAGAGAAAGAAGTAGGAGGAGAGGAAAAGCATGAGCGGATTGTTTAAGGTATCATCGAATCCCCATATTCGTTCCGGCGTGACTACGAGCGGGATCATGCTTGCCGTTGTTGCCGCCCTGATGCCGGCGGCGGGGTATGGCATCTACAATTTCGGCGCAAGGGCTGCGGCCGTGATTCTTGTGACGGTCGCGAGTACGGTGCTGACGGAGTTTCTGTTTGGCTTATATAAGAAAAAACTGACGATCACGGATCTTTCGGCGGTGGTGACGGGACTTCTGCTTGCCCTGAACCTTCCCGTGACGATCCCGCTCCCGATCGCGGCGCTCGGCGGCGTGTTTGCCATTCTGGTCGTCAAGATGCTGTTCGGCGGTCTGGGACAGAATTTCATGAATCCCGCGCTTGCGGCGAGATGTTTTCTGCTGATCTCTTTTCCGACGGCAATGACGGCGTTTGACTGCGACGCATATACCGGCGCTACGCCGCTTGCGGCATTAAAGGCGGGGGAAGAGGTCAATGTCATGGATATGGTGCTCGGTCGGACGGCGGGAACGATCGGCGAAACCTCGGTGATCGCAATTGTCATCGGCGCGTGCCTTCTGCTGCTTCTGGGCATCATCGATCTGCGGATTCCGGGAAGTTATCTGGTATCCTTTGTAGTCTTTGTCGGAATCTTCGGCGGACACGGCTTTGATCCGGCGTACCTTGCGGCACAGCTTGCCGGCGGCGGGCTGATGCTCGGAGCGTTCTTTATGGCAACGGATTATGTGACGAGACCGATCACGGTAAAGGGACAGTATCTGTTCGGCATCTTTCTGGGCATCATGACGGGGATTCTCCGTATCTTCGGTCCCGGAGCGGAAGGGGTATCCTATGCGATCATTATCGGAAATCTGCTGGTTCCTCTGATCGAGCGGATCACGAAGCCTGCGGCTTTCGGCTGTAAGAGAGGAGGCGGGCGTCATGAAAAATAACAGTGAAGTCAGGACGATGCTGAAGGAAGCAATGATTCTCTTTGTGATTACGCTTTTATCAGGACTGCTGCTCGGCTTTGTCTACGAGCTGACGAAGGAGCCGAGACGTCTTCAGCAGGAAAAGACGATCCGCGAGGCGTGTGAGAAGGTCTTTCCGTCGGCAAAGGAGCAGGGCATTTCCTTAAGCTTTACGGAAACGGGATACATACCGGACGGAGCGGTTCTGTCGGAGCTTGCGGGAGAGGGCGTGGAGATCGGCACGATATATGAAGCCTTAAACGGCTCACAGCGCTACGGCTGCGTCGTGGAGGCGGTGTCCTCGAAGGGCTACGGCGGCGATATCGTTCTGTATGTCGGCGTGACGGCTGACGGTACGGTAAGCGGTGTCTCCATCACGGAGATCAGCGAGACGCCGGGACTTGGCATGGAAGCGCCTACGGTGCTGATACCGCAGTTTGCCGGGAAAAGCGTAGAGAGCTTTACTTATGTAAAGGGAGGCGGCGCGTCTGCGGAAAATGAGGTGGACGCCATCAGCGGCGCGACGGTTACGACGAAGGCAGTCACCAATGCCGTGAACGGCGGCTTAAGGGTTGCGCTGGAGCTTCTGGGAGGAGGTGACGGTAATGAATAAGGCAGGAGAGAGAATATACAACGGACTGGTAAAGGAAAATCCCACCTTTGTCCTGACGCTCGGCATGTGTCCGACGCTTGCGGTCACGACCTCCGCGATGAACGGTCTGGGGATGGGTCTGACGACGGCGGCGGTGCTGACGCTCAGCAATCTGTTTATTTCGCTGCTTCGGAAGGTGATACCGAACAGAGTGCGGATTCCCGCGTTTATCGTGATCATCGCAACCTTTGTCACGGTGGTACAGCTTCTTTTGGAGGCGTATCTTCCCTCGCTGAACAAATCGCTTGGCGTTTACATACCGTTAATCGTCGTAAACTGTATCATCTTAGGGCGGGCAGAGGCCTATGCGTATACGAATCCGCCGATTCCGTCCATGTTTGACGGGCTCGGCATGGGACTCGGATTTTCCTTTGCGCTGACCTGTATCGGCGCCGTGCGGGAGCTTCTCGGCGCGGGAGAGATTTTCGGCGTTTCCGTCATGCCGGCTTCCTATGAGCCGATCCGTATATTCAGTCAGGCGCCCGGGGCGTTCTTCGTGCTTGCCTGTCTTGTCGCGCTTCAGAACTATATTAAGGCGGGACGTAAGAGAAAAGGAAAGCCCTATGAAAAGATCGGCTCCGGCTGTACGGAGGACTGTATGAGCTGTGGAGAAAAGGGTTGTGCGAAGCGTTTTTATGACCCGGATGCGGAGGAAAAATAAATGGAAAATGTGAAAGAGTTATTGGTGATTCTGATCAGCTCCTCCATGGTGAGCAATGTCGTGCTCAGTCAGTTTATGGGTCTTTGTCCGTTCCTGGGGGTTTCAAAGAAGGTAAAGACGGCAGGCGGGATGGGAGTAGCGGTTATCTTTGTCATTACGCTCGCCAGCGCGGTCGCGGGGGCGATCAACCGGTTTGTGCTGATCCGTTTTCAGGTACAGTACCTCGATACGATCGTATTTATCCTTGTCATTGCGGCGCTGGTACAGTTTGTGGAGATGTTTTTGAAAAAGGCGATGCCCTCGCTCTATGAGGCGCTCGGTGTTTATCTGCCGCTGATCACGACAAACTGTGCCGTGCTCGGTGTCGCCATCAACAATGAACAGGCGGAATACGGGATACTGACCGGTGTGGTAAACGGCTTTGCCACGGCGCTCGGCTTTACGATCGCGATCGTCATTCTCGCAGGAATCCGTGAAAAACTGGAGCATAATGAGTATCCGGAATCTTTTAAAGGGATGCCGATGGTTCTGGTGACTGCCGGACTGATGGCGATTGCGTTTGTCGGTTTTTCCGGTCTGTTGTAGGAGGTGACGTATGAATATTGCGGGAATTGTTACTGCTACGGTGATCGTGGCGGTAGTCGGTATTTTTGTCGGACTTTTCCTCGGTGTCGCCGGGCTGAAGTTTAAGGTGACGGTGGACGAGAAGGAGGAGGCAGTGCTTGCCGAGCTGCCGGGAAACAACTGCGGCGGCTGCGGGTACGCCGGCTGCTCCGGACTTGCGGCGGCGATCGCGAAGGGAGAAGCGCCGGTCAATGCCTGTCCGGTCGGCGGCGAGCCGGTCGGGAAAAAGATTGCGGCGATCATGGGCGTGGAAGCGGCGGAAACGCAGAGAAAGGTCGCCTATGTTGCCTGTCAGGGGGACTGTGACAGAGCGAAGAAGAATTATGAATATTACGGGATTGAGGACTGCCGGATGATGAGCTTTGTCCCCGGGGGCGGTCCGAAGACCTGTAATGACGGCTGTCTTGGCTTCGGAACCTGCGCAAAGGTCTGCCCGTTTGATGCGATCCATGTGGTGAACGGTGTGGCGGTTGTGGATAAGGAAGCCTGTAAGGCGTGCGGGAAATGTGTCGCCGTCTGTCCGAAGCATCTGATTTCCCTGATTCCCTATGATGCGAAGTATGCGGTCGCGTGTCAGTCGCGGGATAAGGGTCCGGTTACGATGAAGGCGTGTGAAACCGGCTGTATCGGCTGCGGGATCTGTACAAAGAACTGTCCGAATCAGGCGGTTTCGGTGACGGAGTTCCATGCGGTCATTGATCAGGAGAAATGCAGCGGCTGCGGCGTGTGTGAACAGAAGTGCCCGAAGAAGGCGGTCGTAACGCATTGAGAGAGGTAAAAAGCGACGGAAAGGAGGGAGAAACATGCGGCTGAGAGAGGAAGATGAGGAGCATTCCGGAATGACGCCGACGGTTGTTATGACGATCGTTGCGGTGACGGCATTCGTTGCAGTCATTCTGATTCTGGTACTGCTTCTGAATAAGGGGAATGACAGCGGCAGTCAGGCGGCTTCAGACAGAGAGACCTCGCCCGTGATTCTCTCTCCGGAACCGGAATATAACGTGTCGGAGGGTGTGCTGCACCCGGAGGATCTCGATTTCTGGGAGATGTATCCGCAGGAGGAGACGGCGGCACCGGAGACGGAGGAGTCCCTGCCGCAGGAGGAGGTAAAGAATGATCCTGCAACGGACGGGAAGCATACGCTTGTCGAACTGGCGGACGGAAGTGAGGAGTGGGTGCTGATCAGTCCGTATCTGCCGAAGCATACCTATGACTTTACGAAGCTGGTCTGTCAGTCTGACCTGATGAAGTATTATGAGAACGGCAGACAGATTTCCTATGTCGGCGTGGATGTGTCGAAGGTACAGGATTATATTGATTTTGTCAAGGTAAAGAAAGCGGGGATCCGGTTTGTCATGCTTCGCGCCGGTGCGAGAGGATACGGCACGGGGCAGCTCATTGCAGACGAATATTTCAGTGAAAACCTGAAGCGGGCGACGGATGCCGGTCTGGATGTCGGCGTTTATTTCTATTCACAGGCGGTTTCCAAGGAGGAGGCTGTGGAGGAAGCGGATTTTGTGCTGCAGCAGCTCGGAGAATATACGATTTCCTATCCGATCGCTTTTGACATGGAGCTTGTGACGAATGATACGGCGCGGACGGATAAGCTTAGCAGGGCGGAGCGCACGGAGATCGCGAAAGCATTTCTGGATGCGATAGAAGCCGCCGGCTACAAGTCCATTCTCTACGGCAACAAGGAGTGGCTGATCAAGGAGGTTGATATGTCGAAGCTGACGGGGTATGATGTCTGGCTTTCCCAGCAGACGGATATCCCGGATTATCCCTATCAGTTTACCATGTGGCAGTACAGCACGCAGGGAACGGTTGACGGGATCGCGGGACTTGTCAGCCTTAATATCAGCTTTGTTGATTATTCGGAGAAGTAGGCCGGTAGCCGTATATTTTTTCGGAGATCCGTACAGAGGAATAGATCTCCGCGTATCTGCGCGGGGAGAGATCCTCGATGTAGTTGGTGGGGAAGTTTTTTCTGACCCCGTTTTTCTTTAATACATCGACAGCCCTGTTATAGGCGATCGCGGCGGTGAGCTCATCGGGATAGCGCCCGACAAGGTAGTTGCCGTGAATATGAATGCGGACGGTATAGAGATACTGTCCGTTTTTCTTTTCGGCGGTCACGCCGTGGTAGCTGTTTAAGATCTCCAGATTTTCGCGGCGGAAGTCAAGCGGATCGCCGTTTAAGAAACGGTAATCCGTTCCGGGTCTGGCATAGGGGCGGATCCCGTAACGGGATACAATGCTGAGCTGAGAGCCGTAATCCGCGACGAAATAGTGATTTCCCCTGCGCATGATCTTATGGGAGGAATAGAAAAAGAGGTCGTCAAGGTCGAATTTCAGCGCTTCTGAGGGGGAAAGATAGTAATAGAACATTTTCCGCCCGACATAGATCGGCGTGCTGAAATAAATGTGATTGTCCCGGTAGTTGATCAGGCAGATCCACTTGTCGAAGGAAAGGGAATGCGCACGCGTGTAATGCTCCGGAGTCAGGGCAGGATCATGAAGCAGACGCCTTCCCTCCAGATAGGCGGCATGCGCGGCTTCCGGTGTGGGATGACTTCCGAGACTGATATGCTTTCCCTGACAGGTCAGCGAGGCACGGTAGTAGGCAGTGCCGTCCTTTCGGCGGGCAGGGAATACGCCCTCCGGCATTCTGTTGTCCATAAGCAGCGTTCCTTTCGGTTCAGATTTCTTTTTTCAGTATAGCATTTCCGGAAGCGTTCGGACAAGATTGCAGATATATTTTTTCACGACGCTTCATATACTGATGATGGCAGGGATGTCCGCTCATGCGGGCGGACAGGCACGGACTGCCGACAAAACAGGAAGGGAACAGTGAATTTATGTATAAAAGGGCAATGAGTCTTCTGCTGGCGGGAAATCTGATCCTGGTAGCGGGCTTTGTCTGTGTACGGGAAATTCCGGCGTCAGCCTTTTTAGGACAGCCGGCACAGACCTGGCATCTGAACTTAGAGGAGACGGAGGAAAAGCTGCGGCAGTCGGAGGACGGCGTCCCGGAGGAGAAGAGCAGCATCGGTGTGGGAGCTGCGGTGAAAGCCGTGTCAGGACAGCGGGTCGTCGGCTATGCGCTGATGGAGAAGACGGCGGCGCGGATACTGGATGCGGAGGAGCTGGAGATACTTCTGCGGATCGTGGAGGCGGAAGCGGGGGGCGAGGACGAGGACGGGAAGCTTCTTGTGGCAAACGTGGTACTCAACAGGGTGGACAGCGACAGCTTTCCGGATTCCGTTGCGGAGGTCGTGTTCCAGCGCGGAAAGGGTGTGACACAGTTTTCGCCGGTGGCAAACGGGAGATATTACACCGTTGAGGTCAGCGCGGAGACGGAGGCGGCGGTGGAGCGGGCGCTTGCGGGCGAGGACATCTCGGAGGGGGCGCTCTATTTTGCGGCGCGCAAATACGCGGACAGCAGCCGTATGCGCTGGTTTGACGAGAACCTGACCTTCCTGTTTGCACACGGCGGACATGAATTCTTTAAGTAAAACATCCGTTACCTAAAACAAGAAAACACTTGCCATGACAGGATATTTATGGGATAATGTACGCGGGCAGAAAATCAAGCGCCGCGAAGCGGCATTTGATTTTCTGCCGCGATAGCGAGCAA
>CAZVWN010000045.1:0-11828 GCA_964631065.1 uncultured Acetatifactor sp.
AATAAGACAGGGACGGACCGGAAACCGAAAGGAACCGGAAAGGAAGAAGAACGGCAGGAAATTTCAGATAAGCAGGAGACCGGGATCTGCGGCAGATACCGTAAGAGCCCGGTCTTTTTCTGCGTTCGGAGCGTTTGGGACGGGAACGGCGGGCTTTTCACCCTTGTTTTTTGCCCGGGCTTCGGGCGGCTTGACTTGTCCTTATGGGAGATTTATACTATCAGAAGAAGTGTACCCGAACGGGAAAAAACTACGGCAAAAACGGATAAGAGGTTTTACAGAATGATAAAAATGGCTCTTTGTGATGACGAAATATCTGTACTGAATGATGTCCGCACGCTGCTGGATCAGTATCGCGTGGAACGCAACCGGGAGATTGTATACAGCACCTTTATCAGTCCGCTCGAGCTGTTGGCGGAGATGGAACGCGGCACGCGGTATGATATCCTGTTTCTCGACGTTCTGATGCCGGGGGAGACGGGGATGGATGCGGCGGCGGAGATCCGTAAGATGGACAAAAACGTGAAGATCATCTTTCTGACTTCTTCCGCGGAGTATGCCGTGGAATCCTATACGGTGGGGGCTTACTTTTACCAGCTGAAGCCGATCTGGAAGGAAAGCTTTTTCAGGCTGATGGATTCTGCGCTTTCAGACTGCGCAAGGGAGCAGGAAAACAGTCTGGTTCTGCGCTGTAAAACCGGGATTACCCGTGTGGAGCTGCGGCAGCTGGAATATTGCGAGGTGCTCCACCGCACGCTGATCATCCATATGGCGGACGGAAGCGTCCTTGAGAGCAGCGGCAGTCTGGATGAGCTTTGTAAGCATCTGGAGGCGGACGGGAATTTTCTGCGTCCGCACCGCTCGTATCTGATCAATCTGAATCATGTAAAAAATCTCTCCTACCGCGGGATCCTGATGGCATCTCAGGCGGAGATACCGATTCCGCGCGGAAAATATAACGAGATAAAGGATGCCTATTTAGAGCATGCGTTCCGGAACAGGCAGGTGATCGTATGAGGATTCTGGTTTCTTTTCTGAATAATGTTGCGGTGAGTATATTCGGGAGCGTGCTTGCCGCATCTTTTTGTAATGCGCTGCATACGCGGAAAAATAAAAAGGTCTTTTGGATCGCCATTGTCGTTTTTCTGCTTTTACAGGGAGGCATCTATTCCTTCCGGGACGCGGAATTTCTGCGGCGGATTTATCCCGTTGTCGTGCATGTTCCGCTGACCTTTGTGCTGTGTATCCTGACAGGGCGGCGGCTCTGGCCGGTGATTTCAGTGCTCACGGCATATCTGTGCTGTCAGCTGCGGCGGTGGCTTGCCCTTTTTGTTGTTGCGTTAGTCTCCGGAGACGCCATGACGCAGAATATTGTGGAGCTTGCGGTAACAGCGCCGATTCTGTTGCTTCTGCTGCGCTTTGTCGCCCCGGCAGTCCGTCAGTTTTCCGACCGTCCGGGAAAATTTCAGGTACAGTTCGGCGTGATCCCGGCGCTGTATTACGTCTTTGATTATCTGACGGTGGTTTATACGAATGTTCTGACGGGCGGTTCGCCCGTGGTCGTGGAGTTTATGCCGCTCGTCTGCTGCGCGGGATATCTGGTGTTTTTACTGTATTACGCAGAAGAGGAACAGAAGCGCATCCGTCTGCAGCAGATCAGGAACAGTCTCGACATCCAGCTGAAGCAGTCCGTCCGCGAGATCAGCGCCCTGCGGGAGTCACAGGAGCTGGCAAAGCGTTACCGGCATGATCTGCGCCATCATTTACAGTTTATATCGGCGTATATGGAGAACGGCAGAGAGGAACAGGCGCAGGAATATATCCGCGAGATCTGTCAGGAGATCGAGGCGCAGAAGGTGGTCTGTTATTGTGAGAATGAGGCGGTCAATCTGATTCTTTCCTCTTTTTCGGGGCGCGCTTTAAGAGAGGGGATCGGCATGCAGATAAACGGCGCGCTTCCGGAAACGCTTCCGGTTTCGGAGCGGGATCTGTGTGTGCTTCTTTCAAACGCGCTGGAAAACGCCGTACACGCCTGTCAGGCTGTCATCAGGACGGGAAGGGAGGCGCAGATCAGCGTCCGTTTTTATGAGCAGGATGGCAGATTCTTTCTACAGACGGTGAATCCCTATTGCGGAGAGCTCCGTTTTGAGCGCGGGCTTCCCGTATCGGACCGCGCGGAGCACGGGATCGGCGTGCAGAGCATCTGCGCGATCGTGGAGCGGTACGGGGGCGTTTACAGCTTTCTGGCAAAGGACGGGGAATTTATCCTGCGGCTTTCTCTTTGAGCGTACAGGATTGACGATTCGGTACGATTTCGGTATGATTCGGGACTTGGATTCCGCTTTTTAAGGCGGGATGCGTATAATGATAATTGACGGAGAGAGGGAAAGGCTTATGGAGTTGATTATCATCGGGGCAGTCCTTGCGGTTCTGATCATATGGAGCATGACAATCCGGCGCAGAATGGCGGCAATGGATGAGAATATCAATAGCGCTATGGGGCAGCTCGGCGTACAGCTTGCCTCGCAGACTGACGCGCTGGACGCATTGATCGGGCTGACGCTTGGATATGCGGACCGGGAGTCCGGGGCGTTACTGGAAAGTGCGAGGGAGCGCTGCTGCGTCATTACCGCAACGTCCGATCCGGAGGAGGTACGGCGGCAGGAGAAGCTGATCAGAGAGACGCTGGAGTGTATTTTTCTTGTAGCGGAGCAGCATCCCGCGCTGAAGGCGGATGCGGATTATATAAGATATCGGAATGCGGCGGACAGCTATGGAAGGATGGTGTGTACCGGCGCATTGATCTATAACGACAGCGTGGCGAAGCTGAATCGGGAGCTTCGCGTGTTCCCTGTCTCTCTGGCGGCAGGACTCTTTGGATTTCACAGACGGGAGTATCTGGAAACGGGAGAAGGAAGCGGAACGGTTTCCGGATTGTAAGTCCTGCGGTACAAAAATAAAAGGCTTTGAAGCATTATAAAAAGGAGGAAGAAACATGGGATTATTCAGCAACAACAAAAAGCTCTGCCCGATCTGCGGGAATGCGACGCCGAGGCTGCTTCCGCAGAAATTTGACGACCAGCCGGTCTGTAAGGAATGCGAGCAGAAGATCGATCTGCCGGGAGAGGTATTAAAGCACATGACGCTGGCGGGCTTTAAGGAGTATCTTGCCGTGTATGATGAGAATCAGCCGCTGCGCGCAGCCTTTCATGCCACCTACAGCCATTCGCTGTTCCTTGACGAGGAAAACGGGCTGATCCGGCTGCGGAACAATGACAGATGCTGGGCGATCGAAAAGAAGCATCTGAAATCCTTCCGCATTCTGGAAGATGAGAAGGTGCTGTACGAGAGCGGAAACGGTACGCTCAACAGCTATCTCAGCGATATTCCCGCACAGGCGGAGGCGCTCAGATCCGCCGTTTCGTCGTTTCAGACAGAGAGACAGGAATACGAGCGCAGAGAGCGGATGCAGAGTCTTAGGAACAGGAACGAAACGGACGAACAGCGCAGAGAGCGCGAGCGGATCGAAAGGCAGTACCGTCCGAGATTTCGGGATCCGAATCTGTTTTGGGGCTTCCGGCTCGAGGTGACGTTCGATCATCCCTATTGGAGTTTTTATGAGGATAAGGAGCAGGGACCTGCCTTCGATGAGGATTATCCGAATGTTGACGAGTATCTGAAGAAGTATGAGAGGCAGACGGAGGAGCTGCATACGCTCGCCGTTAAGCTGATGCAGCTGATCGATCCGAACGCCGGAGAAACGGGTATCGGTTCCGGACAGGCAGCTTCTCAGAGTGCGGGGGCGGCTGCCACGGATATCGCGGCAGAGCTGAAGAAGTACAAGGAGCTGCAGGAGCAGGGCATCCTTACGGAGGAAGAATTTACGGAAAAGAAGAGACAGCTTCTCGGCATCTGACGGGAAGAGAAAGGGTTGGGGGAGACGTGAGAAAGAAACTGTTTGTGCTGTTTCTGTCGGCTGCAATGCTTTTCTCCTGCGCTGCCTGCGGGGAAGAGGACGCAGGAGAGGCGACGGCGGAGAATACAGGCGCTCCGGCGGATTCCACGGAAGCGGGCGCGGAGACGGAGGCAGCGGAAAGCGCGGGAGAAAGCAGGGAAGAGCAAAACGTCAGCGAAGGAAGCTGGGCGGTATATTGGTATCTTTGCGGAAGCGATCTGGAGACAAATTACGGAGCGGCGACCGTTGATCTGCAGGAGATGCTGGAGGTTGCGCTTCCCGAGAATGTCAATGTCGTCATTCAGACCGGGGGCGCTGCCGTCTGGCAGAATGAGCTGATGGATCCGTCGAAGCTGCAGCGCTGGCTGTATTGCAGCGAGGGGCTCTTTCTCATAGATGAGAAAGAGTCGGCAAGCATGGGCGAAGCGCAGACCCTGTACGAGTTTCTGTCCTTTGCGGATACGAATTATCCCGCCGAAAAACAGGCAGTGATCTTCTGGAATCATGGCGGCGGTTCCGTTTCCGGCGCGTCCTTTGATGAAATTTACGGACTGGATTCCCTGGATCTTTCGGAAATGTATCAGGCGTTCGACGCGGTCTGGCCGGCGGATACGGAAAATCCCGCGCTGGAGCTGGTGGGCTTTGATACCTGTCTGATGGCGACGATCGACGTTGCCGCCGTCTTTCAGAATTTCTCCGAATATCTGGTAGCCTCCGAGGAGGTCGAGCCGGGCAACGGCTGGCTGTATTCCGGCTGGCTGGGCGAGCTGGCGGCAGATCCCGAAATGGAGGGAGAGGAGCTGGGCGTCGCCATCTGTAATACCTATTACGAGGGCTGTGAGGCGGCGGGCACACAGGAACAGAGCACGCTGTCCTTGACGGCGCTGGGAAAGCTGACACCGCTTCTGGAGGCGTATGAGGCGTTCGGACAGGAGATGCTTCTTACGGCTGCGGAGGATCCCGGCTTTTTTGCGGAGCTTGGGCGCGCGGCAGCGGGCAGTGAGAATTACGGCGGCAATACCAGAGAGCAGGGATATACGAACATGGTGGATCTCGGGCATCTTGCCCGTCAGACCGCGTGGATGCTGCCCTCTGCGCAGGGTGTTTCGGATGCGCTTGCCGATTGTGTGCTCTATCAGGTGGGCGGTGTTTACCGCGCCGAGGCGACAGGCTTAAGCTGTTATTATTCCTATAACGGGGATCTCGACGATCTCGGCGGTTATCTTACCGTGGGCGCGGGTACGGCGTTCAAGTATCTGTATACCTACGGGCTTACCGGTGAGATCGGTGCGGACGGGAAAGCGTATCTTGACGGACTGGATATCGAAGAGCTGCCGTCGCCCGTCACATTAGCGGATCAGGGCTGGGACGGTGCGCCGTTGGAGGTGGACGATTCGGGTACGGCGTTTCTGACGCTTGGACCGGATGCCTGTGACGTGCTGTCCGGTATCGGCTTTCAGCTGTTTTACATGGATGAAGAAAATGACCTGATGATGCTTTTGGGTACGGACAATGATATGACCGCCGATTGGGAAAACGGCATATTTTACGATAACTTCCGGGGCGTATGGGGTGCGATCGACGGAAATCTTGTCTACATGCAGCTTTCCTTTGAGGGAGAGGATTACAACCTCTATTCCGTTCCGGTTCTGTTAAACGGGGAAGGGTATCATCTCCAGGTGGCGTATGATTTTATTGCGGAGGCGTGGAGCATTTTAGGCGCTTCGCAGGGACTGGACGAATCCGGTATGGCGGCGAAGGAGCTGCGCCTCTTAGAAGAAGGGGATGTGATCACGACGATCTGGGAGCTGTCCTCCTTAAGCGGTGACGACGACATGGAGATGTATGCGAATGCGGAGATCGTCGTTACGGCGGATACGGCGTTTGGAGAAGCGCCCCTGCCGGACGGCTGCTATGCCATGGTGATCGAGATGCAGGACAGCGCCGGAAATTATGCGTATTCCGATGCCGTTTTCTTTGAATGTACGGACGGGGAAATCCTGACAACGGTTTTTGAGTAAACAGCAGCCATACATATCGGCAAAAGATATGTATGGCTGCATTTTGGTCTGTACCGGGCAGACCTTGACAGCGGACAGACCGCCTTTTATAATAACAGCATGGAAGACGAGGCAAAAAAAGTACGGTTCTGTCGGAAATGTCTGACGGGCGAGCTGGCGGAAGCGGCGGATACTTACCGGACGATCCGGGAACATATCGAAAATCTGGATCCGGACGTGCGGACGGATGAAAAGCGTTACGGAGAGCGACTGGACATTTGCAGGGAGTGTGAGTGGCTGCTTGCGGGTATGTGCCGCAGCTGCGGATGTTATGTCGAGTTGCGGGCTGCAATGATTAAAAACAGCTGTCCTCGGAAAAAATGGTAGAAGGACACGTCGGATGACGGTCTGCTTCCGCAGACAAGGGGTGTAAGGATGGAAAAACAGGAATTTTTAGAGAAACTGCGGCTGTCGTTAAACGGGAAGATCGCGCCGGAGACGATGGCGGATACGCTGCGCTATTATGATGAGTATATTGATACGGAGATCCGATCGGGAAGAACCGGGGAAGAGGTCATGGAATCGCTGGGCGATCCGAGGCTGATCGCGCGGACGATCGCCGAGACGAAGGGCGGTCAGATGCAGGGCAGACCGGACGGCTCCGTGGATGAGCCGGAGCAGCGCTTTGACGGCAGCACGCAGCTGCGGCGTTTGGGCGGTATGCCGGGATGGGTTTGGCTGCTTGTGTTCCTTGCGGTCGTCATATTGATCATCAGTGTTGCGTTTAAGCTGTTATCGGCATTCTGGCCGTTTTTACTGGTTCTTGCGATTGTCGTGTTCTTTACGAAGCGTTCCGGAAGGTGAGGAAAGGTTCGCGCAGGATGCAGGATAGGTTACTTTTTATACAGGATAGGAGATTGTGCGCGCCGGCTTTCAAGCGGTATGATAAAGAAAAAGTAACGGAAGAACCGTTACGGTAAAAGGATAAGGAGACCGGCTATGGAGCATCAGGTGTGGGCAGATTCCGTTTTGGAAAAAATTCAGGAGAAATATCCGTCCGTGTTGGAGAGAAACAGAGGAAGGATTCCGTATACCGCAGAGGACGGGCGTTTTAACGACTGCTCGGGCGAGGGAATCTGCTGGTGGACGAACGGATTTTACGCGGGGATTCTCTGGCAGCTGTATCATGCGACGGGCGAAGCGGCTTACAGGCAGGAGGCAGAGGCGCAGGAGGCGAAGCTGGATGCGGTTTTGATGAATTACGGCGGCATGGATCATGACAGCGGTTTCCGTTTCCTTTTGTCGGCGGTCGCGGATTACCGTCTGACGGGGAATCCGGCTTCTAAAAACAGGGGACTTCTGGCGGCGGCAAATCTTGCGGGACGGTTTAACCCGCAGGGGAATTTTATCCGTGCATGGAATGATGAAAACGGGGCGAATGCGGGCTGGGCGATCATTGACTGCATGATGAATCTGCCGCTTCTGTATTGGGCGTCTGACGTCACGGGGGATCAGCGGTTTTACCATGCTGCCGTGCGTCACGCGGATACGGCGATGCGGCATTTTATCCGCGAGGACGGTTCTGCGCGGCACATCGTGGAATTTGACGCCGGAAGGGGCGGCTTCGTACAGGATTTCGGCGGACAGGGATATGAAAAGGGTTCGTCCTGGA
Source organism: uncultured Acetatifactor sp. (assembly GCA_964631065.1). Classification (GTDB taxonomy): domain Bacteria; phylum Bacillota; class Clostridia; order Lachnospirales; family Lachnospiraceae; genus Acetatifactor. The sequence goes on from CAZVWN010000045.1 coordinate 7,628, forward strand.
CGAGAGGACAGGCATGGGCGCTGTATGGCTTTACGTTAAGCTTTTGTCATACCGGGGAGACACGGTATCTGGATACGGCGAGACGCGTGGCGGCATATTTTGTCTCCAACATTCCCGAAAGCGGTCTGATCCCGGTCGATTTCCGGCAGCCTGAGAGTGTGACGCCTGAGGACTCCTCGGCAGCCGCGATCGCAGCCTCCGGACTTCTTCTGTTATCGGAAATCTTATATGGGCAGCCTGAGGTTGCGGGCGGGAAGGCAAATCCCTTAAAATGGGCGATAGACTCTGAGGCGGAGAAGTTTGAAGAAGCGGCGGTAAAGCTGCTGAAGACGCTGGAAAAATCCCGCTGCTGCTTTGAGGCGGAGCGGGACGAGCTGCTGGAAAAGTGTACGGCGGCATACCATGACAAAAACCATGAGTTCCCGATCATTTACGGCGATTATTTCTTTTTGGAGGCAGTCCTGCGACTGGCGGGGAAGGAAAGCTTTTTGTGGTAGATGATACAGAAAACATGAGAGGGAAGACAGATGGTATTTGAGGTAAAGGATCCGGATTATCAGTTGAGTCCTTATACGGGAATGACGAGGAAGCACTGGCTGGATGCGGGGCGGTATCTGCTGGAGGGGATTTTTGGAAATCTGGCGGATGCGGACGCGCCCCTTATCATGCCGAGACAGGAGACAAAGGTAACGTACCCGCATTTGGATGCGCCGGAAGCGCAGCAGGAAATTGAGCGGCGGGCGGAAATTTTCGAGGGACTGACCCGTTCCTTTTTTATCGCGTCCGTCATGATCAGAAACGAGCCGGAGATAGAGGTCTGCGGAATAAAGCTTCGCGACTATTATAAGAAGCAGATCCTTCGCGCCTGTACGCCGGAGGATGCCCGGTATGTCGGAAGTTATGAATCCATGCAGGCGCAAAGCGGTTCTGACGACCCGTTTCGCTGCTATCAGCAGACGGTGGAGAGCTGTGCGCTTGTGGTAGGGCTTTGGGTATGCAGGGAGCAGATCTGGGCGGATTATACGAAAGCGGAGCGCGACCTCATTGCGGAGCTGCTCTCGGGCTTTGCCCATGCGAGCACGGTTCCGCAGAACTGGCGTTTTTTCAATATGCTGGATCTGGCGTTTCTGTATCGGGAAGGGTATGAGATCGATAAAGAGATCATGGTCGATCACGCGCAGGCAGTATTGAATTATACGGTGGGGGACGGCTGGTACCGGGACGGACAGAGCTTTGATTATTATTCCTGCTGGGCGTTCAATCTCTATGCGCCGCTCTGGAATCTCTGGTACGGGTATGAGAACGAGCCGTATCTTGCGGCACGTTTTGAGGAATACTCCAATCAGCTGATGAAAACCTATCCCGACTTTTTTGACCGGGACGCATATACGAATATGTGGGGCAGGAGCTGTATTTACCGGAATGCGGCGGCGAGTCCGCTCTTTGCGAATTTCTTTTTAAAGCGCCCGGCTGCCGATCCGGGGAATGCGCGGCGCATTGCCTCCGGGTCGCTTTTACAGTTTCTGACGCGGGATGACTTTTTATACCGGGGCGTGCCGGCATTAGGCTTTTACGGGCAGTTTCTTCCCGTCGTACAGGGGTATTCCTGTGCGGAATCGCCGCTCTGGCTGGGGAAGGCGTTCCTTTGTCTGGCGCTTCCTAAGGAGCATCCGTTCTGGACGGCGGCTGAAAATAACGGAACGTGGGAAACGCTTGCAAAAGGCGGCGTAAAGGAAACCTGTCTGAACGGATCGGCGCTTCTGTATACCAATCATGAGGCAAACGGGGAGACGATCCTTAGAAGCGGCAAGGTCTTTAAGACGGCGGGCGATGTTCACGGACTCTGGAATTACGGGAAGCTGGAATACAATACAAAGTACCCTTGGGAGGCAACCCCGGCGGATGAAAAAAATGCGGACGGCGCGGGGTGTGTTGTGTGTGAATCCCGTCAGTATCTTCTGTCCGGTCCTAAGGACGGACAGCTTACAAGGGGAAATATGATCTTCTGGTGCGGGGAGCGGGAGAAGGTATTGTACCGTCGGATGTTCTTCGGCGGGAATCTCGAGACGGAGCAGCATTGGTTTCAGGCGATGAATCTCGCGGATTTTCCGGTGGAACGCGGGATATTCCGCGTGGATAAGCTGCGGCTTATCTTCCGCCCGGTCAGGATCACGCTCGGCTCCTACGGCTTTCCCGATAATCCGGGACCGGACGGCAGGGGGACCGAGGTTCTGGTACGGGAAGAGAAGCTTGCGGACGGCAGCACGGCAAGGGCAGTTATTCTGATCGGACATGACCATAACGGCGTACAGAGGCAGATGGCGATGACATGCTATAACGGCTGGGAAAGGCTGGAAGTCCTGCACAGCAGGGGAACGAATCCGGATTCGGAAAATTCGCTTATTGTGTATGCTTCCATGGAAAGCCGGAAGCAGTACGGGGGCGCGGAGCCGTATCTTCTGGTTTCACAGATCCTTACGGCGGAGCTTTCGGATCGGGAGACGACAGGCTGTGTGTTCCCGGACGAAGAGCTGTTTCCGGTCAAAAGGATCTGCTGTGAGGACACGTATCATACCGGCGCTTACGGTCCGGTTGTGGTAGAATTGAAAAACGGAGAGAAGAGAACAATAGATTTTGAAGGAATGGAAGCGGAAATATAACGGCGCTTTCAAACGGTTCACGCCCGACTTACGGATCGGGCGTGAATTTTGCTTTTCTGTATTTTGCGGGCGTGATGCCCCTGATCTGCTTAAACTGGCGGAAAAAGTGTACGGTGTTGGAATATCCGCATGCCTCCGCGATCTGTTCCATGGAAAGCTCCGTCGTCTGCAGCAGTGTTTCCGCGTGGGAGATCCGCATACGGATCAGGTCATTTTGAAAAGAAATCCCGAAAAACCGCGAATACAGATGCTGGAAATGGGAAACGCTGATGTGAAGTCCGTCGGCACAGCTGCGGATGGTATGCTTTTCCGGGAGGGAATGCTGCAGATGCAGACGCAGACGCTTAAACTGCGGGAGATAGGGACCGGCTTTTAGGGCATTTTCCTGCGAATGGATGGCGGCAGCCATATGGTTAAAAAGAACCAGAAGCAGCGCGTTGATGTTATCCCCGGCATAAGCGGGGTCGGTGTATGCCTGTTCCCAGAGAAGCAGTCCGATCAGCGTGGAACAGGTTTCAAAATCATCCGGAAGAAACGGAACGTTACAGATTAAGGAGTCGGGCAGCGTCTCGCCCTCCTCAAGCCGGAAGTGCAGCCAGTCGTCCGAGTATTTTCCGTTCGGATTGCAGTAATGATATCCGGTTCCCGGAGCGATAATGACGGCATGTCCCGGGCTTAGGAGATACTGTTTATCCTCGATCCAATATTCTCCGTGACTGCGCAGCAGGAGGATGACGTGGTTATCCTGTCCGTTGGCGCGGGAAAGGTAAAAGGATTCATCATGCATGCTGGCGCAGCCGCCTCTTAAAATTTTCATATACGGCTCCTTGTCTGCGGAATTTTTATGCGCCGTGACTCCGGCATTCCTGTTCCACGGCGTTTTTGTTTTTTATTTTTATCTGTCTCCGAATCCGCTTTATTATACGGTATTTTTTTCCGGGATGCAATGTCCGAAAGAAAGTTCCGGGCGGGAGATGCGGGAAGCAAAAAAAGAGCCATCGGAGGGGACCGATGACTCTTTGAGGGGAGTATAAATATAATATAAGGGGTATAAAGAAATGAATGGGGTTCATCTCTTTACAAGACCCATTATAGTACTTTTGCTCTAAAAGGGCAATAGGAAATAGTACCAAAGTACTTTGAAAGTTTATGTATAGTTTTGTGCGCTTTTGCCATAATAACTCCTGTAACCGTAAACCAACAGGAGGAAGAAAAACATGGATAACAATAAGTGCAGCAACAGCTATTCTCAGGACTGCTCTAACAGCAGCAATCAGAACAGCAACAATCAGAAGAATCAGCAGAATCAGAACAATCAGAATCAGCAGAATCAGAACAACAGTCAGAAGAACAACCGGAAGCAGAATCAGAACAACGATAATTTCTAACGTCTGCTTCCGACAGGACGACAGGAGACGACAGGAAATGTAAGGATGCGCAAGGATGCGCAAGGATGCGCAAGGATGCGTAAGGATGCCGGGGGCTTATGTTTTGCCCCCGGCATCCTATCATATATATCATATAATTCAAGGTTTACATCT
>CAZVWN010000045.1:11928-15444 GCA_964631065.1 uncultured Acetatifactor sp.
ATGTTTTGCCCCCGGCATCCTATCATATATATCATATAATTCAAGGTTTACATCTCGAAAGAAAACGGTTATACTGTGCTTGATAACGTGAAAAGAGCGCAGAAACGGGGAACTTATGAGAAGATTTGAGCTGATCGCTCCCTGCCATTTCGGCATGGAGTCTGTTCTGAAGAGGGAAATAACGGATTTAGGGTATGATATCACGGAAGTGGCGGATGGGAGAGTGACCTTTTTCGGCGATGAGGAAGCGCTCTGCCGGGCAAATGTCTTTCTGCGCACTGCGGAGAGGATTCTGATCAAGGTAGGAAGCTTTCACGCGGAGACCTTCGAGGAGCTGTTTCAGGGAACGCGGAGTCTGCCGTGGGAGGAGTATCTTCCGGAGGACGGAAAATTCTGGGTCGCGAAAGCGGCAAGTGTGAAATCGAAGCTGTTCAGCCCGTCGGATATCCAGTCCGTCATGAAAAAGGCAATGGTGGAAAGACTGCGCGAAAAATACGGGACGGAGTGGTTTAAGGAGGACGGGGCGGCTTTTCCAGTCCGGGTTTTTCTGATGAAGGATGAGGTCACGGTCGGACTTGACAGTACGGGAGAGTCCTTACATAAAAGAGGGTATCGGAAGCTGACGGCGAAGGCGCCGATCGCGGAGAATCTTGCGGCGGCGCTGATCCTGCTGACACCGTGGAATAAGGACAGGATACTTGTGGATCCGTTCTGCGGCAGCGGCACCTTTCCGATCGAGGCGGCAATGATGGCGGCGGGAATGGCGCCGGGAATGCACAGGAGCTTTACGGCGGAAAGCTGGCCGCATATCATAGGAAAGAAGAACTGGTACGATACGCTGGATGAGGCGAATGAGCTGGTTGACCTTTCTGTTGATACGGATATACAGGGATATGATATTGATGATAAGATGGTAAGCATTGCCCGCGAAAATGCGAAGCTTGCGGGAGTTGACGGTCTGATCCATTTCCAGCGGCGCAGCGTGACGGATCTGAGCCATCCGAAAAAGTACGGCTTTCTGATTACAAACCCGCCCTACGGCGAGAGATTACAGGATAAAGAGGAGATGCCCGGACTCTACAGGATCATCGGGGAGAGATTCCGCGCGCTGGACGCATGGAGCATGTATCTGATCACGGCGTATGAAAACGCGGAGCAGGATATCGGCAGAAAAGCGGACAAAAACAGGAAGATATACAATGGCATGATGAAGACCTATTATTATCAGTTCCTCGGGCCGAAGCCTCCTAAGGGCGGAAGGGCGCAGAAGCATGAGACGTGAGGAACTGATTTCGGCTGCGGCATGGCTGGCGCTGTTTGCGGTCTGCATGGCGGGGATGATCGCTTTTGCCGCAGATAAGACGATCGTGATCGCGGAGGTTCCGCAGGAGCAGGGAACGATTTCTGCGGGGTCGGTCTCGGAGAACGGAACGGCTGACCGAAGCCTTCTGATGAGTAAGACCTATGGCGTGGAGGGAAGCTTCTGTATTCCGCTGCCGAAGGGGATCAGGGCGGAGCATGTCACGATGGAAAACCGATATATGGACAGGGAGCTTTGGCTGTATATCAAAGGAGCGGAGGAGCCGTTTTATGCGGAAAATGCGATCAGCGGCGATCTTGACCCGATTCTGTCAGGGCAGAGAGAGGTACAGGAGGACGGGATGCTCTTAAAGTTTTCGATGGAGCATGTGTATGAGTACCGGAGTACCTTAAACGGCAGCAGCCTGACGATAGAATGGTACAGTCCGAGGGAGGGGTATGAGTTTCTGATCGTGCTCGATCCGGCGGACGGGGAAACGTTCCTTGAGGATTCTGACGGCGGGGATGTCACGCTGCAGGTCGCGCGGCAGGTACAGAAACAGTTTTCTTCCGAAGGGGTGCGGCTGTACTGTACCCGCGCGGACACGGACGCGGTAACGGAGGAGAGCCGGGTACGGCTTGCGGAGGAGACGGGCGCGGATCTTTATGTCAGGCTGTCGGTGAGCCGGGAGGACGATCCGGAGATTTACGGGATTTCCGGGATTTATGAGGAGGATTTTTTTATTCCTGACTTCGGGAGCCCTGAGCTTGCGGATCTTCTGACAAGGGAAACGACGATTTCCGCAGGAAACCGTGCGCTGGGGCTGAAGACGGCGGCGCAGGACAGTATCTTAAAACGGCTGCGCGTGCCGGCGGCAGAGCTTTCGCTGGGCTGTCTGTCGCATCCGAAGGAGGCGTATCTGCTCTCGGAAAGCGCTTATCAGGAGAAGCTTGCGGCGGGTATCGTAAAAGCGCTGGAGGAAGCGGTTGAGGAATTGAGAAAGGTGAGACAATAGAGGAGACGGTCATGAAGAAAATTGTTTTTGCAACCGGCAATGCCGGGAAAATGCGGGAGATACGGATGATTCTGGATGCGCCGGGCGTGGAGATCCTCTCCATGAAGGAAGCGGGGATTACGGCAGACATCGAGGAGAACGGTACGACCTATGAGGAGAACGCGCTGATCAAGGCGCGGGCGGTGGCGGCGCATACGGATGCCGTCGTGCTTGCGGATGATTCCGGACTGGAGATTGATTATCTGAATCGGGAGCCGGGCGTTTTTTCGGCGAGATATCTGGGCGAGGATACCTCCTATCGCGTCAAGAACGCGAACCTGATCGAACGGTTACAGGGCGTGCCGGATGAGAAGCGGACGGCGCGGTTTGTCTGCGCGATCGCGGCGGTACTGCCGGACGGACATGAGCTGACGGTCAGGGCGGCGATCGAGGGAAGGATCGGCTATGAGGAGAAGGGAGAGGGCGGCTTTGGCTACGACCCGATCTTTTATGTGCCGGAGCTTGGAAAGACGACGGCGGAGCTGACCGGAGAAGAAAAGAATCTGGTGAGCCACAGGGGAAAAGCGCTACAGATGATGAAAGAGGAACTGAAAGCATATGAGGGTACTGATCGTCAGTGATACACATCGGAAGAATGAAAATTATTTTCGTGTTTTGGAGAGGGAGAAGCCGGATCTGGTGATCCACTGCGGAGATGCCGAGGGGAGCGAATACGCCCTGACGGAGGCGGCGGACTGTCCTGTGGAGATCGTGTTGGGAAATAACGATTTCTTTTCGGAGCTTCCGAGGGAGCTTGTACTGGAGATCGGACCGTACAGGGCATGGGTCGTACATGGGCATAATTACTATGTTTCCATGGGAAACGAAACGTTGAAGCGGGAAGCGGCGGCGAGGGGAATGGATCTTGTTTTTTACGGTCATACCCACAGACCGCTGATTGATACGGAAGGTGGGGTCATTGCCGTCAATCCGGGAAGCCTTTCTTATCCGAGGCAGGACGGGCGGAAACCCTCCTATGTCGTCATGGAGCCGGATGAACGGGGCGGGCTGAAATTTGAGATGAGATATCTCGAATAAAACTGTTGACAAACGAAAAGGAATGAGATATAATTTCATTCGTCGGTTTGAGTAGATACCGTCTGTGTCCGTAGCTCAGCTGGATAGAGCAACGGCCTTCTAAGCCGTGGGTCGGGGGTTCGAA
>CAZVWN010000046.1:0-10310 GCA_964631065.1 uncultured Acetatifactor sp.
AAATATGCCGGAAACGGAATTGTGCGGCCGGTGACAAATCTAATCATGGAAACAGTTTGAGGGAACGCGTATGAACAATAATCAGCTTTATCCGTTTGAGAGAAACCGTTATTATCCCGGGAAAATGCTTACGAGCGCCGATTTTCAGGCAGAGCAGACGTATTTTAACAACAAGAGAAGATTTCTGAACAATATGATGTACGGGTCGGGCATCATCTGCGGCTGCGGTGTTTTCAGCCTGGATGATCTGTCGCTGCTGGTAGAGAGCGGCGCGGCGATAGACGGGCTGGGAAGGGAGATCGTGATAGAGTCCTCCGTCGTAAAGAAGCTCTCCTCCATCGAGGGCTTTGAGCAGCTGAAGACAAACCGTGCAAGCCTCTGCCTGAGATATCAGGAGAAGGACGTACATACCGTTTATGCGTTAAACAGCGGGAATGCGGACAAGGAATATGAATACAACCGCATCAGCGAGTCGTATCAGCTCTTCCTCATGGACAGCGCGGATGCGGAGAGCGGCTTTGAGCCGGAGTCGGAATTCCTGATCCGGGGAACGCTGCTGGAGACGGAGGATTATCTCGTTGAAGTGATCCTGCCGGCAACCGTATGCAGGGGAAAACAGGTGAAGGCAGTCGTGTGCCTGAAAAAGCTGTCTGCGGAGAAAAAGTCCGTTTCTTACCGCTGCGTGCTACAGACGCCCGCTTTCAGAACGGCGGATGACAGACATGAGATAGAAGTCGTATTTGCCGATGTCATGCCGCAGCAGGGGGAAACGCTGACGAAGGAATACTGGCTGACGGTACAGGATGTCAGCCTTGTCGATACGGATGTCGTTTTGAAGAGCGACAGCGCGAAGGCAACCGTGGACGGTATGGCTGTCACGCCGGCGTCCGCACTCTCGCTGAAGGTCATGATCGGCGATATGACGGCGAGAGAGCTTGTAAACCGTGAGATCGGACGCATCAGTCTGGAAATGCAGAGCATGGGCGGCATGCAGGAATTTATCCGACTGGCGGATCTGAAGCTTGTAAGAACGGATAGCGCTTATCTGATCGAGGAAGTGATCGAGAACAATGTGAAGCGGTATATCGCGCCTCCTGCACAGCATGCGAAGCGTCATGAGTATCTGTCCTATTTTCTGCGGGAGAACGATGTGCAGACTGCGGCAAAGCGTGATGTTGCGGAGACGGGCGGCATCGCTCAGAACGGCGGAAACCGGAATGCCGAGCCGCAGATCGCCACGGGAACGCTGGAGATCCCGTTGGGAAATGCCGCAAGAAAGGGAGATATCTGTTATTCCGGCGAGATTATTCACGGTCTCGGAAAAGGAAACGTATATGTCAATATCGGTTATGAATATATTGCAGAGGACGCCGCTCTGGGCGTCGGTGCAAAGAATACCGTCTACGGGAATCCCGAGCTGTTTGAAAGCAGTTCTAAAACAAACGTGAATGTCGAGACGGCAGTGAAGGTGATGAACGATAAGGGAAGCTTCATGGTCGCGGCAAAGCTTTTGCAGAATGTGGATTATCTTGTTCTGACGTACCGCTGGGTGGCGATCCGCTTCCCGGAGGGAAATGATCTCGGATTAAAGGAAGATCACAGCGACAGGAGTATTGCGGCAGTGACCCCTACCGTTGTGCTCGGCGCGAAGGAAAGCTACTATTTTGAAGTGAAATGTACCAATATGGACAGCTATACCATTGCGTATGAGCTGACGGAGCCGGGAAGCGGCGAGATCACGCCCGAAGGCGTGTATACGGCGCCCGCAAGGGAGGGTGTTTATGAGATCCGGATTTATTGCGTTGATATGCCGGTGATCTGCACCTACGCTTACGCGATCGTAAAGAAAAAGGCAGCGGATGAGACAGACAGGGAGCGCGCATAACACATATGATTTATGAAGCCTGCGGTATGCAACTGAATACGGTCCGTATTGTGAGAAAAAATGCGGTAAATGACGTTTTGATCTGCCGGGATCTGCATTCGGCTGTCGGCAGCCTGTACACGCTCCTTCTGATCCGGGATCACGGTGTGGTAAAGCGTCTGCTCGAGGTATTTGAGCAGGGCGGGGAGGAACGGAAGGGAGCCTGCATTGCCAGCTTTTCCCAGGGCGGCGATTTCTGTATGGTATTTCCCTATAAGCCGGAGCGTCCGCTGCGGTCGTTTTACGCGGGAGAGCGATTTTCTTTGTCGGAGTGTGAGGATATCTGCATTCATCTGATCCTTGCATGCATGACGGAAAAGGTTCCCTATCCGATCCTGTATCTGATGCTGCGGCAGGATCAGATACATCTCGCGAAGGACGGAAGCGTATTCTTCAGCTATCAGCTCGATCTTACGGAAACGGACGGGCATATCACGGAAAAGGACTGCGTCGTGCAGTGCGCGAAGCTTCTGCTGGAGCTGTTAAAGCCGAAAGCATCCCGAAAGGCGGTAAGCTATACGCTTTTGAGAAAAAAGATCGGCAAGAGGAGCTACGGTGCGTTCAGCGAGCTGTATAAGGATGTCAGGGTCGCTGCCGTTTCCAAGGAAAAGGTGGGAATCCGGAAGAAGCTGTCGGCATGGCTTCATGTGTACCGGGATCCGCTGTTCCGATTTCTGTCTGTGGTCGGTGTTTTTCTGGCGCTGATCGTCATAGCGACCTTTCTGACACAGATGATCTTTGGAGATGCGCCGTGGCTGCGGCTCTTCTCAAACAGCTTTAAGGTGATCGGTACGGAGAACCTGAAATATCATTAGGCATTGGAGAACAAAGACATATGAGGAAAAAGGTAGGGGCTGTCGTCAACTGCATCTGGGTAGTACTGGTGCTGTTGACCGGTACGACAGACTGTCTGCGGGGATATCTGCATGCTGCGGCATATACGTCGGATGTCCGTCTGGCAGCTGCGGAGCCGTTTCTATATGCCGCAGATAATACGGACGGAACAACAAGATTATATTGTATTGACGAAAACGGAAGGGTTTTGGAGACCGCAGAGGCGGACGGCGCCGGAGAGAACCGGCGCTGCGAGGCAATCGCGGCAGGGGAGAGCGTCTATGTGCTGATGGCGGGAGAGTATGCCGAGAACGGTGAGACGGGATATCAGTATCGGATCGCGCGGTATACCGGGGAATTGCAGTGGGTTTCGCGGACCGGACAGATCAGGCTTGAGAATGCCGGCAGGGTGACGGGATTTTCCGTCGATGACAGCGGATACTATCTGACGGTGGTGGATGAGGACGGTGTCAGCGCCTCGGCGTACAGGATAACGGCAGCGGAGGAGAACACGTCGGAGGAGACGGAGCCCGTGACAGCGGAGGAAGTGACGGTAACGGTCGCGGATGCGGGAAGGACGATTCTGCAGGCACGCTACCAGAGAGGGAAAATGCTCCTGTATCTGGACGATGGAACGGGCGCGTCGCATTTTATGCCCGAGGAGACGGAGATTGCGCGGTTTAACGGCAGACAGTTTACGCTGAAACAGTATCTCGGCTGTCATATGGAGGTTCTGTTCCGCTATATCGTCATTCTGTTTGCGGGGCTTTTGCTGCTGATCGTGATGGAAAACATCTTACAGAAGCAGAAGCGTCTCGTCTGTCTGATCGCGGTGATGGAAACGGCTCTGTTTTTCGTGATCGCGGGCGGCGTATGGTTTCTGTATGACATGGAATATGACCGGGAAACGGAAAAATGCAAGGAGCTTGCGGAGGTGTATCTGAAGAGCCTTGCGCAGGAGGATGCTTTTGCGGCGCCATTTCTTACGGACAAAGAAGCGTATTACGACTCGGAGAAGTACTACAGTCAGTTTTACGCGATGCGGAAGCTTACATACGGGAACGGGGTATCCGCTTACTTCCGGGAGGTCTGTCTTGTACGCGTAGGCGACGGAACCGTTGTCGCGGGGAGCGGATTCCGGAACGGGCAGAGTCTTTCGGACGCTTATTCGGATGCAGCCGTCAGACTGTGCGAAACGGTCTCTACAGAGCAGAGATACGCTTCCGCAAAGACAGAGACGGGGAGCGGAAGCTTTTATATCGGATGTGCGCCGACGGGAGAAGAGGGCTATGTGCTGACGGGAATCCTGAAGCCGGCCGGAACCCGTGACGGGTGGCGGCGTGTCGTGCTCAGAAACAGCCTGATCGGGCTTAGTGTTTATGTCTTACTGAGTGCGCTCGGAATCGCGTTTTTAACCTTACAGTCCAGAGACATCGGAAAGCTGAAGAAAGCGATGCTTCGTGTCGCGGGAGGCGGGCAGGAGATCAGCCGTCCCACCGTACACGGAAAAGACATGGAAAGCATGTGGAACAGTATCCGGGAAGCGGATAAGGCGCTGAAAAAGCTCAATTACAGCAGACTTCAGACGTTCGAGGCATATTATCGGTTCGCCCCGAAGGAAATCGAGAAGCTTCTCGATAAAAAATCAATCCTTGAAGTGGCGTGCGGCGATGAGAGAATGCTGGAAGGAACCATGGCGATCGTGGGAAACCGGCAGACAGCGGAAGGAATCGCCTCCGGAAGCCGCTTTTTGGAGCTGCTGGAAGGACACCGCAGGGAGCAGGGCGGCGTTATCGTCTCGAATGACGCAATGCTGTCCGTGCTGAAGCTGCTGTTTCCCTCCGGAAAAGGAGATACCGTCCGGTTTGCGACGGAGCTGATCAGGGACAGTGTTGAGGACCAAAATCCGGTGACGGTTTTCCTGTTCCATTCGCGTTTTCTGTACGGAATCGCGGGAACGGAGGCGCAGTGCTTCCCCTATCTGGACATAAAGAACCGGTTCAGACAGGATGAGTATGCCGCATGGCTCGGCAGAATGGGACTTCGTCTGGTAGTGACGGATGCGGTCAGAGAGAGCGGATGCGACGGACGGGATGTCCGTTATCTCGGATATGTCAGCACGGACGAGGGAGAGGTAAAGCTGTACGAGGTTCTGGATGCCTGCCCGAACAGGGAGCGCATGGCGAAGCTGCGGATGCGGGAGAAGTTTGAACAGGCGCTGCAGTTATTTTATCAGCATGATTTTTATCTGGCGAGAAGCGCGTTCTCGGAAATGCTTAGAGAGTTTCCGGAGGACAGGATCGCGAAGTGGTATCTGTTTACCTGTGAAAAGCATCTGAATGAGGTACATGGAGAGGATATTGACTGTGGACTGCACTGCGATTAGAGGTAATGCTTTATGAAAAGCAATAATATCTTTCAGGTTTTATGGGCAACGCTGACGGCGAAGATAACGCCCGTCGTATCAAAAATTCAAACATGGACCAGCCGGAACTTTATCAGAACCAGAGTCGTAGCCGGCATACGCAACTTCTTTTCCCGGATCTTTAATGTCAGACCGAAGGATAAGAAGGATTACTACGAGGTTTTCGGGTGGCTGGTCAGCAAGCGGCTCGCCTTTGCGATCACGGTCGTGGTCATCACGCTGAGTGTCCTGTATCTTGCGGGGCAGAGCAGTTTTCGGGGAACCGCTTCCGGCGGTACGCAGATAAAGACCTACAGCTATGATTCCGTTTTTTTACGGTTTGTGGAGGAAAAGGTACAGATTACCGGAGAGGGCGGGTATCTTGCCTATGAGGGAGACGTCGATAAGGGGTATGTAACGGGAACCGGGCAGTTATACAACCGCGCCGGCGTCATGGTCTATCAGGGACAGTTTGTGAAAAACTGTTATGAGGGAGCGGGAACGCAGTATTATGACGACGGGGTTCTGCATTATCAGGGTCAGTTTTCCAACAATCTTTACGAGGGAACGGGAAAGCTGTACAGGGATAACGGGTCGTTAAAGTATAACGGCAGCTTTTCTCAGGGCATGATGGAAGGGGAAGGCATCCTGTATGACGAGGGAAATAATGCCGTCTTTCAGGGGAATTTCTCGAAGAATCATATTCTGTACAGTGATTTTTTGGGAAAGACCACATCAGAGGCCGCCAAGGCTTATACGGGAAAACGGAATCTGTATGAGGATGAAGAGAATTTTGTCGTATACATGAAGGATATCGGCGCGGTTTACGCCGGTGTACAGAATGCGAACACGCTGGACGGCTCGATCACCGTGGAGGCGGTGTATGTTCTGGAGGATTCATTCCCGGTGGGAACGGAAAGCTTTCGCACGATCGGAGAGCTGAAGGAGTATTTCGGCGCGGAGAACTATGAGGGAAAGTCGCTGATCACGATGCCGGAGGCGGTCTGCTACGGGCTGATGCAGAAGGCGGACGTGGAGACCGGGCTGGAAACGGAATCCGTTTACGACGATTATTACAGCGTGACGGGGTATGATGCGGATACTGAGGTGTCGCTCTGGTCTTTTGAAAAGAACGGACTGATCTATACCTTTATAGGCGGCGGTCAGCAGGAAACCTTTTCTTATTACAGTATTACGGAGGCAGAAGGAGGAGTCTGATGCGGGGAAACGGACCTGTACAGTCGAAAAAGAGAATAATGGCGCTTCTTATGGCGTGCAGCGTGGCTTTTACGGCAGTGTGGGGCATTTCACCGGTGCAGTGTGAAGCGGCGGGAACAAAAACGCTGACGCTTTCACAGGCAAAGAAGCTTGCAGTGGCAAACAGCGACTCCTACGAGAAGGTGGAGAGTCAGCTTGCGGTAAAACAGGCATCGCTCAGTCAGGCGTACCGTTCGATCCGTGAGAAAAAGAAGAACATGTCCACGTTCCGCTGGTCTCCGCTGTTATCGTTTCAGTTCCCGACAAGTCCGGATCTGTCGGAAGCCTATGAGTTTGAGTTTAAGCCGATAGAGATACAGAGTGAGATTGATTCCCTGCAGCATCAGCTCACGGACGTCATTCTGGAGGAATATGAGAATGTCAGCTCCCTGTTTGCGGATGTTGTCGTTCTGAATGAGACGATAGCCTTCAATGAAAAAAGGCTTTCCGTTCTGGAGGAGCAGCTGGTAAAGGATCGGGCGAAGCAGAAGCTCGGGGAGGCATCGCAGAGCGATATTGACATTCTGAACACGAATATTACCGCACTGGAAAATAAGATCGCGGCGGACAGACGTTCCGTCGAAAGCAGTAAGAAGAAGCTCTCTGATGCGGTCGGGATGGATGTGACGACGGGATATGCCTTTCAGAATCCGTTTGTGTCTGCGGAGATTCCCAGAAGCCGTCTGGAGGATCTGACGCAGTATACGCTGGACAACGATCAGGGATACTATGATGTCTGCATGGAGGAGAGCACGGCGTTAATCAGTCTTAGGACAAATTACAGCCTGATGAGCGGGCAGTACGGAAGTAAGATGAATCTGATCTCCGGATATGTCAATCAGGTTTATGCGGGAAATAAGGTCAACAAGAAGGCGTTTAAGAGCGCGTATGAGACATTCTTAAAAAAGATAGATGAACCGTGGCAGGGAAAAAAGAAGATTTTATTTATTAAGGTTCCGAAGGAATGGTTCAAAGGGGAAATTTCCGGTATCCGTTATGTGGAGGATGAGCCGTATGCGCTGTATGAGGCGGCGCTGGAATATGAGGACGCAAGGCTGGAGCGGGAAAATGCCGAAAAAGAGCTGACGGACGAGGTGGCGGACGGCTTTGAGAATTATGTGTCGATGCGCAATGCCTACCTTGCGGCGCTGGACGAGGTGGAGAAAGCGGAGGAGGCTCTGACAAAGTCGGCGGGGTTAAACAGGCTGGGCGAGCTGACGAACGAGGAATATACGACGGAAAAGGAAGATTATGAGGAGCTGCAGAACGATATGCTGTCTGCGCTGGCGGATTATACGAAGGCGCTGTATTCCTTTGACCGTCTTACCTGCGGCGGCGTTTCCCTGCTGTTAGAGAGCGCGGACGCCGATCTGACGGCGGGAGGCGAGGGTAACAGCTATGTGACGGCGGAGTACGAGGAAGGCGCTTACTACTATATGGAGTCCATCATAGAGCAGGAGCAGTTCAGATTAAGCGTCTATATTCCGGATGATTTCGACGTGACGGTGACGCATTATGAGCTTTGGTGCGACGGGGAGCAGATCGGGGAGAAGACCGAGATCGGCAGGAGCATCCGCCATCTCGCACTGGCGGCCGAAAATATCGGGAATGCGTTTATCCGTTTTTATAACGGCACGGAATTTGTGGATGACTGTGAGATCGATCCGTCAGAGCCAAGCGGCGCGCTGCGGATCGTGACCGGATACAGCGCCGTTTCGGACGACGCGAAGAGGCAGCTCGGGGAGTATTCCATGAGCGTCAATCCGACGACAGGCATCGTAACCGTACAGCTGTCGCCGTCGGCAGACAGCGGGATCGCCTATTACCGGATCAGTACGGCGGATGGCATCCGGCTGACGGGAGAGGAGTATTACGCGATGGAAAAGAGCTTCCGCTACTTAAATCTGATGGAAAGCGATATCGCGACGCTGAAGCTCACGTTTTATGACGCAAACAGAAATCAGGTATGTGAGGGATATTTTGAACCGGATGGCAACAGGCTGATGGAAGACCGGAGGGAAGAATGAAGAGAAGAAGGGGAGTAAGGCTCCTTGCGGGGTTTTTGGCGGCGCTGACGGGCAGCGCGGGCGCACTGGCATACAACGGAATAGATGTGTCGGCTGTCCTGGATGAATCGACGGCAGTAACCTACGGTGCATTTTCCGCGACAAATACAATTGAAGACGGCACGCTCTTTATCGGTACCTATCTCATTCATATGTCGGCGATGACGGATGAGATTTATGAGAAGGCACAGGAGAGCGCAGAGGATTCCGGACAGTATAACACTTACTATAAGTCGGAGCTTGCGGGCGGCGCATGGTTTGACATTTCCTCGGCAGAAGGACTTGCGGACATTACGGAGGCGGCAGAACCCACAGAGGCGGCGGAGCTTGCGGGACTTTGGGTCACTTATTATGTGGGTGCGGACGGGATCGTGCGCAGTGCGACGGACAATGCGTCGGTCTGTATCTTTGATCAGCCGTCGCCCTATGATCTGTACCGGCTTTCCGAGCTGGAAGCGCTGCGGATTCAGTACGATAACACCTATACTGCGGAAACTTCAGGAGTGAACCGCTATTTTTACGATAAGCTGAAGGCTTTTTTCGAGCTGGATCTGCGAAACGGCGTGACGGAGGAATGCGACAGACAGCTTGCCGTATTGCAGAGCGTTTATGACAGTCTCAGGCAGCAGGAAAAAGAGGAGCAGGCGGAGATCGCCTATTCTTTGATGGCAAAGATAGACGCAAGACGTCGGGCAGAGGTCTTTTATCAGCTGATGGAGGCTGACAACAGCAGACTGGATCAGCTGCAGTCCGTTCTGAGCGGGTCGGGGTATCAGCGGTGGAATTACGACGATGAGCAGTTTATGGCGAGTGCGGATCTGTCGGATGCGGTCGGAACGGCGATGGAGAGTTGTGAGTCCGCCTATATCACCCACAGCAGCAATCAGCTCTCGGATGACGGAACGGTACTCGGATCGGCGGAATATGCGCTCAGTGAGGAAATTCTGCGGAAAGCGGAAAACGGAAATACTGCGCTGGAGACGGAGCTGACAAAGCTGAAAAATCTTAACAGTATACGGGATTCGGTGATTCTGGATAAGGACGCCGAGCTGAAGCTGTTGGAGCAGGAGCTGATCCCGACGGCAAAGAGAAAGCTGGAAAATGCGTTGTCCTCCGGCGCCGGGCAGGAGTACAAAACGGCGGTTGCACAGGGAAAGAGCAAGGCGGCGTGTGAAAATCTGCTGATGCTGCAGAAGACGGAGCAGGACAAGACGGCAACGGAGTATGAGTTCCTGATTCAGGCAAAGGCGGAGAGGTTAGGGAGTCAGGCTGCTGCGGACTTTCTCATGGACGAGATAGAGGACGCGGGAAAGCTGTATGATAAGATAAAGGATGATGCGTATGCAGCAAATGCACAGTCCGGTGTGGACGACTGTCTGCAGAAGCTGCAGAAGCTGACGCAGGGCGTGATCGACGGAGACAGCAGTATGCGTTCGACGCTTTCGGCGCTGGAAGAGGAAAAGAAGAACATACAGACGAAGCGCGACGAGGCGCTGGATCACAATGATCTTGCACTTGCAAAGAAATATGACGCCATGCTGGATGCCGTTGACGTAGAGATCGCTGCGGAGGAAGCACGGCTCAAGGATCAGCTGTCTTCCGGGTCTGCGGTTGACCGGACAAAGGCGATGCTGCAGCTCGGTGAAAAAACGGAATCCGCGAACATCATGAAAATAAAGAATAACGCAAAGTCGAAGCTTGCCGAGGGAGATACGGACGGCGTTCTGGAGGCGGCGGAAGCACTTGCCGCGCTGGGAGCGGCAGATGCGCTCGAGGAGCTGCTTTCCTCTCTTCCGACAGATACCTCTGACAGTCTGAAAAAGGC
>CAZVWN010000046.1:10410-15331 GCA_964631065.1 uncultured Acetatifactor sp.
TCGAGGAGCTGCTTTCCTCTCTTCCGACAGATACCTCTGACAGTCTGAAAAAGGCGTTGACGGATGCACTTGCCGAAGCGGAAGAAAACAGCGGAACGGGAAGCGAAACAGGAAGCGGAACAGAGGATGCAGGACTGTCCGTGGAAGATCTGTTGGGAGATGAAGCGGAGGACTTATCGGCACAGGAACAGGCTGCCTTGCTCGCTGCACTCCTTCAGCTTGGCGAAGAAGGTCAGACGGGCGCGTCAGAAGCCGCAGGAACCTTTGCGGAGCAATGTCTGGAAGACGCAAATCCGTATCTGTTCCGAAAGTATACGGGCGCATCGGACGGGAAGTATCTTTCCGTGCAGACGATAGGGAAGGCGACTGCTTATCGGTATATCTATGATACGACGGGAAGAAGCGCAATTCTCTCCTATCGCGGAAAGACCTTTCATTTTCAGGTCGGAAGCAGCGAGGTGGAGCTGGCGGACGGCTCCATAGAGCAGATGTCCGCAGAAACGGTATTGCAGAGAGGCGTTACCTATATTCCGGAGACGGCGGGAAGCCGGTATTTCGGGTGTACGGTACTTTATATAGAAGGAACGGATTATGCCGTCTGCGTGACGGCGGATGTACAGGAAAGCATGGAGAAGTTGCTCGAAGACTTCGGGAAAGGAGCAGAATAGTGGCAGATTATCCTATCATAGCGGACGTAAGCTCCTATATCGTAAAGACACTTCGTCAGAAGATGTGTCCGGAGCCGATTCCGTCACCGAATAATATAGAGATTTCCTCACCGGCAGATCAGGACGTTGATTACATCGTCGGTCTTTATCTGTACGATATTCAGGAGGAGGCGCTGGTCTCACAGCCTCCCTTTGTTCAGAAAGGCAGGGTACAGCTTTCAAAGCCGCCTAAACCATATGGATTATACTATATGGTTTTTATCAACGGATCCTCCCAGATGGGATTAAAGGCTCCGGATATACAAAAAATCATCGGAAGAGTGGCACAGATTGTCAATGACAACAGCTCCGTTCTTCCAAATCAGCTGCAGTCGTGGATAGACACGCAGGAACCTCCGATTGTACTGTCTCAGGCGAAGATAAGTTTGGAGGAAAAAGTGAGGGTGTGGCAGGCGATCAATAAGCCCTATCAGGTCAGCCTGTTCTATAAGGCGGCACCCGTATTCTTATCCAGTGAGCTTGTGATCGATACACCCCGTGTTGTTGACGCGAGCTTCGGACTGCATATTGCATCAGAAGAAAGGGGGAAGGAGTAAAAGGTGGAAGAGAACAGAATCCGCTATACGCTGGATCTGCTGGTACGTCTGATCGATACGACGACCGGTACGGTGGTAACGGAGAGAGATGTTCATTTTCGGAAAGACAAAAAGACAGTCCTGCCGGTGCCGAGAGGAAACGGAAATTATGTATTCCTGAACACCGGGCGAGAAGACTGTACACTGGATGTCGCTGTGTCTGACTTTGAGCCGGCACATGTGACGGTCCGTTATGAAGAGCTCGACGCTTTTCTGCCGATCAAGGATGTGTTCCTGATACCGTCAGAGAACACTGCAAAAGGGGAGAATGTCGTAACCCTGACCGGAAACCTTTCGGGAATTGAGGCAATAGAAGCTGTCAGAGTGGGAAGGTCCTACTGTACCGTGAAGAGTTTTGATGCGCGAAAGCGTATGCTGAGTCTCTTTAAGGCAAACGGACCGGGCATGGAGGAAATCTGCTACGGATTGATTCATGCAGACAGGATGACATTTGAAGCCTTTGAGGTGGAGAAGGTCATCAGTCCGGTATCCCTGAAACTGAAGAAGCCGCTTCAGGAAGAATTTCGGGAGAATTCGCCGATTTCACGCATTGTCTACGGACAGTGGAATGCGGCGGGTGATTATCTGCTCAGGGTGAGAGATGACGGGACGAATCTGAAATATCTTGTCCGCTATGTCGTCTCCGGCGTACCTGCTTTTCAGACGGTAGATTTTCACGATCCGGAAACGCTGCGGCTGACGTAAAGGAGGGGATATGGGACAGCTGGTAGTAACGGGCGGGAACGCCCTGTGTACATTCGGAACAACGCCGGGAATGATCACGGCGACCTCTCAGCAGAAGGTGCTTGCCGAGGGAAAACCCGTGGCAACGATCACGGATTTTCATCCGCAGAGCGTCACTTCCTTTGGAATGTGTTCTTCCATGGGAAATCCGGCGGTACAGGCGGCGACTGCGGCGGCGATGGGTGTACTGACACCGCAGCCGTGCGTGTTGGCTCCTGCGGGGACATGGAGACCGGTAAAGGTTACCGTCACGGCGGGAGGAAGTCCGGTGCTGACGAACGAATGTCAGGGAACCTGCTTATACGGAGGGTGCATTACGATCACCAATCCGGGGCAGAGCAAGGTAATGGTATAATTTAAGAGTCAGAAAGGAGAAAATTCATGGCAGAATATTTTTCACCGGGTGTGTATATAGAGGAGTATGATAATTCACCTCGAAGCATTGAAGGTGTGGGAACCAGCACGGCAGGCTTTGTCGGCTTTGCCGAGAAAGGACCGACGGAGGGAGCGCCGTCTCTGGTAACAAATTTTAAGAGCTTCATCAAGCAGTTCGGAGGATTTTTAAGCGAGTTTACGCATGGCGAGTACCGTTATCTCGCAAACAGCGTAGAGCAGTTCTTCATCAACGGCGGAACGAGATGTTATGTTTCCCGTGTTGTTCCGGAGGATGCACAGGCGGCTTCCGGGAAGAAGGGTATTCTTTCCGTAGAGGCGGCGAATGCCGGTAAGTGGGGCAACAGAATCCAGATCTCCATGACGACGGTTGCAAAGCGCAAGCTGCAGCTGATCGCGGAGTCCGGAGAGGGGTATGTGGCAAAGTCGGTCGAGGGCTTCCGCGAGGGAGATATCGTAGAGTGCAACGGCGAGTACAACCGGATCGCATCCATCTACGACAGGACGGTTTTCTTTGAAAAGGCGTTCGAGGGAAGCGTTGTCGATGAGGCGATCATCCCGAAGACGGTTCTGTATCTGGTAACCTTTGACTTAAGCGTGCGCTACAATGACGAGGTAGAGAATTATACGGAGCTGAGCCTGAACATGGCATCCTCCAACTATATCGGCTCCAGACTTGCTCTCAGTGAGCTGGTAAAGGCTGAGGTTGCGCCGATGACGGAGGCCGGAAACCCGGTAGAGGCAATTCTCGGCGAGGGTATGCAGAACGGCTTCTTTACGCTGGAGGGCGGTACGGACGGTACGATCTCCAAGGTGACGGCAGGAACCTTTATCGGTGAGGACAACGGTCCCGGAAAGCGTACCGGTATCCAGTCCTTCATAGAGAACAATCTGGTCAGCATGATCGCCGTACCCGGAATCACCATGCCGGAGGTTGTCGTTGCGCTGATCGCACACTGCGAGAACTTAAAGAGCAGATTTGCCGTACTGGATATGCCGAAGGAGATGTATAAGACGACGGATCTGATCGAGTACAGAAACATCATCGACTCCACCTATGCGGCAATGTATCATCCCTGGATTCAGGTATTTGACCGCGCTTCCTCCAAGTCGGATTACATTCCGCCTTCAGGAGCAGTCATGGGCGTGTACTCCAGAACGGATACCAACAGGGGCGTACATAAGGCTCCGGCGAACGAGACGGTCTTCTGTACCGGTCTGAAGGTAAATTACACGAAGGGCGAGCAGGATATCCTGAACCCGGAGGGCGTAAACCTGATCCGCGCACTTCCCGGACAGGGCGTCCGCGTATGGGGCGCAAGAACGGCGAGCAGCAACAGCGCATTCCGCTATGTCAACGTAAGACGTCTCTTCATCTATGTAGAGGAGAGCATCAAGGCGAGCACGAGCTGGGTTGTATTTGAGCCGAATGACGCGGCGCTGTGGCAGCGTGTCCGCATGACGATCGCTTCCTTCCTTGACAACATGTGGCGCAACGGAATGCTGGCAGGAGCTTCCCCGGCAGAGGGATATTTCGTAGAGATCGGCGCGTCCACCATGTCTAAGGATGATATCATGAACGGAAGACTGATCTGTAACGTCGGTATTGCACCGAGCCGTCCGGCAGAGTTTGTCGTATTCCGCGTAACGCAGCATACGGCAGAATCAGGCGGGGAGAGCGAAGAATAAGGTAAAGGAGAGAGTAGAATATGGCGAACACATACGATAACGGAACCGGACTTGCATATCCGTTGACAAAAATGAACTTCCTGGTGACGGTGGACGGTATTTCCGGAACTGCTGCATTCAGCGAAGTAACAGGAGTGGAAGCATCCGTTGATGTCATTGAATTCCGTCAGGGAAATGCCCACAGCCTTGCTCCGGTAAAGATTCCGGGACTTGTAAAGCACGGAAATGTTACACTGAAGATGGGATACACGCTCGACAGCGCGTTCAAGACGTGGATTCAGGAGTGTGTCAGCGAGACCAGAGGTGAGATACCCAGAAATAACGTGCAGATCGAGCTGATCGACATCAATACGGGAGCGCCGCAGTCTGCGACCACGCAGATCACCGGTACGAGAGTATGGATTCTGACAAACGCATGGGTTGCGAAGTATAATGCGCCGGATCTGGACGCAAAGACCAGCGACGTTGCAATCGAGAGTGTTGAGATCGCGTATGAGGAGCTTATCATTCCGAACTAAGGTTTAGGGGAAGGATGAAAAAGATCCGCGCACGGAAGGGATTCCCGCCCATGATCCTATGGGCGGGAGAGATCCCGCTTTGGAACGGGAAGTAGTGTGAAAAAATACGCTGATGAGCTATTTTTCCCAAACAACTAAAGTTGTCGGCTATTTGTGCCGGAGCGTCACAAATAAGCCCTGACGGCAGAACAGAAATCGCCTGCGCGAATTTCTGTTCGCCCGTCGCAAAAAACGCTCCGGAATGGGGAATAACATGGAAACAGTTTATGAATTT
>CAZVWN010000047.1:0-7869 GCA_964631065.1 uncultured Acetatifactor sp.
CATCCAGGTTGGAAAGAGGCTCATCCATCAGGAATACCTTAGGATTACGAACGATAGCACGTCCCATCGCTACACGCTGTCTCTGACCACCGGACAGAGCCTTCGGCTTACGGTCAAGAAGGGGAGTCAGATCCAGGATCTTCGCCGCTTCCTTTACCATCTTGTCGATCTGATCCTTCGGAACCTTTCTCAGCTTCAGTCCGAATGCCATGTTGTCATATACGGACATATGAGGATACAGAGCGTAGTTCTGGAATACCATCGCGATATCACGATCCTTCGGCTCTACATCATTTACGACTCTGTCGCCGATCTTCAGCTCACCGGAAGAAATATCCTCCAGACCTGCGATCATACGAAGGGTTGTGGACTTACCACATCCGGAAGGACCTACAAAGATGATAAACTCCTGATCTGCGATCTGAAGGTTAAAGTTTTTAACAGCTTCAAATCCGTTCGGATATACCTTGCAAACATTTGTCAAAGATAAACTTGCCATAATTAACTCCTTTCATAATAGAAAACTCGTCTCTCATAATACGGCATACCGCCGTCTGACATACAAACAGTATAACGAAAAACGTTCCCCGACGCCATACCATTATTTCACAAAGATTTTCCGGCAGATTGTATGAATTGCTTATAAACTTATGTTTTTTTAACAATCCCCGTCATTTTACCCAAATTGCATTGTTCGTTATTAGGCAGAATTGCCAACAGGATGTCCGTCTATTTCGACACATCCTTATCCGCCAGCGTCGGATCCAGTTCGTCGCGGAAGATTCTCTCATCTTCCCCCGTCTGCGCCGCTTCGTCTCCCGCTCCGCCGTTTTCCGCCAGAATCTGATCCTCCAGCTTCTTGAAAAATTTGCTGTAGAGCTTCGCGGACGCCCATGCCGGAACGGAAAATCCGAACATCATGCAGATCGGCATGATCTGTACGACCGTAAAGAATAAAACCGCCGGAACCGCATACATGATCACCATGAGAATCGTCTTGGGAAACTGCATCAGGCTCATCAGAAAAGCATTCTTGATCGTCCTAAAAACGGTATTCTCAAATTTTGCCAGCACGGGAAACACAAACATCAGCGTAAACACCAGCATGATCCCCGCCGCCGCGATCACGCCCCAGAGTATTTTCCCAAATTCCGTGTCCGAGCCGCGCATGATATAAAAATCGCCGATTACGACCGCGATTCCCGCCAGCAGGATCAGCCAGATCAGCGTCGCCTGACGGAAATTTTCCTTAAAAGACTTAAAAAAGCCGCGCGTGATATAGCATTCCTCATTTCGCGCAATCTTTAACGCCATGTAGTTCATCGCCGTGAGCGATGCTCCCGCAGTGACCACCGGCAGACAGAAGATCAGAGTCAGCACATTCAGCCACATCAGATCCGCCATCTTCCCCAGCGCCTGCATCAGCGGACTGTCCAGATTAAAAAGTTTCATCAGATTCTCCTTTGTCTCAAAATGTTTTTATCATTTCCGTAACCCGGATCCCGGAGTATTCCGCCTCCGGCTTCACGGTCAGAAACCCCGTCCTTTCATAAAACCCGACTGCATACGGCGCTGCCTTTACGAGCATGCTGCGCTCCCCCGCTTCGCCCGCAAGATAGGCGCACAGGCCATCGAGGATCGCCCTGCCGATGCCCTGACGGTGATACCGCCCGTCCACGAACAGCAGGGAAAGCTGATTCCTCCCCCTAAGGGAGCCGGCGCCGATTACCTCCTGCCCCATAACCGCCACCATCAGGCGGTAGCTGCCCTTTAAAAATGCCACATAGAGATCATCATCCGTGATAAAATCAAAAAAATTTCTTATCCCCTCCGCGGTATAATCCACGCCGTCATATTTCAGAAATGTCCGCCAGATCATCTGCATTGCCGGCGACCATTCCTCTTCCCGCGCCCACCTTATCCGCAGAAGCTTCCCTTCCTTTTCTTCCATCACTTCCGCTTTCCTTCTTCTTTGGCAGACAATACCTCCTGCTCCAGCCAGTCCGCGATATCATGCATGACCTCACTTCTGTTCGTCTCGTTCAGCAGTTCATGTCTCGCATCCTCATACAGCTTCAGACGGACGTTCCGGACACCCGCACCGACAAGACTGTCATACGCTTTCCGGACACCCGCGCCGTAATCTCCCACGGGATCTCCCGTTCCGGAGATCATTAAGACGGGAAGCGCCTTCGGCACCCTGTCGATATTTTCGCTTCTGTTCAGCCTTGAAACCAGCTCTGTCAGCGTCTGAAAACCGTTGACCGTAAACACAAAGCCGCACATCGGATCCTTTCTGTATGCGGCAACCCGCTCCGCGTCCCTGCTGAGCCAGTCGGAATCCGTCGCGGGATTTTCAATCCTGCCGTTATATTTCCCGAACGCAAGCCTGTCGAGCATTCTGCTGACATATTCCGGACCGCAAAACAGCTTCTGTATTCCGGCAAGGATCCTGGACAGATTTAACAGGGTCTGCGGCTGCATTCCCGTTCCCATGATGATCGCCGCGCTGACGCCCGTTCCGTACCGGAACATATAATTGCGGACAATAAAGGAACCCATGCTGTGTCCCATAATGACATACGGTACATCCGGATACAGCGCCTGTGTCGCCTTTTTCAGCCGGTGGACATCCCGCACCAGAACCGTTGCCGGATCCTGTTCGCAGAAATAGCCGTACCTTCCCTTTTCTCCGACGGACTTTCCGTGCCCCATGTGATCCTCACCCGTGACAACGCAGCCCCGTTCGGTAAGATATTCCGCAAATTCCTCATATCGCTCAAAATACTCCGCCATCCCGTGTACGATCTGCACTACACAACGGATACTTTCCGCATCCTCCGGCGTATATCTGACGGCATGCAGCTTACTCTTTCCGTCTCTGGAGTCGTAATAAAATTCTTCCTTTAACACCTTTAGCACCTCCATGTCGTTTCTTCGGATACTGATCCTTCCACAATATCTCTTTTGCACCACAGCACAAGTATAACGCATTCAGGATAAAAAATTAAGCCTTTTTATGCTTTTTTTAGAAAGCAGTCCGTTCAGCAGAAATCCCGCCGCCGCATAAACCGCCATCAGCCCGAGATATCTTCCCGTCTCCCCGCCCTGTACCAGCGTCAGATAATACCACGGAGAAAGAAGATACTGTAAAAGCCGCAGCCTTCTCACCATAACAAATACCGGACAGAGCACCGCCAGCGCGATCATCAGCACGGGAATCACCGCACCGAGTCTTCGCAGATTTCCGCACAGCCGCCCGACAAGGCTGCAGAATACCAGATTGTCCGCAAGATATAAAAACAGCCCGACGGTCTCCGTAAGCGTCAGCTGCATTTCCCCCGTCAGAAGCAGCGCCGCCGTCACCGCGACGGCAACGGGAAGCATTGCGGCAAGCTGATACAGATACAGTCTCCCCTGCCGCTGTCCAAGCGGCGTACCGTCGAGCACGCCGTTTCCCAGATCCTGTAAAAAGAACATATCCGCCGCAAGCCCCGCAAGAAGGATCAGCAGGGCGAGCAGTCCCCGAAACGGCGCCGTCACATAATTTTTCTCCTTTTCCGCCGTCTCCTCATAGACGCGGCGGATCAGGACACCGCTCTCAGCCCCGTTTTCATAGCACGCCCGAAGCTCCTCCTCCGTAAGCGTGGTAAGCCCCATTTCTCCGAGGACGGTCTCCCGGTAGAGCGCATAAGAAATATCGGGAAAGAGCGTCGCGAACATCTGCACCCGCGCGAGCAAAAGGACCGTCGTATCTTCCCTTGCAAAAAACTCCACGGGCGCCCCGGCGTGTTCTTCCCTGCGCGCGATCTGCGCCGTTTTTTCCCGGAAGTCCTTCCGGAAGATCCATGCGTCATCCGCCTTTCCGTCCGCAACCAGCCGCCGCGCGTATGCCTCATCAGTTATCGTCTCGTATCCGATCACGCCGTCCGTCTCAAAGTGTTCCTCCAGCCATTGCAGTGTTTCCGTATCATTTTCCTCCGCGCAGAGCACGATCTTTATCATGCCGTCCGCCTGACCGGATATCCCCTTTAAAAGTATCATAAAGAGCGGAATACATAACAGGATCAGCAGGAATGCCCTATTTTTCAGGAAACGCTTACAGAGCATACCAAAAAGCAGCGCCGTTTTTTTCAACCGGTTCATGCTCTGAGCCTCCTTTCCCTGACCCCTACCGCCAGTCCGAAAAACAGCAGAAGGAAAGCGCACATTTCTCCCGACGCGCTCCATGAAAAGCTTCCCCGCATACACGCCGCCGCATACCGCATGGCAGCGCCCGTCGGCAGAAACAGAGAAATTCTGCCGACCGTCTCCGGCAGGAAGGAAAGCGGATACAGACAGCCGGACAAAAAGCCAAGACAGATCCCCGCAAGGAACTGAAGCAGGATGCCGCTCACCATGTCCGAGATCACCTCATAAAGCAGAAACTGCATCGCCGCAAACAGGAGAACGACAGGCAGGAGTCTAAGCAGGAAGACAAGTGAAGCCGCAGACGCACCCTCCCACTCCGGAACGCTGATCCCCGCCGCATCCGACAGTCTTCCAAGCGGCAGAAAGAGCAGAATGAAATTTCCGCTCATCAGCGACAGATACGCGAGATACTCCGCCAGAACCTGACGGACAGCGCCCAGCCCCTCCGCCTTCAAAAGCTTCGGCATTGCCATATCGCGCCGCACAAGCATCGGACTGCCGATGATCCCCCAGAGCAGCCAAAAAAGCAGCGTCAGTCCCGTCGTAAAATATCCGGTCAGGGAAAGCTGTTCTCCCCAGCCGCAGATTGTCTCCTCCCCAAAATCCGTTCTGCTTAAGATCCGGTCCATCAGCTCCGTAAACAGCTGATCCGTCAGCGCATCAGGATCCTTCCCGGTCGGATATTCCGCCGCCAGCGTCCAGATACCGCTGACCGCCCTCTGCATCTCATCCGCAAGCTCCTCCACCCTGCCGACCAGCGCGTCCACCAGAATCCCGCCGAGCGCCGAGGCATCGTTTCCCGCCGCATAAAGAAATTCCACCTCTTCTCCCCTGTTGATCCGTTCCACAAACCCTTCCGGGATCACAACGTATCCGGAAATCTCTCCTGCCCGCAGCTTTGCCTTTGCCTCGTCTTCAGAAAGAATTTCCAACTCGACTTTATATTGCCCTGCAATCTGTTTCCGGAGAACCTTCATCCCAAGCTGAAGATAAACGTTGTCCGTCTCCCCGGTCAGCGCGATCTGCACAGACTTCCTGCTGTCATCGGACTCCTGCGTGCGCTGCAATACCGCTGCCAGCACCAAGACCGCCAACGCAGACAACAGCGTCATTCCCGCGATAAACGGAAACAGTCTGCCCATTCTCTTTAATTGTGCCGCCAGATACCTTCTAAAACTGATCATGTAACTCCCTGCAATTCTTCCGCAAGACGGTGAACATCCCCGTCAAAATGATACGCCGTCAGCACGCCGTCCCGTAAAATGTACCAGCAGTCGCACAGCGCAAGCTCCTGTACGTCATGCGTCGCCAGAAGGATACTCCCGCCCTCACTCTGAAAGCTTTTCAGATACGCTCCGATCTTTTCCTTACAGGCAAGATCCAGCGCCGCCGACGGCTCGTCCAGCAGCAGAAGCTCCGGATGCCCGGAAACGGCGCAGCCGATCGAAAGCCGTTTTTTCATGCCGCCGGACATCTTTTTTACCGGCACTCTGATAAACCCGTCGATCCCGAGCATTTTTAACACGCCGTCGGAAAGCTCCCGCTCAAGCTCTCTTTTTCCGTACCAAAGCCTGAGATTATCCCATGCCGTCAGCTCCTCCATCAGCGGATTCCCCTGCGGCACATATCCCAGCACACGCTGTCTCGTTTTTTTATCGCAAAGCAAATCGGTTCCCTCCCGGAGGAAGGAACCGCTGTCTGCCGGCAAAACGCCCGCCAGGATGGAGAGCAGCGTCGATTTTCCACAGCCGTTTCCGCCGAGGATCCCGATACAGCTTCCCTTCTCCACCTGAAGCGAGACGTTCCTTAACACACATTTTTTTCTGTAGCTCTTCTGAATTTCCCGAATCTCAATCATATGCCTTCCTGTCTGACAGCAGACAAAGCCGTCACCGGACGATACCTTTCCCTCGTACCTTTACCATTCCCGGCTTTCCGACGATTCTACAGCCCAATCATTTTCCCATGCGTCATACGCGTTATATCCGGAATACGGTGCAAAAATGCCGTAGAAATTTCCCGTCAGCAGATCCTCAAAATCCAGATCCGCGATGTCCTCGATCAGATCGACATACTCGGACGGCACGCCCTGCTTATCCAATGTCTTCAGCAGACTCTTAAAGTCAACGGTATCCCAATAATCCTCAAAATCCTCCACGCTCTCAATAAGAACCGTCTTCTTCTCTGCGGGAGCGGAGATCTTCTTTCCTGCCTTCTTCTCTGCGGAAACGGAAATCTTCCCCCACATATCCTTATCCTCGGCAAGCTCCAGCCCGAGCTTTACGCCCTTCGCGCTCAGCTTGGTATCGAGCGTCAGCTCCATATCGCTGATCATCGCAGCAGCGGAAGCAAGCTCCGTCATACGCCCGACTGCAGAACCCGCCTTAAAGGTAAATTCACCGCTCAGCTCCGCCTTCTTCAGCGCATCCGTATCGAAATCCTTTACCGCACACTCTACCAGCGAAAGTCCGTTGTACTCTGCCGCGAACTCACCGGTAAGCTTTCCGCCCTTATCCTTACCGCTTCCCGTAAGTGCAACCTTCTGACTGCCGCCGTCGGAAACCTCTGCCTTAAATCCGAAATCACTGCCGCTGTGCGGGAATGCAAGCTCGAGGGAAGCGCCCTCATATTCAAACTTTCTTCCGCGGATCACGCCCTTGCCGTCCACATAAACCGTCATCAGAAGCCCGTCATCCGCATACGCAAGATCCTGCGCCTCTTCGTTCAGCTCCTCGCAAAGCTCCTGAAACAGCTCATAAAGCTCCTCGCCGTCAAAATCATATTCCCCCAACTCAGGAATATCCTGCTCCAGAACCGTATCGCCAAGCTCAACGATCAGCTTCTTAACCTGCTTATCCTCGGCAAGCTCCTCCGTAACCGTCTCGAGAATATCCTGTAGCGTTCTTCCGTCAATCTCAACCTCGAGCGCCGTACAGTTCTGCGTTACGCCCTCGGCGCGCAGCGTCTTTCCCTTCTTCATTTCCACATCATCCAGACAGGAAAGCGCGAGCTTTACATATTTTGTCAAAAGCTCCTTCGCCGTCTTTTCCTCGGGCAGACTCTTCAGGATTTTCTTTAACAGCGCCGTTACATCCTCACCGGAAAAGGACATGGCATCCGTCAGATACTCCATCCCGTACAGCCCGCCAAGCTCAACGCCGATATAGCTGTCGGAAATCTCAGGGATAGCAAACCAGACCGTATATTCCTCCATATCCGCGATCACATCCAGCGTCAGAAGCTCCTTCTCCAGCCCGATGCCAACCTGCATCTGCGCCATATTGTCCTTGATATACGTTCCGTAGGAGACGCACGCCTTTTCAAGCCAGGACAGATCCACTCCCGTCAGTCCGGCAAGGCTTAACATATCCTTTCCCGCATCGCCAAGCTCAACGGAAAAGCTGCCCGCCGCGCCGGTATCATAGATCTGCAGACTGTCAAGCAGATAATTCGCATAAACCGATGCCGCCGAGGAAGCAAGCTCCTGCGCGGTATTCTCCTCCGCCCACTGATAATATTTTTCCGGGGAAGAGAAGGTTCTCTTTGCAAAATTTCTCAAAGCCGAAAAATTCAGAGCGACAAGCAATACGACAACGACTGCCGCCGCGCCGATCAGCAGGAGCTTCTTTCCGCCCTTTTTCTTCTCCGGCTTCGGCGCTTCCGCAAAGTTTACGGGAG
>CAZVWN010000047.1:7969-10264 GCA_964631065.1 uncultured Acetatifactor sp.
CTCCGGCATCTTCGCGCCGCAGTTTGTACAAAAACGGGTTCCCTCCGGCACATTTGCGCCGCACTGCTCACATTTCATCGTATGTCCTCCTCATTCTTCTTTACATGTATGTTTGAAACGTATTTTTAGAACACCTTTATCGTTTCTGTCACTCGCCCGTATAACGGTATGTATATTCCAGAACCACGCTCTCCTCATCCATGCCGCCAAACCACGCCGGACAGACTTCATTCCCAAACGCATCGGATGCATAGACATTGCATACCGGATATTCCCCGTAAGTATACTCCCATGCGTCTGTCTGCAGCGCGGAAGCATCCGTACAATATCCCCAGACAAACTGCTCTCCGGCAGAAGTACTTCTTGTGATTACATGGCGTTCCTTATCATACGAAAACTCCCACCAGCCTTCATCCGCCGTCTGCCCCCAGTCAGAATCCTCCTCCCAATGATAGACAATCCCGCTTAAAAAGCCCTCTTCGTCATAGGTATAAGCCGCTTCCCTGCTGACGGCAACATTCCCGTCATAATACTGATTCTCGTAATCGGAAGTAAGGCTGAGCATCCTGCCGGCCTCATCATAAATATACACTCCGGTACCGTAAGTAACATATCCGTCTCCGACGTAATACTCGCTCCAGTCGGTCGTTCTCCCCGCCTCATCATACGCATGACTCTCAGACAAAACAACAGTGCCGTCTCCGTCATAATGCGTTTCCTGTGTCAGGTTGCCGTTTCCGTCATACGCATAGACATACTCATGCTGCAGCAGACCATCTATATTATGTAATGTCTCCCTTGTCTGATTTCCCGCCGCATCATATTCAAAGGTATAGGTATTATGTAAAGCGTATCCGTCGCCGTTATACGCATAAACCCTTCCGGTCATATTCCCTGCCGCATCGTACTCACAGCTCTCAACCCAGCTGACAGCGCCATCCTCATCATATGCCGTCTCCTTCGTCTGATTTCCTGCCGCGTCATATTCATAGACATTGCTGTACGTCACGAAACCGTCCTCGTCATACCCCGCCTCCATCGTCAGGTTTCCCGCGGCGTCATATTCATAGGCACTGCACCACCCCATATTTCCGTCTCCGTCGTAATATGCTTCACGAACCACATTCCCCGCCGCATCATACTCAAAAAAGCTGTCTGAGGAAAGATTGCCGCTCGCATCCGTGACTGTGCGTCTCACCTGATTTCCTGCCGCATCGTACTCGCAGATACAGGCATAGGCTGTTCCATAATCAGAGGTGTAGCTTTCCAGCGTCCTGTTTCCCGCCTCGTCATACTCATAGGTATTGCACGACGTCCAATTGCCGTATTTATCATAATTTGTTTCCTGAACACTACGCCCCGCCGCATCATATTCGTAAATAACATAAGATTGCAGTTCAGCATCAGTGTCATAATAATTCTTGCGGCTCATATTTCCTGCCGCATCATAGTCGTAGCCCATGATGCTTCCGTATTCCACCACCAGCGCCGGAAGACTTACAATATTCGCCTTCACATAGTCCGCACGCTCCGTCAGAGCGCTGTCTCCCGTCTCTGCCGCGCCGTCTGCAAGAAGCTGAAGCGCCTGTAAGCAGTCTCCCGCCGCAAGAAACGCATCCGATTTCTGACGGTATACTCCGGAAAGCTGCGCAAGCAGTCTTCCTTCTGCATCGCCCGTGGAAGAAATCCCTTCCCGGATTACGGCTTCCGCCGTGTCAAAGTCTCCGGAAGCCAGACTGTTTTCCGCCTCTGTCTCATAGACGGTCGAAAGCATTGCGCGCAGCTCCTCACTCCCCGTCGCATCCGCTCCCGCAAAAAGGACGCTCTTTGCCGTCGCATAATCTCCGGCTGCAAGATACGCATTGCTCTCCGCCCGGTAAACCTCTGTTTTCTTCGCGGAAAGGCTCTGTTCTCCTGTCACGGAAAAGCCCTCGTCCGCAAGCGTGTACGCGCGGCTGTAATCCCCGGAAGCCACCGCCTGATCCATCATCAGAAGATAAACCTTCTCCTGCTCCTCCGTCAGGACATCCGCACCGCTACCCTTACATTTTTTTACGCCCTTTTCCAAAAGCTTCAGCGCATCCTCGTACTCCTCCAGCGCAAGATAAGCCTCCGCCGCAGAGACATAAACCTCCGGGAGCGCCGCATCCAGCTTCAGCATCTCCTCATAATACCCGATTGCGCCCTCATAATCCTCTTCCTGAACACACGCTGCCGCAAGCTTTTCATTCTTTCCCAGCTGATAGCCGTCGCTCGTAAAGTAAATGCCGGCGCCCGCGCCGCCTCCGGCAAGAA
>CAZVWN010000047.1:10364-15240 GCA_964631065.1 uncultured Acetatifactor sp.
GCCTTTACCGCTTCCGGCTGTACCGCAACAGCTTCTGCCGGAACGGGCGTGCCGCAATTTCCACAGAACTTCGCCCCCGGTTCCAGCTTATTTCCGCAATTTCCGCAAAACATCCTGCTTCCTCCCTTATAGCTTCTCTTTTAAAATTCCCGCAAAAAAGGCGCCCTGTCCACAAAGCACATGACACCTTTTTCAAATTCTTAGGACATGTTTCCTATTATACGAAATTTTGTGTAAAAGTCAATCTTCTCCCGCGTACAAAAAGACTTCCGGAAAAACTTCCGTCAGCAGATCTCCGCGCCGGCGGGCATCTCCTTCTCCGGCTTCATCAGCGCAAGGTTTCCGTCCGCATCCTCCGCGCAGAGCAGCATCCCTTCAGACACCACACCGGCAAGCGTCGCCGGCTTTAGGTTCACAAGCACCATGACCTTCTTTCCGACCATCTCCTCCGGCGTATAATGCGCCTTGATCCCGGAGACGATCTGCTTTACCTGACTGCCGATCTTTACCTGACTGCAAAGCAGCTTCTTCGATTTCGGCACCGCCTCACAGGCAATGATCTCGCCTACCTGAAACTGAAGCTTTGCGAAATCATCATAGGTAATTTCCGGCTTTGCCTCGATGTCAATGACAGGCGTATCGTCCTTCTCCTCTTCCTGCTTTCCCGCTGCGGCAAGCATTTTCAGACGCATCTCTTCCTCTTTTTTCTCAACTTCCTTCATGTCGATCCGCGCAAAGAGAATTTCCGGCTGCTCCGTCACCTTATTTCCGTTCGGATAAAGTCCGAACTGCTCCAGCTCCTCAAATCCCCGCAGGGACGTATTTAACTGCGCCGCTATTTTTTCCGCCGTTTCCGGCATAAAAGGCTGCAGCAGGGAAGCGCCGACTACGATTCCCTCAACCAGATTGTAAAGCACCGTCGAAAGCCGGTCCTTCTTCGCCTCGTCCTTTGCAAGCGTCCAGGGCTCCGTCTCATCAATATACTTGTTGCAGCGCTTAAAGATAGCGAAAATCTCCGTCAGGGCATCCGCAACGCGCAGCGTCTCCATCTTTTCCGCAACCTTCGCATAAGCTCCCGTCACAACCGCCTTTAAGTCCGCATCCACCGCTTCCGCAGCCGCCCTGTCGGCAACAACGCCGCCGAAATACTTATTGCTCATGGAGATGGTACGGTTTACCAGATTCCCCAGCGTATTCGCAAGATCGGAATTTGTACGCTCCGCGATCAGCGCCCATGTCGCGTTGCCGTCGTTCTCATACGGCATCTCATGCAACATATAGTAGCGGACCGCGTCCACGCCGAAAAATTCCACAAGATCGTCCACATAGATGACGTTTCCTCTCGACTTACTCATCTTATCGTTGTTCATCAGAAGCCAGGGATGTCCGAAAATCTGCTTCGGCAGCGGCTCGCCGAGCGCCATCAGAAAGATCGGCCAGTAAATCGTATGGAAGCGGATAATGTCCTTCCCGATCAGGTGAAGGTCGGCAGGCCAGTACTTTTTATACTGTTCAGAGCTGCCGCCTTCGGCATCATAACCGATTCCCGTGATATAGTTCGTCAGTGCATCCAGCCAGACATAAACGACATGTCTGTCATCAAAATCCACCGGAATGCCCCACTTAAAAGAGCTTCGGGAAACACAGAGATCCTGTAACCCGGGCAGCAGGAAATTATTCATCATCTCATTTTTTCTGGCAACCGGCTGAATAAACTCCGGATGCTCATTGATATGCTTTATCAGCTTATCCGCATATTTACTCATGCGGAAGAAGTATGCCTCCTCCTTCGCCGGCTTTACCTCGCGCCCGCAGTCCGGGCACTTTCCGTCTACCAGCTGGCTCTCCGTCCAGAAGGATTCGCAGGGCATACAGTACATGCCCTCGTAAGCGCCCTTATAGATATCCCCCTGCTCATAAAGACGCTTAAAGATCTTCTGCACCTGTCTCTCATGCTCCGGATCCGTCGTCCGGATAAATTTGTCATAAGAAATATTCAGCAGATCGCAGAGTCCGCGGATGGTTCCCGCGACATTGTCTACAAATTCCTTCGGCGTAATCCCCGCTTCCGCCGCCTTCAGCTCGATCTTCTGACCGTGCTCGTCCGTTCCGGTCTGGAAGTATACGTCATAGCCCTCTTTTCTCTTGAAACGCGCGATGCTGTCCGCCAGCACGATCTCATAATTGTTTCCGATGTGCGGCTTTCCTGAAGTATAGGCGATCGCCGTCGTCAGATAATACGGTTTTTTGTCCTGCATTTTATTTCCTCTCTTTCTATTTTTATTTAGGCAATGTGCGAAACCCGAGTTTCCCAAAGTGACGTCCTTGAAAAATTGTGTTCCCGGCAAGAGCTGTGGGTCTGTTGCAAACTGTATTGAGCGTCGGTACTTAGCTCCTGTACTGTAGGAGCTTATGTACCGTTACGCGAAATCCCAAGCGCAAGCGTGTTTGCAATCAGACCTACGGCTCTTATGGCGAAGGAACACAATTCCCGGGAAGAATTTTACAGTCTGCAACAGACACACGGCTCTTCCCGGGGACTCCCATGTGACGTTCTTAAAAAATTGCAAAATGGGAATTAAAAAAGCCCGCCCTCTGCACGCCGTGCGTACAAGAAGACGAGCCATATGCCCGTGTTACCACTTCTCTTCACCCGCCCCTCGCGGAACGGATCTCATCAGGTCAGTAACCCTATCCGCTATAACAGGCGGAACCTGTCGCAGCCTTACCGGTTACGGTTCGGTGCGCTGCTCAGAAGCCATCTTCCAAATGCCTAAGCCCCGCTTCTCTCAGCCTGTGCGGTCTCCCGCTGAAGCGTTCTCTGTAAAGCACTCCGCAAATGTACTCTCTTCCTCACTGCTTTTATCTCTTTAAAAACTATCGTAACGATTCAGAGCCTCATCCGCAGAACCGCAGTCCCGCATGGCTCCAAACAGTTACAGCCTATCACAGTTTCAGGCGACTTGTCAAGCGCCGTCCGGACGTTCTTCTTCTACTTCTTTGTCGTAAGCTGCGTATATTCGCCCTTTCTGTCGTAGGAATCCATCAGATAGCTCTCATCCGTCAGAATACAGTCTATCTCCGTCTCATCCTTTTTATACCGGCTGCGTCTGCGGAGATCTTCCTTCGTCTGCTCCTGCTTCGTCTGGAGAGAATTTTTTCCGTGTGAGTTGAAAAATCTTCCGGGAAGATGATCCGCGAGCTGACTCGCCGCCTCTCTGATCTTCGTCCGCAGCTTCTGTACGGGCGTCACATGCGTAACCGTCGTCTGTTCAACCGGCTGGAAATAGGGATTGAGCTGTGCCTGATGCTCTGCCGCACTCCTGCTTAAGCTGCCCGCAGCCTCTGCGGCAGGAAGAGCGTTATCCTCCCGCGTCAGGGAAGGTCTTGCAAGGTCAGCGCTGCCGTTTTCCTCCGAAGCGCCCGCTTCTCCGGCAGTTCCCCAGATACCGCGCAGAATACCGCGCCCTTTCCCCAGCGTTTTTTCCATCCACGAAGAAAGGGAAAACTGCGCTGTCTGCTGCTGTTCCTGCCGCTGAAGCTGCGCCGCTTGAGACGCGGCATCCGCAGCCGCCTGACCCCCGAAGAGTTTCCGATCCTCCGTATGATCATGCAGACATCCCGTCACCTGATGCGTTCCCGCACTGTGTCCTGTATCAATCCCGCCAAGCTGCATACTGCCGCCTCCCTTCATCCGCAGAATCCTGTACGGAAACTGCCCTCTCTCAAGAGTATCGGCCAAAAAGCATGATTCCATAACTGTTCCGAGCCAACCTCCAAAATGCTTCGCATTTCGTCGATGTGGCGTATCCGCCAAATAAAATTTCAAAAACAGTGTTTAAAGTATGTCTGTTTTATGAAATTTTACCCGGCTCTGAACAGTTACACATAGTCTCCAACAATCCCCGTACATTTTCCCGGATATCATTTCGGAACACCGCAGACCCCGCGACAATGACATTCGCTCCCGCCTCCAGCGCGAGGGAAACATTCTCCGCGTTGATGCCGCCGTCCACCTCGATATCCGTCCGTAACCCCTTCCGCTCCAGCATGTGCCGGATTTCCGTTACCTTCTCCAGACATTCCGGGATCAGCTTCTGTCCGCCGAACCCCGGCTCTACCGTCATGACAAGAATCATGTCAACCAGTCCCAGATACGGCTCCAGCGCTGCCGCAGACGTTTTCGGCTTCACCGTGATCCCGACCTTTTTCCCAAGCGCGCGGATTTTTTGAATCGTACCCGGGACATCCTCCGTCGCCTCAATATGAAAATTGATCAGATCCGCCCCGCTCTCCGCAAACGCACTGATATAGCGCTCCGGTCTGTCGATCATCAGATGCACGTCGAAAAACAGCTCCGTACATTTACGGATTGATTTTATGACAGGCATTCCATAAGAAATTGACGGCACAAAAAGCCCGTCCATCACGTCAATATGAAGGTACTTCGCCCCCGCCTCCTCTACAGCCTTTATCTGTTCCTCCAGTCTGCAAAAATCCGCAGACAGAATGGATGGTGATAAGATATTCATAGATTTCCCGCTTCCTTTCCGGTCCGTTTCCGTCCGCCATACAGCAGGGAAATCGGTCTGATAAGACATTCAGGCTTTTCGCCCCGGCTGATGCCGCGTCTCCGCACGGCACGGCATCATTCTACCGGAAAATACGCTGTCCCGCAAGCATGCACGGAACTTATGGACCGGTCGGTAAGGCTATGTTTTACCATTATACTTGTCAGACGGGTGGAATTTACTTTTTCATTTGACCTTTTCTTAAAAACTCAATCATTTGTATCCAACATACTGTTTTCCTTGTTTTCCGCCTGTTGGAGATAGTAAATTGCTTTCTGAGTTTCTATTTCTGCTCGAAGTTGTTC
>CAZVWN010000048.1:0-12756 GCA_964631065.1 uncultured Acetatifactor sp.
GCGGGAGAAGAAAAGTAACAGAAATGTAAGACGCGTGGAAAGGCAGAAAGGACGCGGAAACCGGAGCGGCAACGGCTGTTGCCCTTGCATGATCAGGCAGAAAGTGCTACAATAGACATAACCCGACTTAAAAATACAAAATAAAGGAGAGGGAATTATGGAGAGCAGCGGAAAGTTTAAGTTTAATATTAAGGAGAGACTGCTCCTGATGATCGCGCTTCCGGCAGTCATTATCTCGGTGGCGCTGATGATCTATGCATGGTTCAGCCTGTCGGACGGTCTGAAGAATGAGGCGGTCGAGGCGGTGAGCCTTCTGGCAAATTCCGTCGGCGCATCCTACAGCAATATCGAGGGAGAGTTCCGTCTGGATGAAAACGGGGAGCTCTGGAAGGGCGAGCAGAATCTTACAGCAAACATGGAGGATATCGACGTCTATACGGACGGCATGGATGCGGATGTCACGATCTGCTACGGAAAGACGAGAATGCTGACCTCCCTGAGAGATATTTCAACAGGGGAACGCATTATCGGAACGGACATTTCGGATGAGGTATGGACGACGCTGCAGAAGGGTCAGGTCTATACGACGCAGGATATCACAATCAACGGAAAACCCTATGTGGCGAGCTATGTGCCGCTGAAGGACGGAAGCGGTCAGGTGATCGGCGCGGCGTTTGCGGGACAGCCGCTGACCTCCATTGAGACTTATATCAGCGCGAAGGTGCGCAACTTTGTCATGGTGGCATTCGGCATGCTGATCGCGACGGTTCTTCTCAGCCTGATTTCCGCGACAAGCCTGGCGCGGAGCATTGTTCTGGCAGAGAAGGCAGTGATTGAGATGTCCACCGGTAATCTGAATACAAAGGTTAATGAGAGGATTCTCGGCAGATCGGACGAGATCGGAGATATGGCGCGCGCCGTTGAAAATCTGCTGGAGAAGCTGACGGGAATCGTAGGGAAGCTGCAGGGCTCGGCGGACAGTCTGTATGCGGAGGGCAACAGTCTGGATGAGATGGCGAAGCAGTGCAGCGATACGACGGATGATGTCAGCCGTGCCGTGGAAGAGATATCAAAGGGTGCGGTATCACAGGCGGAAGAGATTCAGAATGCTTCCGGTCAGATCGCAGAGATGGGCACCGTGATCGAGGATATCGTAGACAATGTAAATCATCTGACGGAAACCTCGGAAGCGATGGGAAGAGCGGGAGATGCCTCCACGGAGACCATGCAGATCCTGAGCGTTTCCAACGACAGAACCTCCGAGGCGATTGACGCGATCGGCGAGCAGATCCGTCTGACGGATGAATCCATTAAGAAGATCAGTGTGGCAACGGAGCTGATTACCTCTATCGCTTCCCAGACAAATCTCCTGTCGCTGAATGCTTCCATTGAGTCGGCGAGAGCGGGCGAGGCGGGAAGAGGCTTTGCGGTTGTTGCAACAGAGATCCAGAAGCTTGCCGTACAGTCGAATGATGCGGCGGTGGAGATCCAGCAGATCATCAGTAACCTGATGAATGAATCTCAGAAGACGATGGACGAGATGAAACAGGCGGATGGCCTGATGAAGGAGCAGCAGGAGAAGCTGAATGATACAAAGCTGAAATTCGGCGAGGTAAGCACGGGAATTGATGTCTCAAGAGATGGAACGGAGAAGATCCGCGTCTGTGCGGATTCCTGCAACAGCGCGCGTACAAGGGTAATCGACGTAATCTCCAATCTGTCTGCGATTTCCGAGGAGAATGCGGCTTCCGCTGAGGAGACGACAGCCTCCATGCAGGAGCTGAATGCAACGATCAATATGCTTGCGAACGAGGCGGCGAAGCTGAAGGATATTTCGGCAGGGCTGAATGAGGAAATGAAGTTCTTCAGGATGTAAGGGCGCAGAAGGCTGCGCAGCGGATGCGGAAACGGTACTCTTGAGGAACAGGGTAATCGAAAGGCATGGCAGGGAAATGAGAATAGAACGTGTTGACGACAGAACGGTAAAGTGCTTTCTGTCAAATGAGGAGCTGGAGGAATACGAGATCGATTACAGGGATTTCGTGACCCGAAGCGAGAAAGCCAAGGAGCTTGTACAGGAGATTATGGAACAGGCGTCCGAGGAGGTGGGATATAAGCCTCCGAGGTTTGCGTTCGATGTCCAGATCATGGTCGTTCCCGATCAGGGAATGGTTCTGACCTTCTCCGATAAGGATGCGGAGGTAAGCAGCGGGAATCAGCTTCTGGAATGTCTGAAGGAGATGAAGCGGATTTTGCAGCGGACGCGCGCGATCACGGAGCAGGGCGGAGCGGAGCAGAATACGGCTGCCGTTCAGAGTGAGAGCGGAAAAGACGAAACGGCCGAGAAAGAGCAGACCGAACAGCCCGCAGAGGCGCTGTTTGCGTTTTCAAGTCTGCGGAATGTCATGAATTATGCAAGGTGTCTTCCGGGAAATCTGCGCGTGGAAAGCTCGCTTTATGAGGAAGACGGTATTTATCTGCTGCATCTGAAGCGGGGGCATGCGGCATACGGGCGTTATGGCAGGGCATGCGTTCAGGCGCTGGAGTTTTCCGCATTGCAGCTGATGGATGAAAACAGGCTTCTGCGGCTGAAGGAGCAGAAGAAATGTCTGATTGAAGAAAAGGCGCTGAAGAAGCTCCGCGTTTAGCGTTTTTTGAAAATTGTAATGGTAAGAGATAAAATGCACACCCGTGCTCTTTTCCGGAAGGAATGCAGCAGGGTGTGCATTTTTGTATGCCGCAAGGCTGTACTTTTAACGGCTGATGATGATACGGTAGGAGTCGCCGCAGCTTTCCCCTGCCTTTACGCTGTTGGTGTAGGGTCTGTCCGCTATGCTTCCCTGATACTCTCTGCTGTCACAGATGCCCCACCACGGCTCGAGGCAGATATATCCTGCCCTGCTGTCCGGTACCGACCAGATGCCCCAGACGGGACAGTCGGCTTCCAGTCTGACATACTCGTTTTTTTCACTGTCGCAGAGTCCGACGGCATGGATGTCCTGTTTTTCGAGGCAGAGTGCGTCCTGATCGAAGAGATGCGCCGTCACCGTAAGAAAGCCGTCCTGCGGCTGTAATTCGGTACTGCTCCCGGTCAGAAGTCCGTCCGGCACGCCGATATCGGTGGAGCGAAGACGTGTATCCGGAAGCGGCTTTCCGTCCTGACCGTAGAGACGGATAAAGCATGCCGTTCTGTCCGTCCGGGCGCTGCCGTTTCCCTTTAAAGGACAGGCAAATGCGGGATGTCCGCCGAAGGAAAAGTACATTGTCTCCGTCCCGGTATTAAAGACCTTCCATCCGGCAGTCAGTGTGCGCTCCGTCAGCGTATAGGTAAGCTCCAGACGGAACGGGAAAGGAAATTTCTGCCGTGTCGTTTCGGTATCGCTGATCGCAAGCGTAATCGAAGCCTCTGTTTTCGCGATCACGGAAAATTCCATGTCGCGGGCGAAGCCGTGTTTGTCCATCTGATAGAAGCTGTCCTGATGGCGGAAGCCCGCGCCCGCAAGCTTTCCGATAAAGGGAAACAGGACCGGAGCCGTCTTTCCCCAGAACTGCGGATCTGCTTCCCAGAGATATTCCTGACCGGATGCCTTATCCCGCAGGGATTTTGGCTCTGCGCCAAAACCTTTGATGACAGCCGTAAGCTGCCCGTTATCTAAAATATATTCCATATTGTTCTCCTCTCTGCTTTTATACCGTGGTTTTAGTCCTTTTGACCATGGCATCATATATTTATGGTATCGCAGAAGAGTGTCCGGGTCAAGGGAAAACGGTGCTATGTGTTTGTTGACAATATTTCAGGAAAGCAGTATGATTTCCTTGATTGATACGGGAGAGGAGCTGCCTGCGCCGACAGATGCGCCGGACGGGCAGACTGGGGAGAGATGAGTGATTTGACAGGAGTTTCCGCGGTAGTTCCGTCGCTGGATCCGGACGAGAAGCTGGCGGAAGTGATTGACGGTCTGCTGCGCGAGGGCTTTGCGGAGATTATTCTGGTGGACGACGGCAGCAGGGAGGAAAGACGGCATTTTTTCACGGAGGCCGCTTCGTCGCATACGGAAGTTGTGCTGCTTACCCATGCGCAGAACAGAGGAAAAGGCGCCGCCTTAAAGACGGCTTTTGCATGGTATCTTGAGAATCATCCGAAAGGGACGGGTGTCGTTACCGTGGATGGGGATAACCAGCATCTTCCGGAGGATACGGCGGCATGTGTCCGTCAGATGAAGGACGGCGGACAGGCGGTACTCGGCGTCCGGGATTTTAGTCTGCCGCAGGTACCGCTTCGGAGCCGTTTCGGAAACCGGATGACTTCCGCAGTTTTCCGGATTTTCTGCGGCATACGGATTTCGGATACCCAGACCGGACTGCGTGCGCTTCCGGTTTCTGTGCTTCCTTTGCTGCTTACGGTTTCCGGAGAGCGCTACGAATACGAAACCAATATGCTGCTTGCCTTTCAGGAGCAGGGCATTGCTTTTACCGAGAGAAAATGCAGCACCGTTTATATAGAAGAAAACCAAAGCTCCCATTTCAGGGTGGTTGCGGATTCATGGCGGATTTATAAGCTGCTGCTTACCCATTTTTTCCGGTATTCCGTCTGTTCCTTTGTGAGCGCACTGCTGGATGAGGGGATTTTTGTGCTGCTTTCTTTTCTGCTGCTGGGCGGAATGAGCGGCTTTTGGCTCACGGCTGTAGCGACCGTGACGGCGCGGGCAGTGTCTTCTCTTTGTAATTTCTTTATGAACAGAAAGCTGGTGTTTGACAGCCGCGGAACGCTTTGGACTGCGCTTTTGCGTTATTATGCGCTGGCAGTGCCGATGCTCCTTTTACAGCTTTTTTTCACGCACGGGGTCTGTGTGCTGTTTCAGATCACGGAGGAGAGAACCGGATTGCGCGCTGTGGTTTATGCGGTGGTGATGACGGCGCTGTTTATTGTGAGCTACTGTGTCCAGCAGCGCTGGGTGTTTACCGGAAAGCGCGGGCAGCGGGTATAGTCGTCTAAAGGACGGCAGAGAGGATTGTGTGAGGAAGATGAAGACGTTCTGGAAGATCTGCAGAAGATTCCTTCTGGTACTTTTTACGATAGTGGGTATGCTGGTGCTTTTTTTATGCGTCATTCTGTTTGAGGTATTCCGCGGACCGTCGCCCGCGGCAAGGGATGTGCTGACCATGTCGCTGACGGAGGCGAGCGCAACCAAATGGGTTCCCGGTCTGTTTCTGGGGGATGAGCTGGTGGCGCAGATCCGGACAGGCGTGGCGGCGGAGCTTCCGGATGATGTGACGGATACCTCCATTATCACGATTTCCATGGAAAATGTGCTGACGGCGGACGACGAGTGGACCGAGGATCCGGACGGCATCCGCATCACGGACATTTCGGGAGATACGTATCAGGCGCATCTGATGGTGATCCGGGAGCCTTCCCGTGTCTATATGGC
Source organism: uncultured Acetatifactor sp. (assembly GCA_964631065.1). Lineage (GTDB taxonomy): Bacteria > Bacillota > Clostridia > Lachnospirales > Lachnospiraceae > Acetatifactor. Next base: position 5,433 of record CAZVWN010000048.1, read on the forward strand.
GGTTGCCAACCGGAATTTTTCCAAGTCCGTTCCGGGAGAGCGGATTAACCGCCAGATAGAGAAAGAGGGCGCTGCGGCGGCAGTCAATGCAGGCGCATTCTTTGACAACGGAACGGCGAGCCCGGAGGTGGGCAGCGTGCCGTGCGGTCTGGTTTTCGCCGGAGGAGAGTGCGTCTGGAATGACGGCACCAGCTATGACGGATTTGTGGGCTTTAATGAGGAAAATGTGCTGGTGGTCGCAAAGTCCATGACAAAGAGTCAGGCGGAAGAGCTTGGCATCCGGGACGGCTGCTGCTTCGGTCCGGTACTGATTATGAACGGTATGATCAACGAGGAAGCGTACAACAGTAATTCCGGCTACAATCCCCGTACCTGCATTGCACAGCGCGAGGATGGCGCAGTGCTTCTTCTGTGTGTGGACGGGCGGCAGGCGGGAAGCCTTGGCGCAACGTATGCTGATCTGATTGATATTCTTGTGGAGAACGGCGCCGTAAACGCCTGTAATCTGGACGGCGGCTCCTCCTCCATTATGCTGTATCGGGATACCTGCGGAAAATACGGGGAGGCAGGAGAGGTACGGATGATGAACAGTTATTCCCTGCTGCAGCAGGAACCGAGAAAAATGCCGACCTTTTTTATGGTGCGCCCGGAAAATGAGGAGTAAGTATGCGGAAAGGTAAAATTTTTTATTCCATTTATTTTGTCTGTATCGGACTGTTTCTCGCCGGAACGGTGTGTGCGGCATGTTGGCTGTACGGCTGGCTGGAACGGTATGAGGCGTCCCAGCCGACGGCAAAGTGTCAGGAGGTATTTGACGAACTGTTTGCATCTCCGGACTGGGCGGCTGTGTATGATCTGTCCCGGACGGAGGATACCCTGTTTGAGAACAGGGATACCTATGCCGCTTATATGGCGGAGAAGGTAGGAGATACTGCGCTGACCCTGACGGAAACCTCAGCCGGGCTTTCCGGCGATAAAAAGTATATTCTCAGGATGGGGGAGGAAAAGCTGCTTTCTTTTACGCTGACAGGCAGGGAAGGGGAAGCGGGGATCACCCTGTGGGAACTGGGAGAGATTGTACTGCTCACGGACCGGACGGCTTCCGTGTATGTGCTGAAAAATGCAGAGGATACGGTATATATCAACGGTGTGGCGCTGGAAGAAGCCTATACGGTACGCCGCATGGAAACGGTTGCGGAGGAATATCTGCCGGAGGGCATCCACGGAAGACGTCAGGAGCTGCAATGTGTGGAAGGGCTGCTGGCTGAGCCGCTGGTACAGATTTATAATGCGCAGGGCGAAGAGCAGGCGGTGCATTATGATGCGGCACAGGGCATTTATCTGGAAGAGGTTCTTAAGGAGGAGATGCCGGAGAGCGACAGGCAGGCGGCGCTTGCGATTGCCGAGGGATATTGTGAATACATGATCGGCGCGGCGGGCGGGCTGTCTAAGCTGTTTGACCCGGATACGGAGATTTACCGCACCATCCGTAAAAATGAGAGCTGGATGCAGAATTATGTCAGTTATTCCTTCGAGGATGAGAAGGCTGACGGCTATTGCCGCTATTCGGACACGCTGTTTGGCGCGAATGTACAGCTTTCCCTTCATGTGACGAGAAACAACGGTACGGTAAAGGAATATGGGCTGGATGTCAGCTTTCTCTTTGAAAGACAGCCGGACGGCGGTTGTCTTGCCGTAAATATGACAAACAGGGACATGACACAGCCGGTGGAACAGGTACGTCTGGTCTATTGCCGGGAAGGCGAGGTGCTTGCGGATGAATTTGTGGATACTTCTGCAAGACATCTGACCACACCGCTTGTGGAGGCGCCGGCGGGAAAACAGTTTTTGGGCTGGATGAAGGAAACACGGGAAGAATCCGGGAAGACGTCCCGCGTATTGATGTTTGTACCGGATGAGACGGGCAGCGTTCATCTGCCTGAGGACTATGAGCTGACGCCCATGACATTGTATCCGCTGTTTGAATGACGGCAGAGACTGATACTACATAAAAGAAAGACGAGGATGACGACATCATGACAGAATTGTTAAGTTATCTGGCAGAGCATTTTGATCTTCCCATACTGGAATGGATTGCGGCAAATATGAAATGTGCTTTTTTGGATGCCGTTATGCCTGTGATTACAAAATTCGGGGATGGGGGTATTTTCTGGATACTGGTGGCTGTGGCGCTGGTGTGTCTGCCGAAGCACAGAAGAGGCGGATTAGGCGTGGGAATTGCCCTGCTTCTTGGCGTGCTGGTATGCAATGTGACGCTGAAGCCGCTGATCGCAAGACCCAGACCGTATGATTATCAGCTGGAGCATTTCGGGAATGTCATTTCCCTTCTGATTTCTGCGCCGAAGGATTTTTCCTTTCCCTCGGGACATACACTTGCCTCTTTTGAGGCGGCAACAGCGCTGCTTTTATATGATAAGCGATTCGGGATTCCCGCAGTCGTGCTCGCGGCAGCGGTTGCGTTTTCCAGACTGTATCTGTATGTACATTATCCGACGGATGTTCTCTGCGCTGTCGTGCTGGGGATTCTGTTTGGAATTGTAGGCTATCTTGTGAGCGGTGTTTTTAAGCTTGACAAAGACGGCGGTTCTGCTCTACAATCAATTACATAAAGAGACGGTGAAGGGGAATAGTACGGATTTTGAGGCATCCCAGAGAGAGAGCGGGGCGTCGGAAAGCAGACGCGGCTGAGAGGCTCTTATGCGGAAGGATCCGGAACCTGCCCCGGAGTTTTGCGTGAAGTAAAAAAGCGGACGTAAAAAGGCTTTGCTGATGCGTAAGCGCAACGTATTCCGGCGTTAACGGTAAAAGAGCAGGATGTCAGATTTTGTGCATCAATTAGGGTGGTACCGCCGAGTTTTCGGTCCCTGTCGGGATGGAAAGCCCGGCGTTTGTTTTTAAATGGAGCGGCGAAGGGATTCGCGGCACGCATCAGGGTCGGAAGTCTGCCTGATCCTGAAGCATTATGAGAGTATATTCTAAAAGCAGGAGGAAAGAAGTATGGCAGAAAAAATGGTACAGGAAATTACATCCATGGATGTGGATTTCGCGCAGTGGTACACGGATGTCGTGAGGAAGGCAGAGCTTTGCGATTATACGTCCGTCAAGGGCTGTATGGTGATCAAGCCCGCCGGATATGCGATCTGGGAGCTGATTCAGAAGGAGCTTGACGCACGGTTTAAGGCGACAGGGGTAGAAAACGTATATCTGCCGATGTTTATTCCGGAATCCCTGCTCCAGAAGGAAAAGGATCATGTGGAGGGTTTTGCGCCGGAGGTTGCATGGGTGACACACGGCGGACTGCAGCCCTTACAGGAAAGAATGTGCGTGCGTCCGACATCGGAGACGCTGTTCTGCGATTTTTATAAGAACGATATCCATTCCTACAGGGATCTTCCCAAGGTATATAACCAGTGGTGCTCCGTTGTGCGCTGGGAGAAGGAGACAAGACCCTTCCTGCGTTCCAGAGAGTTTTTGTGGCAGGAGGGACATACGGCGCATGCGACGGCTGAGGAAGCCGAGGCAAGGACGATTCAGATGCTGAATGTCTACGCGGATTTCCTCGAGGAGGTTCTGGCGATCCCGGTTGTCAAGGGACAGAAGACGGAAAAGGAAAAATTCGCGGGCGCGGAGGCGACTTATACGGTAGAAGCGCTGATGCACGACGGAAAAGCATTACAGTCCGGAACCAGCCATAATTTCGGAGACGGTTTTGCGAAAGCGTTCGGCATCCAGTTTGCGGATAAGGACAATACCTTAAAGCATGTTTATCAGACCTCCTGGGGTATGACGACGAGAACGATCGGCGCGCTGATCATGGTACACGGGGATAACGAAGGGCTTGTTCTTCCTCCGAGAGTTGCGCCCGTTCAGGTCTGCATCATCCCGATCCAGCAGAAAAAGGAGGGAGTTCTCGACAAGGCATATGCGCTCCGCGATCTGTTAAAGCAGAACTTCCGTGTAAAGGTAGACGACAGCGAGAAGACGCCCGGATACAAATTTGCGGAGGCGGAGATGCGCGGTTATCCGATCCGTGTGGAGATCGGTCCTAAGGATATCGAGGCGGGAAAATGCGTGATCTGCCGCCGGGATACCAGAGAGAAAATCGAGGTTTCGCTGGATGCGCTGGAGGCAAAGGTCGGCGAGCTGATGGAAACGATCCAGAAAGAGATGCTGGAGCGGGCGCGTGCCCACAGGGATGCGCATACCTACACGGCTGCGGACATGGCGGAGTTTGAAAAGCTTTTCGCGGAAAAATCCGGCTTTGTCAAGGCGATGTGGTGCGGCGACCGGGCATGTGAGGATGCGATCAAGGAAAAGCTGAGTGTGACGAGCCGCTGTATGCCGTTTGAGCAGGAGCAGATCGCGGATACCTGTGTCTGCTGCGGGAAACCGGCGAAGAAGATGGTATACTGGGGAAGAGCATACTAAGCGTTACGGGAGGGTTACCTATGAACTATCAGACAATTCCGATCCGGGTGGAAGGATCCGGCGAGGATGCAAGGCTGATCACCTATCTTCAGGATGACAGCGGAGAAATCATTATTCAGAACAGACCGTTGGTTTTAATCTGTCCGGGCGGCGGATACGGCTTTACCTCCGAGAGGGAGTGGGAGCCGCTCGCGCTGCAGTTTCTTGCTTTCGGGTGTCATGCGGCGGTGCTGAAATATTCCTGCGCCCCTGCGCGGTATCCCGTCGCACTGACGGAGCTTGCCTTTGCGGTGAAGACGCTTAAGGAGCATGCGGAAGAATGGCATATCGACCCCAAAGCCCTGCTGGTGCTTGGCTGCTCGGCGGGCGGACATCTCGCGGCAAGCCTCGGAGTGCTCTGGAAAGAGCCGTTTCTTGCGGATGCGCTTGGAATTTCGCAGGAAGAACAGAAGCTGCTTCGCCCTGACGGCATGATCCTCTGTTATCCTGTCATCACGGGCGGCGAGTATGCGCACAGAGGTTCGTTTGAATGTCTGCTCGGCGAAGAAGAGGGGAGCTTAGAGCGGTTTGCGGATCCGGAAAGCATGCTGCGGAAGCTGTCTCTCGAGACGCGGGTATCAAAGGATACGCCGCCCGTCTTTCTCTGGCATACCTTTACGGACGGTTCGGTGCCCGTCGAAAATTCGCTGCTGTTTGTCAGCGCACTCCGAAAAGCGGGCGTTTCGACGGAATTTCACATGTATCCGGAGGGCGGACACGGGCTGAGCCTTGCAAACCGTCTGACGCAGCATCCTGACGGAGGCGGCGTACAGGAGGAATGTACTTCCTGGATTTCGCTGGTCCGCACATGGATTCTTAGCAGGTATCCGTTCTGATGAATGAGCGGCTGATTGAAATTCCGGAATTTTACGGCAGCTTACCCGGAATGCTTGCGAAATTTGACCGGTATGCCAGACAGGATATGTTCCGTGGGAGCACATTGGAGGAGCTGCGAAGCTGGCAGGAGACGGCGCGGGAGACTTTGCGGGAGCTGACCGGCAGACGTTACATGGAGAGCTGTCCCCTGCAGCCTAAGCTTTTGGAGCGGGTCACACTGGAAAACGGGATCGTCCGCGAAAAGGTGCTGCTGCAGACAGAACCCCTTGTACGGATGCCCGTGTACATTCTGATTCCGCCGGATGCGTCGGGAGACTGTGTCATCTGTCCGCCCGGGCATCAGGGCGGCGGGAAATACAGCGTTGCGGGGCGTTACGACATCCCTGCCGTGAAAGAAAAGATAGACCTTTTTCATTATGACTACGGGATGCAGCTCGCAAAGCGCGGATTTGTCGCGCTCTGTCCGGACTGTCGGGGCTTTGGCGAACGGCGGGATGAAGCGCTGCGGAATCCGGAGGATGAAAAAGCGTTTCTGACGGGCAGCTGTTTTCATCTTTCGCATATGGCGGAGGCGCTGGGAGAGACTGTCATAGGGATGCTGGTCTGGGATGCCGGGCGGCTGATCGATTATGTGTATGAGCGCGGGGAATGGAATACGGAGACGCTCGGCATGGTCGGGTTTTCGGGCGGCGGCATGCAGACGCTCTGGACGGCAGCGTTGGATGAGCGCGTGAAGCGTGCGGTCATCAGCGGGTATCTGTACGGTTATAAGGATTCCCTGCTGCGGCTGAACGGAAACTGCAGCTGTAATTATGTGCCGCATCTCTGGGAACACTTTGACATGGGAGATATTGCCGCACTGATCGCACCGCGTCCGCTGGCGGTACAGTCCTGCAGGGAGGATCACTTAAACGGCTTCCGAGGGCTGGAAAATGTTCTGGAGCAGCTGGAGACGGTCAGGCGCGCCTATCGCCTGTATGGAACGGAGAAGTATCCCTTTCACGATATCCGCGAGGGTGGACACTGCTGGCATGAGGAGATACTGGATGAACTATATCGTATTGGATTTGGAGTGGAATCAGGGAGATCGGGGACATGAGGAGCCTGTGGAAGGGCTTCCCTTTGAAATCATTGAGATCGGCGCGATCAAGGTAAATGACGCGGGTGTCATGGTAGGGGAGTTCAGCCGACTGATCAGACCTGAGGTCTACCATGAGATGCATCAGATCACGGGAAAGCTGATTCATCTTCATATGCAGGAGCTGGAAAAGGGCAAGCCGTTTCCCTGCGTGATGCAGGAGTTTCTTGCGTGGTGCGGCGAGGACGTCCTCTTTTGTACATGGGGCGGACTTGACCTGACGGAGCTGCAAAGGAATATGGAATTTTACGATATGACACCTCTGTCAGACGGACCGATCGCGTTTCTGGATGTGCAGAAGCTGTTCAGTCTTGCTTTTGAGGACGGGAAATCGAGACGTGCGCTGGAGACAGCCGTGGATCTGCTCGGGATGGAGAAGGATATCCCGTTCCACCGTGCGTTCAGCGATGCCTATTATACGGCAAGGATATTCGGGCTGATCGGAAAACAATATCCGGAGCTGCTGAAGCGGGTTTCCTTTGATGTTTTTCATCCGCCGGCTGACAGGGATCGGGAAGTGCATATCCGGTTTGAGGATTATGTGAAATATATTTCCAGGGAATTTGACTCCAAGGCAGCCGCCTTTGAGGATAAGGAGGTTGTTTCGAGCAAGTGTTATCTGTGTCATAGGAATCTGCGAAAGAAGCTGCGGTGGTTTACGCCGAACGGAAGACATTATTACTGTCTTGCCTACTGTGAGAAGCATGGGTTTCTGAAGGCGAAGATCCGCGTCAGAAAATCGGAGAGCGGAAGGGTTTATATCGTAAAAACGGCGAAATTCATCACACAGGAAGAGGCGGAGAAGCTGAAAGAGCGGAGCGTACATGCGAAAAAGCAGCTGAAGAAGCGTTAAATTCGTCG
>CAZVWN010000048.1:12856-14809 GCA_964631065.1 uncultured Acetatifactor sp.
GAAAAACAATGAAAAAATGGATATTGGGAATTGGTGGCACAGTAATGGCTTTTGCACTGATAGGTGAGGTAGTGTTTTTGAAACAGCAGGCTAAGGAGAGAATAGCCGATAGTTTGATTTGTGAAATTTTGACGGATGAAAACTTTGTAGATCTGTTTTTGTGCGATGATACGCTATTAGCAGTGCATAACTTGAGAGGAAAATCCGAAGCATTGGACAAATTATTGAATCGGGAGGATGCGGAAGAAATTCTTCTTAAAAGAATTAGCGGGTACAAATACACGGATAATGCAGATGAAGAAATGGAGAAAGATGGTCTGGAAATAATTTTACATTACGTTGAAAGCGGAGGTTACAGATAGCTATGCGAAAAAGCAGCTGAAGAAGCATTAAATTCAGGGATTGCGGTTTAGAAATCGTAATCCCTGAATCTGTCTGAGCGTCTGCGGGAGCTTCTGCGTCTCCGGCGGGGGCGGCGTCTTCTTCTTTCCTTCGGTGAAAACTGGTAATTGCGTAAGAAGAGACGTATGAGCAGGATAACGAGAAGGATGCCCGCAGTGATGCCGAGGAGGATCAGGATCCGGACGGTATTGACGAAGATCACGGAGCCGTCCTTCCGGTCTTCCGCGCTGTCCTCCGGGAGAGCGTGAAATTCGTCGCCCTTTTCGTCTGCCGTAAAGTTGACGCGGACAGTACCGATTTCAACACCGTGGTAGGTATAGGTAATCAGCGCTGCGACATCCTCATCCTCCGTCCGGTAGGAGACCGTGGAAACCGTGTCGTCAAAGGAAGCCGTGCGCGGCAGGATGACGGAATCGTTCTTATTCAGCGTCAGCAGCGGTGTTGAACTGCCGAAAATAGCGCTTCCCCCGTAAAAGAGGGAGGAATCCTCCATATTATATTTCGTCTCGGACTGTGAGACATTGACCTTTTCAAAATTGCTGAAGCCGTAGTTGAAGAGGGAGATCGTGTCCTCGTACTGTAAGGGCGCTTCGTCCCGCAGGACAACACAGATCAGGCGCATCCCGTCCTTTTCGGCGCAGGAGACGAGACAGTTTCTTGCAGCGTTTGTATAACCGGTCTTGCAGCCCACGATATATTCATAAGCATAAGTCCCGCCCGGAATGATCTGCATGCTGCTGTTTTCAATCTTTGCCTCGGGAAGGGTGTCGGAGGCGGGAATTTCCAGCCTTCTTGTGAGACTGATCTTACAGAGCAGCTCGTTTGAAAAGAATGCCCTGCCGATCATCGCGAGGTCATAGGCGGTCGTGTAATGGTTTTCGTCCGGCAGACCGTTCGGGTTGACGAAGTTGGAGTTTAATGCGCCCAGCTCTCTTGCCCGTTCGTTCATGATCTCTGCAAAGACGCTCCAGTCGGTCGTTCCCGTGATATGCTCCGCGACGGCGAAGCAGACCTCGTTTGCGGAGCGGATCAGAATGGCGTTCAGACACTGCTCCATCGTCAGAGCCTGTCCGACATCCATGGCGATACCGCTGCTCCCGGGCGGGTTGTCAAAGACGGCATCATGTGAAAACGTGACAACCTCGTCGAGCGCGCACTGCTCGGTCGCGATCAGCGTCGTCAGGATCTTTGTCGTGCTGGCAGGGTACTCCTGCATATGGATATTTTTGGCATAAAGGATCGTTCCCGTGTCCGCTTCCATGAGGATCGCCGCCTCGGCGGAGACGACAGGACCCGTCGGCCAGTTCGGCGTTTCGTTGGACTGAATCGGCATGGCGCGCTGTTCCTCGAGACGCTCTTCCTTACTCTGCTCGGCGCGGACGGGAAGAGACTGCATGCAGAAAAGACACCCTCCCAAAAGCAGGGCTGCGGCAGAGCGGATATATTTCTGAACCGGAAGTTTTTTCCTCATTGGCTTCATCTGACACCTCATTTTCGTGGATTCCTTTTTTAGTATACACTATTTGAGGGAAACGCGAAACCTGTGTTTTT
>CAZVWN010000049.1:0-1551 GCA_964631065.1 uncultured Acetatifactor sp.
TAAAAAAACGTTAAATAATTCTGGTGATTTCGCTAGAACTATGGTATAATCACCTTATCTTTTCCAGAAGAGGAGGACGATCATGGAGTACGATGAGAAGTATTTTAAGACCGGTGCAAACAAAAAGGCATTCGGTGTCTGGCTGCTGATAGGCGCCGTGCTGACGGTGGCATATCTGATCGAGTGTGTCAAGGGATCGAGGACGACGGGATATACGATAGCGTTCCTTCTGATCTGCTGGCTGCCGCTGTTCGGCACGTTTGCCCTGCTGAAGATGAAGGGCTGGGCTACGGATTACTGTAAGCATTCCATAGCGGTGGGGTATTTTGTTTTTTATGCGTTTGTTGTGTTTACCGGATTTGACCATATTACCTTTGTATATGTATTTCCGCTTGCCTGTATGCTGATCCTCTATAAGGACCGTATGCTGATGCTGCGGTGCGGCGTGGCGAATCTGATCGTGGCGGCGGCAGGACTGATCAAGGATCTGGTGACGGGCGGTCTGGCAGCAGAGGATATCGTGGCATACGAGATTGAGTTTGCCTGTCTCGTGCTGTCTTATGCGGGATATGTCCTTGCGATCAATCATATGTCGCAGTCCGACGGCGCGATGCTTGCGGCGGTAAATACGAATCTGGAAAGGGTCGTCCACAGCATCGAGAAGGTAAAGACGGCGAGCAATTCCGTGGTCGACGGCGTCAATGTCGTGCGGGAGCTTGCGGAGGAGAACCAGGCGGGAGCGGAGGACGTCGTAAAGAGCATGGAGCTTCTGATCTCCAACAACGAGGTGCTCAACGACAGAACGCGTTCCTCCGTACAGGCGACGGATAAGATCAATGAACAGGTTGAGAACGTTGCTTCGCTGATCCAGGAAATGGTAACGCTGATGGAGCAGTCCGTGGAGAATGCGAAGAAGAGCGCGGGGCAGCTTTCGGAGGTCGTGGATTCCACGAACGAGATGGCGGAGCTGTCAGCGGAGATTGAGACAAATCTGAAGGAATTCAGTGCAGAGTTCGGCATGGTGAAGGATGAGACGGGAACAATTGAGAAAATCACCAGCCAGACGAATCTGCTCGCGCTGAACGCCTCCATCGAGGCGGCGAGAGCGGGCGAGGCAGGAAAGGGCTTTGCGGTCGTTGCAGAGGAGATCAGACAGCTGAGCGAGGGGACGAAGGTTTCCTCCGGCAGTATCCGCGAGGCATTGCAGAAGCTCGAGCAGACCAGCGACAGAATGACGGAGTCCATCACGAAGACGCTGAAGCTGATCGCGACGACGCAGGGAAATGTCACGGTGGCGAATGAGAGCGTGAGCGCCATCACGGACGGCTCCATCCGGCTTGGGGAGAATATCCATGTCGTTGACGATGCCATGCGTGAGGTGGAGGATTCCAACCGGAACATGGTCGAGAACATGGATCAGGTGAGCGGCGTCGTGGAAAAAATGACGGAGAACATCACGCTTGCGGATGAGACCGTAAAGGTGATGAGAAGTAAGTATGCGGAGACGACAGCGAATGTCAACGCGATCGAAACCGTTGTCGGCACGCTGAT
>CAZVWN010000049.1:1651-10212 GCA_964631065.1 uncultured Acetatifactor sp.
CATGTCGTGAACCGCAGAAAGTATCCGAGAATGCCGATACACGCTTCCGGAGAGATTTCCCTTGCGGGATCGGATGCCGTATATCCGGCGGAGATGCTCAATATCAGTGCGAGCGGCTTTGCATTTAAGACGCTTGCGCGGGAGGTTCAGCACACGAAGGGAATGCTTGCGACGATCCGCGTGAAGGGCTTTGCCCTGCTGGAGGATACGCCGTTAAAGGGATACATCATCCGTATTACGGACAACGACGGCGAGTATATCGTCGGCTGCCGGATGCCGGAGGATAATAAGCGCATTGAGGAATATGTAAAGCGCAACTATCGCGGAAATTAAAGAAAAAATAGATTGTTTTTGAAAACAATCCGGTATATACTTATGTGCATGATGTTTACATCCGGATTGGTATCCGAATAAGAAAAAAGGTGGTAATTTCTATGGCATTGCTGGATGAATGGAAGAAGGTAGCTTATGATGAGTCTGTCGGACAGGCAGAACTTCAGAAAATATGGGGAGCTTATTTCCAGACGGAGAAGGAGATCTATGCGCAGCTTTTGAAGAACCCTGACGAGGTCGTAAAGGGAACCGTGCGGGAGCTTGCGGATCAGTACGGTGTTCCCGTGCTGACCATGACGGGATTTCTGGACGGTATCAACGACAGCCTTTTGGAGAAGAATCCGATCGAGGAGATGGAAGAGGATACCGAGGTAAATCTCGGGTTCGACAAGGCGCTGCTCTATAAGAACATGGTAGCGGCGGAGGCTGACTGGCTGTATAATCTGGAGGAGTGGAACGATATCTTTGACGAGGAGACGAGAAAGGCTCTTTACAAGGAACAGAAGTCTTCCACAACCATCGTAAAGGAAGCAAAGATCTATCCGAATGATCCCTGTCCTTGCGGAAGCGGCAAGAAGTATAAGAAGTGCTGCGGAAGAAAATAAACAGGCTTATGTGACAAGGACTCTTTTTGACGAAAGAGTCCTGTTTCGTTTTCAAAAAACGGGAGCCGACGGAAATAAAAATGAGGTCTGTCGGAGCGGAGACGGAGGCGCAGGAATGGAAAAACAGAAGAAGCTGGAAGAATATGTGGTAAGTATCCCGGATTTTCCCGAAGAGGGAATTATTTTCCGTGATGTGACAAGTGTGTTGCAGGATGCGGACGGGCTGCAGCTCGCCGTGGATACCATGCAGGAGAAGATAAAGGATCTGGAATATGATGTGGTAGTCGGGCCCGAGTCCAGAGGATTTATATTTGGCACGCCGATTGCCTATAATAATAAAAAGCCCTTTGTGCTGATCAGAAAGGCGGGGAAGCTGCCCAGAGAGACGGTTTCGACCTCCTATGACCTGGAATACGGAAAGGCGACGATCGAGATGCACAGGGACAGCATCAGACCCGGGCAGAAGGTGCTGATCGTGGACGACCTGATCGCAACGGGCGGCACGACAGAGGCGATGATCCGGCTGATCGAGGAGCTTGGCGGCGAGGTCGTCGGCGTCGTCGTACTGATCGAGCTGGCGGGACTGAAAGGTCGCGAAAAGCTTGCGGGATATCGTCTGGAATCGGCGATCTGTTATCCCGGAAAGTAAAGAGCGGGTGCCGTAAGAACAACGGTTATTGATGAGAACAGGAAATGTGTGGGCGTGGAACGGTTATGGCAGAGGAAAAGAACGGGATTATTTTTGAAAACGACGGCATAAGTAAATCACAGGAATTTAAGGATCCCGGTGAACTGTACGGGGAGCTTATTCGACGTGTGCAGAAATATCATCCCAGCGATGACATTTCCATGATCGAGAAAGCCTACCATACAGCGTCAGAGGCGCATAAAAATCAGTTCCGCAAGTCCGGAGAGCCGTATATCATCCATCCGCTGAATGTCGCGATCATTCTGGCGGATCTGGAGCTGGACAAGGAAACGATCGTCGCGGGTCTTCTGCATGATGTCGTGGAGGACACGGCAATGACGGATGAGGACTTAAAACGTGAGTTCGGAGAGGATGTCGCGCTTCTTGTGGACGGCGTGACAAAGCTGGAAAAGATCCCGCTGTCGGCAGGAGCGGATCAGCCGGACGAGAAGCTGGAAATGCAGGCAGAGAATCTGCGGAAGATGTTTCTTGCCATGGCGAAGGATATCCGCGTTATCATGATCAAGCTCGCCGACCGTCTCCACAATATGCGCACCCTGAAATATAAGACGCCGGAGAGCCAGCAGCGCATTGCGCGGGAAACGCTGGAGATCTACTGTCCGATCGCGCAGCGGCTCGGTATCAGTAAGATTAAGATCGAGCTGGATGATCTTTCCTTAAAATATCTGGAGCCGGATGTCTATTATGATCTGGTGGATCAGATCGCCATGCGCAAGAGCGCACGGGAGCAGTATATCCAGGGGATCGTCGACGAAGTGAGCGAGCATATCGAAAAGGCGGGCATCAGGGCGAAGGTCGACGGCAGGGTCAAGCATTTCTTCAGTATCTACAAGAAGATGAAGAACCAGAATAAGACGCTGGATCAGATTTACGATCTGTTCGCGGTGCGTATCATCGTCGATACGGTCAAGGACTGTTACGCGGCACTCGGCGTGATCCATGAGATGTATAAGCCGATACCGGGACGGTTCAAGGATTATATCGCGATGCCGAAGGCGAATATGTACCAGTCGCTCCATACGACGCTGATCGGCAGCAACGGACAGCCGTTTGAGATCCAGATCCGTACCTTTGAGATGCACAAGGCGGCGGAGTACGGTATTGCGGCGCACTGGAAATATAAGGAAGCCTCCGACGGCAAAAAGGTGGAGGCACAGGAAGAGAAGAAGCTCGTCTGGCTGAGGCAGATTCTGGAATGGCAGCGGGATATGTCGGACAACAGGGAGTTTATGAATCTGTTAAAGAACGACCTCGACCTTTTTTCGGACAGCGTTTACTGCTTTACGCCGACGGGGGAGGTCAAGAATCTCCCGGCGGGTTCTAACCCGATCGACTTTGCCTACAGCATCCATTCCGCCGTGGGAAATAAGATGGTCGGCGCGCGGGTCAACGGAAAGCTTGTCACGATCGACTATCAGATCAAAAACGGCGACCGCATAGAGATCATTACCTCCCAGAATTCCAAGGGACCGAGCCGCGACTGGCTGAATCTTGTCAAGAGTACGCAGGCGAAGAATAAGATCAACCAATGGTTCAAGGCGGAATTAAAGGAAGACAACGTAATCAGAGGGAAGGAGCTTCTGGCGGCATATTGCAAGTCAAAGGCGATGATCCTCTCGGAGCTTTTAAAGTCGGATTACACGGAAGCAATCATGCGCAAATACGGATTCCGGGACTGGGATGCCGTTCTGGCGGCGATCGGACACGGCGCCTTAAAGGAAGGACAGATTGCGTCCAGAATGCAGGAGCTTTACGACAGGGAGCACCGCAGGGAGCTGACGAACGAGGAGGTTTTAGCCGGGATTGCCGAGGCGAATGCCCAGACGGGAGCAAAGCCCGCACAGAGTAAGACGAAAAGCGGCATTGTCGTCAAGGGGATTGCGGATCTCTCCGTGAGATTTTCCAAGTGCTGTTCGCCCGTTCCGGGGGATGAGATCGTCGGGTTTGTCACAAGGGGGCGCGGAATTTCCATCCACAGAACGGATTGCGTCAATATGATGAATCTTCCGGAAATCGAGCGCGCGAGGCTGATCGACGCGGAATGGCAGATGCCGGAGGACAGCCGCGAGACGGAGAAGTATGTTGCGGAAATCAAGATTTTCGCAAATAACAGAAACGGACTGCTGGCGGACATCTCCAAGGCGCTGACGGAGCGCAACATTGATATCCTTACCATGAATACAAGGACAAGCAGGCAGGGACTTGCAACCCTGCAGACGACCTTTGAGATTTCCGGCAGGGAAGAGCTGAACAGGGTGATCGAGAAGATACGCGGTATTGAGAGTGTGATTGATATTGAGAGAACGACCGGATAACGGTGTGGGAGAAAGCGATATGGCGGAAATAAAGATAGGGAAAATGGTGCTCGGCGTCTGTCAGACGAACTGTTATTTTTTATATCGGGAGGGCGGTCAGGACTGTATTGTCGTTGACCCTGCGGATCAGGGCGCAAATATTTTCCGTGCCCTGCAGAAGAACGGACTGCGCGTGGCGGGGATTCTGCTGACACACGGACACTTTGACCATATTTGGGGGCTGGATGCGCTGCGGGATGCGGCGAATGCGGCGGCAGAGGAAGAGGGAACGGTGAAGGCGTATGCCTGTGAGGCGGAAAAGAAGCTGCTGCAGGATGCCGGACTGAACGTCTCGGCGCAGGCAGGACGCCCCTGTACGACATATGCGGACGTTTATGCGAAGGACGGACAGGAGATCGGGATTGCGGGGATGCGCTGTAAGCTGATCGCGACGCCCGGCCACACGGAGGGCGGCTGCTGTTATTACTTTGAGGAAGCGGGATTTCTCCTTGCGGGAGACACGCTGTTTGCGGAGTCGGTCGGCAGAACGGATTTTCCGACCGGCAGCATGAGCCGGCTGGTGCGCTCCGTTCAGGAAAAGCTGTTTGTCCTGCCGGATGAGACAAAGGTTTATCCGGGACATGGAGAGAGTACGACGATCGGACATGAAAAGGCATACAATCCGTTCCTTGTATAGTCTGCGGGGGGAGTAGAAGGTGGACGCAAAGAACAGACCGGCTCATCTGGTCATGGATGAGGTAAAAAAAGTAATCGTTGGAAAGGATGACGGGATCCGGCGGGTGACGGCGGCGATTCTGGCGCGGGGGAATGTGCTGCTGGAGGATGTCCCCGGGGTCGGCAAGACGGAGATGGCGATGGCGTTTTCCAAGGCGTTTTGTCTGAAGGCGAACCGGATCCAGTTTACGCCGGATGTCATGCCGTCGGATATCACGGGATTTTCCATTTATCAGAAAGAGACGGGAAAGTTTGTGTATCAGCCCGGAGCGGTTATGTGCAATCTATTGTTGGCGGATGAGATTAACAGAACGTCTCCGAAAACGCAGTCGGCGCTTCTTGAGGTCATGGAGGAGGGAAATGTCACGGTAGACGGTGTGACAAGGCAGGTTCCGCAGCCGTTTATTGTTCTGGCAACCCAGAATCCCGTCGGCTCCTACGGCACGCAGAGACTGCCGGAGGCACAGATGGATCGTTTTCTGATCAGCCTGACGCTCGGGTATCCTGCCCCGGAGGATGAGATCGCGCTCTTAAAGCGGCGGCATACGGGGAGACCTCTTGAGACGGTAAATCCTGTGGCGGACGGAGAGGAGCTGCTTAGGATGCAGCGGGAGACGGAAGAGGTTTATATTCATGACTCCATTTACCGGTATATGGTTCTGCTTGCGGACGCGACGCGGAAGCACGCCATGCTGGAGCTGGGTTTTAGTCCCCGTGGAACGCTTGCGCTCGGGCGGATGGCGCGGGCTTACGCGTATCTGGATGATCGGGAATATGTCGTTCCGGCGGATGTAAAGCGCGCGCTGTATGACGTCGGTGTTCACAGACTCCGGCTGAATGCGAAAGCGGGGAATGCGGGAAAGACGGCGGCGGATATTCTTGCGGAGATACAGAGACGCATTCCGGAGCCGAAGCCCGGGGAAAAGTACAGATAACATGATAAGAAGAAAACTGTTATATCTTTTGATCCTGGCAGCGGGGATCTGGCTCTGTATGCTGTATACCTTTCGCGGACTGCGGCTGCTTCTGTGCGTATGGGCGCTGCTTCCCGTGCTGTGTCTGTTCTCACTCTTTCTGAAATTTATGACGGGTAAGGCGGTAATGGACGCTGCTCCGGAGACGGCGCTTCGCGGTGAGAGACTGACGCTTTCCGTCACGGTATCGAATCGGGGCATCCTGCCGACGGCGGGCGTGCGCACCGAGCTGCGGATCCGTTCCCTGAACGGGCGGAAAACGCGTCAGAAACAGTGGCTTTTGGGCATTGACGGCAGAAGCAGGAGAAAAATGAAATTTGAGCTTCCCACGGAGCATTGCGGCTGTGTGGAGGCAGAATTGGCAAAGGCAGAGATCTATGACTGTCTTCGCCTTTTTTCGATTCCGCTGAGAAGACGCGGGAAGGCGTCGGTCTGCATCCTGCCGCAGTCCGTTCCGATGCGGGAGGATACGGCGGAAAAGCTGCGCGCGCTTTTTCGTGTACCTGGCAGCAGGGGAGACGGGGAATATTTTATCAGAGACTATCAGCCCGGAGACAGTGCGCGGAGCATTCACTGGAAGCTGCTTCCGAGAGCGGAGAAGATCCCCGTCAGGGATTTTGAGCCGGACAGGAGTGTGGAGCTGTATCTGCATCTGACGGAGGCGCTGCTTTCGGATGCGGACAAAAAGGATCTGTTTCTGGAGCGTGCCGCTACGGTGATGCGGTTCTTAGCGGAGATCTCGCAGGACGGCTATGAGGTTTTCCTAAGTGCGCCGGGAAGCGTTAAGAGCCGAAGGATTCTTGGACCGGAGGATATCCGGGAGTGTCTGATGGAGCTGGTCTGTCTGGAGCATGCAGACGACGATGCGAGGACGGCATTTGTCCGTGGGCTTCATCTTGAGCCGGATGGCAGACTGTATCTGGGGGAGAGATGTGTCGATGAGGAATAAGGACAGCTTTCTTTTTGATATCATGTTGGTTTTCCTGAATGCCCTTGGTTTTTTACTGGCGCTTGGCGATACGATGGCGCTGACGGAGATTCTGTTCTGCCGTCCCGTGCCGGCTGTCGGAGCGATTCTGCTTCTCAGTGTGCTGAGCGTTCTTGCGGTTAGCGGGAAGGACGGGAAACGGATCAGACGGCATGTCTGCCTCGGGATGGCGTTGTATGTTCTTTTCGCGCTTTGTTTTCGGGAACGGCTTGCGGACGGTCTTGCCTGGGCGCTTCAGGATGCGGCTGCCGTGCTGAAAGGGCGGTACGGTCTGGATTTTCTTTGGGAATGGAGCGCGGATGCCAAGGAGGCATATCTGCTGCCTGCGGCAGAGCAGAGCGTTCTGTTCGTATTGTTTCCCGTGATCGCCCTGATGGGGTATGGCGTTGTGCGCGGTCGCGGTCTGCTGATCGCGCTGACAAACGTTTTCTGGTTTGCGGCGGCCTGCGCGACGGACCGGTTTCCGGAGGACGGGAGCGTCTGGATCTGCGTGTTCGGAACTGCCGCAGCCGTGATCAGGAGCGCGTACCGCGACGACAGACGGGCGGGAAAGCGCGCCGTGCTGTTCGGAATGGCGGCGCTGTTGCCCGTTGCGCTCTTTACGGAGCTGATTCTGCTTCCTGCGACGGATGAAAAATATGAGGAGATCGCCCCGATCCGGGAGGGACTGTATGACCGGGTGAATGAGGAGTGGATCCCGGAATTTCAGTCTGCGCTGGCGCAGCTTGGAAAAAAGAGCGCGGATGTAGACGGCAGACTTTCTAAAAGGGAGCCGCCGGAGTATACGGATGAGGCGGTATACCGGGTCACGACCGACAGACAGCCGCAGACGACCGTTTATCTGCGGGGCTTTATCGGAAAGACCTACGAAGGGGATTTATGGGGGACTGCGGAAGATGCGGATGTAAAAAGGTATTACAAAAAGCAGGGATATGAGCTGCCGGAGAGCGGCGCGGCATTTTTGAATCTGACCTATGAGGCGTTCCGGTACGGCGCGGACGGCTTCATAGAGATTGAGGAGCTTGCCGGGAAGGGAAGCTGTAGTCTGTATCCGTACTGTGCGGGAATGACGGAGGAAGACAGGGTGAGTCTGGACGGGCGTGTGGCGCGGCGCGGCAGCAGCTATACGTTTCCCTATCATACGCTGCGCAATGACATCTCCGCAAAACAGCTTTCCGGAGAGGCGGCGGAGCTTGAGAGGAATTACCGCGATTATGTCTATGCGGAATATGCGGAGTATCCGGAAGAAAAGCTTCCGAAGCTGACGGCTTTTCTGGAGCAGTCGGGTTTTCGCAGCGGCGATCTCTTCGACAGCGTTTCAGACGTGCTGAATTATCTGCGGGGGCATGCGCGTTACAATCTGGAGACGCCGAAAACGCCGCGCGGAGAGGACTTCGTGGAATACTTTCTGTTGGAGCGTCAGGAGGGATATTGCGTACATTTCGCATCTTCGGCGGTGCTGATGCTGCGCTATCTCGGGGTTCCCGCGCGGTATGCGGCGGGGTATGCCGTAGCGGCATCCGCGTTTACAAAGACAGAAGACGGAAATTACACGGCGACGGTTTTGGACAGGCAGGCGCACGCATGGGTTGAGGTGTATCTTGACGGTGTCGGCTGGATTCCTGTCGAGATGACGCCCGGCGCGGACGCTTACCCGCGGGATAACACCATGGAGCAGCTGCAGTTTACCGGAGGGCTGGTGGCGGATTTTGCGGATCGGCAGGAGAGTGCGCAGGAGATTCCGGAAGACGGGCAGGAGACTGCGGAGCCTGACGGGGAAGCTTCCGGGGAGAATCCGGAAGAGCAGGGCGGAATGTCGGACGCGGAGCCGCAGCGTCCTGACGCGGACGAGGCGGACAGAACGGAAGGCGGGGAAAACGCGACGGAGGCGGGCGGCAGTGATCTCGGTGATCTGCTGACGGA
>CAZVWN010000049.1:10312-14743 GCA_964631065.1 uncultured Acetatifactor sp.
CGGCGGAGGCGTACAGGACGCGCCGGGGAGCGTCTCTAAAGAACGGTTTGTGATTGACCCGCAGCTGAAAGCGGCGATAGGGAAGGCACTGAAATTGACAGGCACGGCGCTTTTGGCGGGGGGTCTGCTGCTGTTGCTGCGCAGGAGTCTTTATCGGAGAATGCTGCGTGCGGCGGCACGGGAAAAAGTATTTATGCTGGACAGAAACTTAAGACTGCTGCTTTGGATCGCGGGGCAAAAGGGAACGGTATCATCGGACGACGGGGAAGCCGCCGCATATGAAAGACTTTTGGAAAAATGTGCCTTTTCCGGACAAAAGCCGACAGAGCAGGAGCTTGGAACGGTTGTGACATTCTGTAGACGGCGGGCAGGGGAAGCATACAAAAGGCTGCCGTTTTATAAAAGACCGTTTTACCGGTTTTTTGATGTTTACCGGTGAGGCGAAAGACGAAAAACGGATCAGAAAGAGGTAAGAGTATGTTGGTTTTGGAATTGAACAGGGAAAATATAGAGTATGACGTCTATTCGCTGGTAAAGGCGTTTTATCCCGAGGAACAGATTGCGGTTCTCATGCCGGAGAGCAGGGAAAAAACAAAAGCGGAGCTTGCGGGAAAGGTAAACATCCGCGTGGAGGCGGGGGAAGACCGGGCGATGATCCGGATCGGGGAAAAAGAGTATTCCTGGCTTGCAGAGGCACACGGCATCCACAGGGAGAAGTCTGCACAAAAGGAAGCGGCAGATGCGGAATATGCGCGTCAGGTAAAGCTCGGATTTAAGAGCTTTCTCTATGAGGTACTCTGTCAGGAGACGGGAAAGACGCTGCCGTGGGGAAATCTGATCGGTATCCGTCCGACAAAAATTGCTTATGGGATGCTGGAGGAAGGAAAAAGCAGAGAGGAGATTCTGGGCTTTTACAGGGACAGACATCAGGTCAGCAGTGAGAAAGCAGAGCTTGCGCTGGAGATTGCGGAGAGAGAGCGGAGGCTTCTGACGGATATCCATTATGAAGAGGGATACAGTCTCTACATCGGCATTCCCTTCTGTCCGACGACCTGTCTGTACTGTTCCTTTACCTCTTATCCGATCGGCGCATATCGCAAACAGACGGAAAGCTATCTCGACTGTCTGATCAAAGAGATGGAGGCGACTGCCGCGCTTTGCCGGGGGCGGATCCTCGACAGCGTCTATATCGGCGGCGGAACGCCGACGACTCTGGAGCCCGGGCAGCTGGACAGGCTGCTTACAAGGCTGAAGGAGCTGTTTGATTTTGAGACGGTGAAGGAGTTTACGGTCGAAGCGGGACGCGCGGACAGTATCACGGAGGAAAAGCTGAGGGTTTTATACCGCCATGGCGTCAGCCGTATTTCCGTGAATCCCCAGACCATGAAGCAGGAGACGCTGGATATCATCGGCAGACGCGCTACGGTCGCGCAGGTTGAGGAGGCGTATGCGCTCGCAAGGAAAGTCGGCTTTGACAATATCAATATGGATCTGATCCTAGGACTTCCGGGGGAGCTTGAGGAGGATGTACAGCGGACGATAGACAGGGTTGTTGCACTTGCGCCGGACAGCCTTACGGTACACTCCCTTGCCATCAAGCGCGCCTCAAGGTTAAATCAGTGGATTCAGGAAAACGGTGTCCGGATGCTGCGCAATACGGACGAGACGATGAAGATCGCGGCGGCGGGAGCGGAGAAGCTCGGACTGGTACCCTATTATCTCTATCGCCAGAAAAATATGTCCGGCAACTTTGAAAATGTCGGTTATGCGAAGGAGGGAAAGCTCGGACTCTACAATATCCTGATCATGGAAGAGAAACAGACGATTCTTGCCCTGGGGGCGGGCTCGATCACGAAGAGAGTCTATCCGGACGGGCGGATCGAACGCTGCGAGAACGTCAAGGATGTGGTGCAGTATATCGAAAGAATTGAGGAGATGATTGAGAGAAAGCGAACATTATTTTCTGAATAAGAGTGTTCATGAACGGGAGAAATTAACTTTGAAATATTTGTAATGACAACGTATTGACATGCAAAAACTGCTGTGATATGATTGAGAAAAAGGAGGCAGGGCTTATGGTTACAAATTTGAATGTTGCAATAGCACCGAAGGATTCGACTTTTCAGGTTAGAATAAATTCAGAGATAAAAAAAACGGTAGAGGAGATTTATGCAAAGACAGGAATGACACTGACGGATGCGTTCAATACTTTTCTTCAACAGTCCTTAAATGTGGAAGGACTTCCATTTATTGTTACCCAAAACAGCAAGGAAGCACTGAAAGAACAGGCACTTGCGATGCTTATGCTTGATTTAAAGCGTGCAGAAGAACGTGCTGAAAAAGAAGGCTGGATAGATGCAGATGATTTAGAGAAGGAATTGGGGGTACTTGATTGAAAAAGATAAAGTATACACCCGATGCAGCCGAAAAACTTCGGGAAATCAAAAAGACAATTTCGCAGAATTATGGTATGGAGTTGGCAACAAAAACGGTAAAAACAATAACGGATGCAATAAGAGGTCTTGCGGAATATGAGAAAAAGGGCATTGAGGCAGCCGGAATGTTTGAAATAGCTACGGATTATCGTTATTTATTTGTAGCTAAAAATTATGTGTTTTACAGAATAGAGGAGCAATACATTCGTATCATCAACATTTATAACGAAAGAGAAGACTTTATGTGGCAGTTGTTTGGAATTGATACGACACCACAGGAAACGCTTGATTATTGGAAGGAATAGAAGATATATCGGGACGATGAAAAAGGAAATAAGAGTAAGATATATCAGTAAAACGATGTGTTTTTGCTCTTATTTTTTTATGGTCATTTCGTGCAATTTATAGGCGATTGGTGCAATCTTTATAAGAAATAAGTGCTGATTTTCCGATAAAACATAAAAATAGATGGATTATCGGACAGGCATAAACTATAAAACAGTGTTAGAGTATATTTCTGCTCCGGAAGCAGCGAAGAAATGGGGCATTTCAGAAAGGCGGGTGCAAAAGCTGTGTGAGGAAAACCGCATACCGGGCGTAGCAAAATTCAGCCGCTTATGGTTGATACCAAAGGACGCTGAAAAGCCAACGGATAAAAGAAAAAAGGAAAGCATGGGGTAAACACGTGACACAGTATAAAGTGTTAATCATAGAGGACGATTTGAACGCAGCACAATCTATTAGCGATTTTTTAAGTGCTTGGGGGTTTCAATGCGAATACTTGAAAGAGTTCCAACAGATAACAGAGCAGTTTATCAGATTTAAGCCGGAAATAGTTTTGTTAGATATAAAACTCCCACAGTACAACGGCTATCATTGGTGTGAGGAAATAAGGAAAATTTCAAAAGTGCCGATTATCTTTATTTCTTCAATTAGCGATAATCTGAACATGATTTTAGCTATGAATATGGGCGGTGACGATTTTGTTGTGAAACCCTTTGACCTAAATTTTCTGCTTGCAAAAATCAATTCTCTGTTACGTCGCACTTATGATTTTCAAGGGGCAATGAATGTAGTTGTCTGCGGTGATGTAATATTAGATTTGGATAATGCAAAGTTGCGATACAAGGGAAATGTGCTGGAATTATCGCGTAATGATTATACTATCCTAAAAGAGCTTATGACCCACAGCGGGAAAAGTGTGTCCCGTGATGAACTTATGCAGGCATTGTGGAATGACAATACTTTTGTTGATGATAATACACTTACAGTCAATGTGACGAGAGTGAGAAATAAATTGAACAGGATCGGGCTTGATGATTTTATTGTTACCCGGAAAGGAATGGGCTATCAAGTTGGATAAAAAGTATTTTCTTATTTGCTATCTGAAAGATAAATATAAAGTAATGATTGTATTTTGCGTATTGATCCTATGTAACGTCTTTATGTATTTCCTTTATGATGTTCGTATGGAACCAATCTTATACACAACTTTTTTGCTGATTCTATTTGTGATACCTTTTGTATTTTGGGATTTGCGCAACACCTATCAAAAATGTGGACGATTGAACAATATAAAACAAACAAAATTACCTGCTACGCCGGATTTGGGGGTGGCCGATACCCTTGTGGAAAAAAGCTATCAACGGATAATGAAAGAAATTTTGCAAGTATGGCAGAATGAACGGGCAGACCGGCGAAAAATAAACGCAGAAAGAGATGATTATTATACGCTTTGGACGCACCAAATAAAGGCACCTGTTTATTCTATGGATTTGATGTTACAAACAGGCGACACCACACCGTCCAAATGGAAAACGGAACTGCTGCAAATATCCTGTTATATAGATATGGCATTAAAGTATTTGCAGTTAGAAAATCAGTATTCCGACCTATTTTTAGAACGAGTGGAGTTATTACCTTTGGCACAGGAAGCAATTAAAAAACACTCTGTTGTCTTAATTTCAAAGCGGTTGAAAATAGACTTACATGATCT
>CAZVWN010000050.1:0-14199 GCA_964631065.1 uncultured Acetatifactor sp.
CACACGGGAAGCTTTATTTTACAAGCTCCTTAACCTTAGCCTTCTTGCCGACACGGTCTCTTAAGTAGTTCAGCTTCGCACGTCTTACCTTACCTCTTCTTACTACCTCGATCTTCTCTACATTAGGAGAATGTAACGGCCATGTCTTCTCAACGCCGATACCGCCGGAAGTCTTTCTTACCGTGAAGGTCTCTCTGTTGCTTCCGCCCTGTCTCTTCAGGACAATGCCCTCGAATACCTGGATTCTCTCGCGGTTTCCTTCCTTGATCTTACCATAAACCTTTACGGTATCACCGACCTCAAAGGCATCAACCTCCGCCTTCAGCTGTTCTGCTTCAATCTCTCTGATAATATCACTCATAACGAGCCTCCTTAAATAAAATGGATGTTCTTAATACATTTCCTGTAACAGAGGACCATCTTCGTCTACACAACATTAAAACTTTACCACAGTTCCCGCTGATTTGCAAGCTTTTTTTTCATCCGGAAAACCTTTTGGGATGCCTGATAGACACCCGGTCTTCCCGAAAGGCAGCCGGACGCCGCGTTGCCCTCCGGGATCTGCCAATATGCCGTCCATCCTCTCTCCAGACAGCGGTTCACACAGTAAGCCGCCAGCGAGGAGGCTATCCCCTGCCTGCGGAACGCTTCCTCTACATAGAGCATGCCGATGTCCCCCTCGCTGCGGATTCCCGCAAAGCCGATCAGACGCTGCCCCGAAAACGCACCGTACAGCATTCCCGCCTGTATTCGTCTCTGAAGCACCGATGTATCCTCCTGTGCGCAATGTGCTGCCGGATACGGCAGCTCCGCAGACGTCAGGCTCCGGATTTCCTTATAGCGTACCGGAAGCGACTCCCGCGCCGTATACAGATACTGCGTACAGCTTTCCATAAGCGTATACCCCTCCTGCTCCAGGGCGTCCCGAAGCGCTTCCTGCATCACAAGCACCTGCTCTGCGTGCTCCGGCAGCAGTCCGCACAGCTTCCGCAAACAGGCGTTTTCCTCCGCAAGCAGCATATACGCGCCGTCCTCCCCCGCGCGGACAAGAAGATTTCCGTCCTCGCAGTACAGGATCTCACCGGTTCCCCGCGAAAGCGCCTCCATGACAGGAATCAGCTGCCGCTTATTTTTAGAAAGCCGCTTGATCAGCTTCTGCTTCTTAGTATATTTCAGATAAAGATCCGGACGGTATTTTTCCGTGCGCTCCTTCGCGCGCTCCCTTCTCCACTGCATGATCTCCGCATGATTTCCGGACAGCAGAACCCCGGGAACCTGCTTTCCGTGCCATTTTTCCGGTCTGGAGTACTGCGGATATTCCAGAAGGTCATTAAAAAAGCTCTCCTCCTCCGCCGAGGTTTCATTTCCGAGTACACCGGGAATCAGGCGTGCAACGGCATCGATCATTACCATCGCCGGAAGCTCCCCGCCCGTCAGGACATAATCGCCGATCGACACATAATCCGTCACGGTCTCCTCAAGAACCCGCTCGTCAATCCCCTCATAATGTCCGCATAAAAAAACAAGCTCTTCCTCCCGGGAAAGCTCTCCCGCCATCTTCTGTGTAAAGGGCGTTCCCTGCGGCGTTACATAGACCGTGCGCACGCTTTTCCCCGCCGTCACGGCTTTCCATGCGTCATAGACAGGCTGTGCCTGCAGAAGCATACCCGCACCGCCGCCGTAGGTATAGTCATCTACCCTGCCGTGCTTTTCCTGCGTATAATCCCGTATGTTTACAGCCTCCAGGGAAATCAGTCCTTTTTCAACAGCCCGTCCGATGATGCTGGGGGCAAGACCCGCTTTGATCATCTCCGGAAATAAAGTCAGCACATGAATTTTCATAACGACACTCCCGCATCCGCCGAAACGGTCATTCGTCCAGCAGTCCTTCCAAAATATGGATCCTGATAAATCCTGCCGCAACATCCACGGCAAGCACACACTGTCGGATCGCCGGAAGCAGCAGCTCCCGTCCGTCCTTTAAATCGATGACATACACATCGTTCGCCCCGGTCTCCATGACCTCCCTGAGCACGCCGATCTCCGTTCCGTCCTCATCCAGCACGCGCAATCCCATCAGATCCGCAATAAAGTATTCGTCTCTGTTTAACCGCACGGCATTCTGTCTTGTGACAAGCAGGGAAGCCTTCCGGAATTTTTCCGCCGCCTCTATCGTATCGATTCCCTTAAACTTTAAGATTACAAACTGCTTAAAGAATTTTGCGCCCTCCGGCTCAAGCGTGATCCGCTCTTTCCCCGTATCCGCAATGACCTCCTTCAGACGTTTAAACCGCTTTGCGTCATCCGTCGTGGGAAATACCTTTACCTCGCCCTTCAGCCCGTGCGTCGAGGTGACAATTCCGATCTGAAAAAAATCTTCCATCCTAATTCTTCTCCATAAGTTAAGAACAGGGAGGGACATGCAACTGCCTGTTCCTCCCCGTTACGCTTCTTATACAATCTCAACATCCACTCTTTTGTTATCTTTGGATGATGCAGCCTTCACGACAGAACGGATTGCCTTTGCGATTCTGCCCTGCTTGCCGATAACCTTACCCATATCGGACGCAGCTACATGAAGTTCAACGACTGTATTTCTGCCTTCGGTCTTTTCGGTCACTACAACCTCATCCGGATTGTCTACAAGCGCTTTCGCCACTACTTCAACTAATTCCTTCATAAGCCACCTCCAAAGAATCCAAATTTATTTTTCGATGCCCGCCACCTTGAAGAGCTTTCCTACCTGCTCTGTAGGCTGCGCACCGTTAGCCAGCCACTTCTTCGCCAGCTCCTCATTGATGTGGAAGGTGCTGGGATCCGTGCTGGGATCGTAGGTTCCGATCTCCTCGATAAACTTTCCGTCTCTGGGGGAACGGGAATCAGCTACGATGATTCTATAAAAAGGAGCCTTCTTCTGTCCCATTCTTCTCAATCTGATTTTTACTGCCATTGTTTTTTCCTCCATTTAATCGCTGTTTTTTGTTCTATATGAATTGTCTGCTTTGTAACAGCCAGATTCATCTGTAGTAACCGGGGCTTCTGCTTTCCTAAAACGGAAAACCGCCCTTTCTTCCGGGAAGACCGCCGAGAAGTCCCTTCCCATGCTTTCCGCCTCCGCCAAACTGCTTCATCAGCTTCTGGCTCTGCTCAAACTGCTTGATAAAACGGTTTACCACCGCAATATCCACACCGGCACCCTTTGCGATACGGTGCTTTCTCTGCGGATTCAAGAGCTTCGGATTGCGCCGTTCCGCCTTCGTCATCGAAAGCACGATCGCCTCCGACTGCTTCAGCTGTTTTTCGGAAGCCTCGGAATCAATGTCCGCTCCCTTGATGCCCATTCCCGGAAGCATTCCGAGAATGCTCGCAAGACCGCCCATTTTCCGCATCTGCTTCATGCTTTCCAGGTAATCCTCAAAATCGAATTTCCCCTTCTTCATTCTGCCCGCCATCTCGCGGCTCTTGTCTTCATCTATGTCAATATTCTCCTGCGCCTTTTCGATCAGCGTGAGAACATCGCCCATCCCTAAGATCCTGTTTGCCATACGGTCGGGATAAAACTGCTCGATATCGGAGAGCTTCTCTCCCATGCTCACATACAGGATCGGTTTTCCGGTCACGGCTTTGATCGAGAGCGCCGCACCGCCTCTTGTGTCACTGTCCATCTTTGACAGGATCACGCCGTCGACACCGATCTTTTCATCAAATTCCTTCGCGACATTCACGGCATCCTGACCGGTCATCGCATCTACGACGAGCAGCGTCTGATGCACCGTGATGCTGCTCTTGATCTCCTGCAGCTCCGCCATCATATCCTCGTCAATATGAAGACGTCCCGCCGTATCCAGAATGACGACGTTGTGTCCGTTCTTCTCCGCATGCGCAAGCGCCGCCCGTGCAATCTCTACGGGTTTATGCTCCGTTCCCATGGAAAAGACGTCGACCTCCTGCTTTTTTCCGTTGATCTGCAGCTGTTCAATCGCCGCAGGTCTGTAGATATCACAGGCGACGAGCAGGGATTTCTTCCCCTTCGTCTTCAGCTTTCCGGCAAGCTTTGCCGTCGCGGTCGTCTTACCCGCACCCTGAAGACCCGCCATCATGATGACCGTGACTGCCTTTCCGGGCTGCATGGCAATTTCCGTCGTCTCGCTTCCCATCAGTGCGATCATCTCTTCGTTGACGATCTTGATGACCATCTGTCCGGGGTTGAGTCCGTTCATCACATCCTGACCGATGGCGCGTTCCTCCACCGATCGGATGAACTGCTTTACCACCTTAAAATTGACATCCGCCTCCAGAAGCGCCATCTTCACTTCCTTCAGCGCCGCCCTGACGTCCTCCTCGGTCAGTCTGCCCTTGCCGCGCAGATTTTTAAACACTCTCTGCAGTTTATCCGTTAAGCTCTCAAATGCCACGCCGCAACTCCTTCAACTTTCCTGTTTCTGCCGTCCGTATCACAATTCCTCTAACAGCTCCTGCGAAAGCGCCGTAATCTGCCGCAGCTTCTCCGCAAGCTCCTGACACGACCGATCCTGCGAATCTGCCGCAAGCTGCCGGATCCGCGTCACCGTCTGCTTTGCTCCGGCAAAGCGCTCCATGAGATGCAGTCTGCTCTCGTAGTCCTGAAGAATCTTATCACAGCGTTTTATCAGATCATGCACGCCCTGTCTGCTGATTCCCTGTTCCGTGGCAATCTCGCTAAGAGACATATCATGATAGACGGCATCCTCATAGATCCGCCGCTGATGCTCCGTCAGAAGCTCGCCGTAGAAATCAAACAGCATCGTCTGTTCATAAAGCTTATCCATATCCGATTCCTCTGAATCCCTCCGGCTCTCCGCCGACCCTGAACATCTTACTACACATTGCGCAGGGTGTCAAGTAAAAATTCTTTACACCTTTAGAGTTTTTCGCTGTAAATGCTCTTATATCCTTCTCCGAAGATTTCCGTGGCGCTCGCAACGATCATAAAGGATTCCGGATCTTCCTCTCTTACGATCGCCTCAACCCGCGCGGAAAGCTGTTTTTTCATGACGCACAGGATAACGCTCTTGGGTCTTCCGCTGTACGCGCCCGTTCCGGAAATATAGGTCACGCCGAGATCCAGCTCCTCCAGCAGTCTTTTCGTGATAAACGTATGTCTGTCGCTGATAATAAAGATCAGCTTCGCGCCGTCCCTGCCGTAGAGCACGACATCCAACAGCGCCGAGTTGATAAACACGACAAGCCCTGCGTACAGCGCCACGTCAAGATCCCGAAACACGAACGCGGAGAGGGTTACGATAACGGCATCCGTCATCAGAAACAGCGAGCCCGTCTTCAGATGCGGAAAGCGCAGCCGCAGGAGCTTTACGATAATATCCGTACCGCCCGTTGTCGCCCCCGCCTTAAAGACAAGTCCGATGCCGACGGCCATCAGCGCGCCTCCCGCAAGCGCGGAAAGGAAACGGTCCGTCGTCGCCGCGCCGTAAGCCGCGAGCAGATTGATAAAAAAAGAGGTTGCAGCCGTACAGTACAGTGTGGAAAGGATAAAGCCGACGCCGAATTTCCACATGCCGACAAAAATGATCGGGATATTGATGAGCAGCACCCAGGTTCCCGTCTCCAGCCCCGTAATCCTGTTTAAGATGATCGATATGCCCGTAACGCCGCCCGGCGCGAGGGAATTCGGATCAAGGAACAGGCTGACCGCAACGGCGTAAATGAAAGACGCCGCCGTGATCATCAGATAATCGCACACCCTTCTTTTCCATGTCTTTTTCCTCTCAAAGCTGATCTCCGTCTGCTGCTCCTTCGGCATCCCCGTCTTCATACGCGCTCCTCCGTTTCCTGACCGTTCTGTTCCCGCACAGGCTCTTTCCTCTCGGATACTGCCCCGGGAAAAATAAAATCCGCATAGTAAAGTATGCGGATTTTATCGGTGAAATCATTCACTTCTTTTGCAGATTTTTATCCTGACCTTTAAATCGTCGTAGGGATCAGCTTCGGCTGATATCCCTCCTTTTCCAGCGCCTGCATGATCTGGTTCTTGTGCTCCGTGCCGAATGCCTCCATGGTGATCTTCAGCTCCACTGCCGCGTTTCTGTTGATGGAGACAAACTGGTTATGCTCCAGCTTGATGACATTTCCGTTGACGTCCGCGATCACGCCGGACACCCTGCAAAGCTCTCCCGGCTTGTCGGGGAGCAGCACGGACACCGTAAAGATCCTGTCGCGGAGGATCAGTCCCTGCTGTACGACGGACGACATCGTAATCACGTCCATATTGCCGCCGCTTAGGATGGATACCACCCGCTTATCCTTTACGTCGAGGTACTTCAGCGCCGCAACCGTCAAAAGACCTGAGTTTTCCACGACCATCTTGTGATTTTCCACCATATCGAGGAACGCTGCCACAAGCTCCCTGTCCTCAACCGTGATGATATCGTCCAGATTCTGCTTAATGTAAGGGAAAAGCTTACTTCCCGGCGTCTTGACCGCCGTGCCGTCCGCAATGGTATTTACGCCGGGCAGCGTCGTCACCTTATCCGCCGCAAGGGAAGCCTGCATACAGTTTGCGCCCGCCGGCTCCACGCCGATCACCTGAATCTTCGGATTTAAGAGCTTTGCAAGCGTGGAAACGCCCGTCGCGAGTCCGCCGCCGCCGATCGGAACAAGAATATAATCCACAAGCGGAAGCTCCTTAAAGATCTCCATGGCGATCGTTCCCTGTCCCGTCGCCACCGCGAGATCATCAAAGGGATGGATAAAGGTATAACCGTGCTCATCGGCAAGCTCATACGCCTTCGCGCACGCCTCGTCATAGACATCGCCGTAGAGAACGACCTCCGCGCCGTAGCTCTTCGTCCGGTTTACCTTGATGAGCGGCGTCGTCGTCGGCATGACGATCGTTGCCCTGCTGCCGAAGCATTTCGCCGCGTAAGCCACGCCCTGCGCGTGATTCCCCGCGGATGCCGTGATCAGTCCCTTCGCGCGCTCCTCTTCGGTCAGCGTGCTCATCTTGTAATAAGCGCCGCGCACCTTGTACGCACCCGTAAACTGGAGATTCTCCGGCTTCAGATATACCTTGTTCCCGGTCTGTGCGCTTAAGAAATCACTGTAGACCAGCTTCGTCTCCAGCGTTACCTTTTTGACGATCTCCGATGCCTCCTCAAACTTATCCAGTGTCAGCATTTGTTCTTCCATCTTTTCTTCCACACCTTTCCGTATCCGTATTGTAACGGACTGTACTTTATTCTTCCCCGCTGTCGTCCGTCTCCTCATCCCTTCTGACGTCAAACAGTGCGTTCACAAATTCATCCGGATCAAACTTCTGCAGATCCCCTATTTTTTCTCCGACGCAGATATATTTTACCGGAACCTGCAGCTCCGACTGGATCGCCACTGCGATACCGCCCTTCGCCGTTCCGTCCATCTTCGTCAGGACGATTCCCGTCAGCTCTGCGACCTCGCCGAATTCCTTCGCCTGTACCAGCGCGTTCTGCCCCGTCGTTCCGTCGAGCACGATCAGATTTTCCCTGTGCGCGTCCGGAAATTCCCGGTCGATGATACGGTTCATCTTCCGCAGCTCCTCCATGAGGTTCTTCTTGTTGTGAAGCCTCCCTGCGGTATCGATCAGCAGAACATCCACGCCTCTCGCCTTTGCCGCCGTCACGGCATCAAAGACAACGCTTGCCGGATCCGCGCCCTCATTTCCGCCGACCATCGGAACCTCCGCACGCCTCGCCCATTCCGCGAGCTGATCCCCTGCCGCCGCGCGGAAGGTGTCCGCCGCCGCAATCAGCACCTTTCTGCCGTTCTCCTTCAGCATCGCCGCCATCTTCCCGACAGAGGTCGTCTTTCCGACGCCGTTTACGCCGATCACCATGATGACCGAGCGCTCCTGCTCAAAGTCATACGCATTTTCCCCGACGTGCATCTGCTCTCTAATGCTCTCGATCAGAAGCTGCTTGCATTCCTTCGGTTCCCGGATATGTTTTTCCTTAATCTGCCTCTTCAGCCGCTCTAAAATATCGTTCGTCGCATTGACGCCGATATCCCCCATGATCAGAATCTCCTCCAGCTCGTCATAAAAATCATCATCAATGGAGGAAAAGCCGTTAAAAACCGAGTCGATACCGCGCACGATATTGTTTCTTGTCTTTGTCAGTCCTTCCTTCAGTCTGGCAAAGAAGCCCTTTTTCTCCTCGCCCATACCGTCTCCTTTCCTTAATCCGTCAGCTCCTTATCGATCAGATTGACACTGACGAGCGTTGACACGCCCTTCTCCTGCATGGTGATACCGTAAAGTCTGTCCACCTGCTCCATCGTGCCTCTTCTGTGCGTAATGACAATAAACTGCGTATTTTTTGTCAGCTTGTGCAGATACTTTGCAAACCGGCCGACGTTGGAATCGTCGAGCGCCGCCTCAATCTCATCGAGCAGACAGAACGGGGACGGCTTCAGGTTCTGGATCGCGAACAGAAGGGAAATCGCCGTCAGCGCCTTTTCTCCGCCGGAGAGCTGCATCATGTTCTGCAGCTTCTTTCCCGGAGGCTGCGCAATGATACGGATGCCCGCCTCGAGGATATCCTCATCCTCCATCAGCTCCAGCGTTCCCTTTCCGCCGCCGAACAGCTCCCGAAACACCTTGTCAAACTCTTTGTTGATCTCGGCGAACTTCTCCGTAAACTGCTTCCGCATTGCCGTGTCAAGCTCCTCGATGATCCCCTCCAGTGTCTTTTCCGCCTCGACAAGATCGTCATGCTGCGTCTTCATGAACGTAAAACGCTCCATCAGGTTCTTATAATCCTCAATGGCATTGACATTGACGTCGCCGAGCTTTCGGATCTGATCCTTGAGCGAGAAGATTTCCTTTTTCATCGCCGGAAGATCCGTCATGCTCTCATCACGGATCGCCGCCGCATCCGAGAGCGTGATCTCATACTCATCCCACATATAGTTGATCTGCGACTCCACGCTCTCCGTCAGCTTTTCACGCTGGCTGTTTAAGCGGAATACCTCCTTGTCCAGCGCCGCCTTCTTCTCCGCCATCTCCTCACGGCTCTGAAAGAAATTCTTCTGTCCTGCCTGCAGCTCCTCACGCCGCGCCATACTCTCCTTCAGCTTTCCCTCCGACTCATTCTGTGCGTCAAAGGATGCCGCGATCGTCTTCTCAATCTCCTCAATGTTCCTTCTTTTCCGCTCGACCTCTCCGCTGTTTGCTTCCAGTGCGGCAAGGATTTCCTCCAGCTCTGCCCTGTAACGCCCGAGCTCCTCGTCGATACGCTCTACGTTCGTCTGCTTGAAATCCTGCGTCTGGCGCATCTTTTCCACCTTCATCTCCCATTCGGAGACGCGCGCCGAGGCTTCTGTCTCAAGCAGCCTTTTCTCCTCCAGCTCCTTTTGGGAAACAAGGATCTGCTCCTGTGTCTTTTTCTCCGTTTCCTCGCTGTCGGAAAGCTCCTGCTGAATGGACTCCTTGTCGTTTCGGATCTCAAGGATGCGATCCTCGATTTCCTTTCCCTCGAGCTTTAAGGATGCCTCTGCCTCGACCTCCTCGTCCATCCGCTCACGCGCCTGACTGATGCTGAGCCTTGCGGTATTCTGTTCAATGGACTGCTTCTGGATCTCTGCCTTCAGACTCTCGAGCTCCATGCGCATCCGGTTCCGCTCCGCCTTTGTCTCATCAATCTCCCTGTTCAATCCGTCAACCGCGGAAAGAAGCCGCTTCACGCTTTTTTCCAACTCCTCGATCTCACGCCGTCTGCCGAGCAGATTGCTGTTATTCTTAAAAGCACCGCCGCTGATCGCACCGCCGGGAACCAGAAGCTCGCCCTCAAGCGTTACCATTCTGATCCCGTAGTCAAACTTCCTCGCGATCTTAACGGCATTGTCTATATGATCCACAACCACGATTCTGCCGAGCATCGCCTTCGCGACATTCCGATACCGTTCCTCAATCCGGACGAGCGAATCCGCCATGCCGATCACGCCCTTTTCCGAAAGCGCCTCCGGATTCTTAAACTCCTGCGGCTTACTGATGCTGGTGAGCGGCAGAAAGGTCGCACGCCCCAGACGCTTTTCCTTTAAGAAACGGATCATCTTCTTTGCCGTTTCCTCATCATCCGTGACAATATTCTGGATATTGCCGCCAAGCGCCGTCTCGATCGCCGTCTCGTACTTCTTTTCCACCTTGATGATATCCGCGACAACGCCGACGATCCCGGGATTCTGCTCCTTCTGCTCCATCACCTTCTTGACGCTGCCGCCATAGCCCTCGTAGCGCTCCGTCAGGTTCGACAGCGCCTCCAGTCTGGATTTCTCCATATGATAAGCGCTCTGTGTCTCCCGCAGCTTCGCATCCTTCCCGGAAAGCGTCTCTCTGAGCTTACCGAGCGCAAGCTCCGTCTCCGCTTCCTGCTCCGTCATCTGCCGTATATGTTCCGTCACTTCCGCGAATCGCGCTTCCAGCTTCTTGAGATTCTCCTCTCTCGCAGCCTCATCCGACTTTGCGCGCAGCAGCCGGGAATTTAATTCTGCCCTGCGGATGTTGACCTGCTCCATCATGGTGTCAAAGCGTCCCATTCTGGACTTGATCGTCGCCCTCCGGTTCAGTTCGCCGATGATCGTATTCTTCCCCGTCTCGATCGCACCGTTCAGCTCCTCGATCTTATGCTGGATTTCTTCCAGCCTCGCCTTTTGGGCGGCAGCCGCCTCCTCGATATCCCGTACCTGAAGATCCGTCTCGCTCTTTTCCTCGAGGATACTCTCCTTGTCCTTCTCCTTAGCGGCGATCTCTCCCTCAAGCGTTGCCCGTCTGCCCGCCAGATGCGCCTCGCTGCCCTTTGCGGAATTGATCTGCTCCTTCAGGACGTTCATCTCGCCCTCCAGCTTTCCCCGCATCAGTCCGGTATCCGTCACCGTATTCCGCGCCTGTTCGATTGTCTCCTCAAGGCTCTCAAGCTCCGCCTGGATCCGCTCATACTCCTCACGGATCCCCTCATATTTCTCAGTGGTATCCGCCAGCTCACCGTTCGCAAGACCGTATTTTTCCTCTATCTGCTCCAGCTGTTCGCGAAGTCTTCTGTTTTCCAGAAGGAACACATTGACGTCCAGGGTCTTTAGCTCTTCCTTCTTTTTCAGATAAACCTTCGCCACCTCCGACTGGCGTTCAAGCGGTCCCGTCTGCTTTTCCAGCTCCGACAGGATATCGTTGACACGGATCAGATTCTGCTTCTCGTTCTCCAGCTTTGTCTGCGCCGCCGCTTTTCTGCGCTTAAATTTCACGATACCCGCCGCCTCGTCAAAAAGCTCCCTTCTCTCCTCCGGCTTACCGCTTAAGATCCTGTCGATCTGACCCTGTCCGATAATGGAATATCCCTCTTTACCGATACCCGTGTCATAAAACAGCTCATTGACATCCTTTAAACGGCAGGGACTGCCGTTGATCAGATATTCACTTTCTCCGGAACGGTAAATCCGTCTTGCGACCGTAACCTCGTCGAACTCAATGGCAAGCTGATGATCCGAATTGTCGAGTGTTATCGCCACATACGCATAGCTTAACGGCTTTCTGTTCTCTGTCCCCGAGAAAATGACATCCTGCATGCTGGCGCCCCTAAGCTGCTTGACACGCTGCTCGCCCAGTACCCAGCGGACGGCATCGGCAACATTACTCTTACCGCTGCCGTTAGGTCCCACAATCCCCGTGATCCCATTGTGGAACTGAAAACTGATCTTATTTGCAAACGACTTAAAGCCCTGTACCTCAATACTTTTTAAATACATACCCTCTGTCCCTCAAAAGAAGAAGCGCCTGATAGGCTGCCTGCTGCTCTGCCGCCTTCTTTGTCTTTCCTTCGCCTTCCCCCAGTTTTTCGTCCTCCATGCAGACGGATACACGAAACAGCTTATTGTGCTCCGGTCCGCTCTCCTCGAGGAGCTCATATTTGAAATCCTTTTTGAGCTTTCCCTGAATCAGCTCCTGAAGATTGCTCTTGCTGTCATAAAACAGCTGCTTATCCTCGAGATCCGAAAGGATGAAACGCTCAATGAACCGCTTTGCCGGCTGCATCCCGCCGTCGAGATAGATTGCGCCCGTAACCGCCTCCATCACGTCGGAAATAATGCTGTCGCGCCCGCGTCCTCCTGTATTTTCCTCGCCTTTCCCGAGCAGGATGAACTTCCCCAGCTCAATATCCCTCGCACAGAACGCAAGCGACGGCTCGCAGACCATCGCCGCGCGCATCTTCGTCAGCTCTCCCTCCGGAACCTCCGGGTGCTCCCGAAACAGAAATTCACTCGAAACCAGCTCGAGCACGGCGTCTCCGAGAAATTCCAGCCGCTCGTAATCCCCGTTTCTGTTAATGCGCTGTTCGTTGGTATAGGAGCTGTGCGTCAGCGCACGCTTCAGCAGCTTCGTATCCTGAAACTGATATCCTATCCGCTCCTGCAGATCCTTCATCGTATATTCTTCCAACTTTCCTGCCTCTCTCCAACATTCAAAACAAAGAGCAGTACGCTCAGCGGACTGCTCTTATTGAAATCGAAATACCGGGCTGCTATTTAGTTCAACGCACCCTTGATCAGCTCTACTGCCTCGCCGACAGTCGTGATCTTCTCTGCCTTCTCTGCGGGGATCTCTATGTCAAACTCCGCATCAATGCCCATGAGGATCTGAAACACATCCAGGGAATCCGCACCCAGGTCATCCTGAAAATTCGTCTCCATCGTGATCTCATCCTGATCCACATTCAGTACTTCCGCAATTACCTTTTTCAGCTTTTCAAATTCCATAATGCTTCCTTCTTTCCTTAATCTTCCAGAACTATCTGTTCCTTTATTTTTTCATTTATATTCTGCTCCTTGAATGCAATGCATTGAAGAATAGAATGTCGGATTTCAATCGCCCTGCTGCTTCCGTGTGTCTTCACAACAAGACCGTTCAGTCCGAGTAACGGCGCGCCGCCGTACTCGTCCGTACTGAATGCCTTCAGGGTCTTCTTTAACGCCGGCTTTACTAACAGCGCGCCGATCTTACTGCGCAGGCTGCTCATCATGCCCTCCTTAATCTTTCCGACAAGGACACTGCTGACACCCTCCAGCATCTTTAACACAACATTGCCCGCAAACGCCTCGCACACCAGTACATCCGCAACGCCGGCGGGAATATCCCTCGCTTCCACGTTCCCGATAAAGTTGATCTCCGGACAGTTCTTCAAAAGAGGATAGGTCTCCTTTGTCAGTGCATTCCCCTTTTCCTCCTCCACGCCGATATTTACCAGCCCGACCTTCGGATTCTTTACGCCGAGAACACTTTCCATATAAATACTGCCCATCTTTGCAAACTGCAGCAGCTGGGACGGTCTTGCGTCCACGTTCGCACCGCAGTCTAACAGCAGACTGACACCCTTTGCAGTCGGTATGATCGGAGCAAGGGGCGGCCGTTCCACTCCCTTGATGCGCCCGACGATCACCTGTCCGCCGACCAGCACCGCTCCGGTACTTCCCGCCGAGACAAACGCGTCGCACTGTCCGTCCTTTACCATATACATCGACTTAACAATAGAGGAATCTTTCTTTCTGCGGATTGCCATGACAGGCGGCTCGCCCGTCTCAATGACCTCCTCCGTATGCACAATCTCCAGCTGCGCCTCCGGATAAGTATATTTCTTCAGCTCCTCACGGATCACAGGCTCACGCCCGACCAGAAAAACCTTTACACGCTTATCTTCATTGACAGCCTCAACCGCGCCCTTTACGATCTCTCCGGGAGCGTTATCGCCGCCCATGGCATCTACCGCCACATTTACCATTTCAGCCATCGCGTCTTTCCCTTCACACCATTTCCCGCAGCATCCTGCCGCCCTCTGCGCGGAGCTCTGTCACAAAATCTCCCGCAGGACATTCCTCATACTTCTCTACTATACTAGACCCTATTCTAAAAATCAAGAAAAAAATAAAAACAAAAGGGACGCCCTTTCCGGACGTCCCATGACAGCCTATGTTCGCATCAGTCAACGCTGACAACCTGCTTCTTGTTGTAAGAACCACAAGCCTTGCAGACTCTGTGAGGCATCATCAGTGCGCCGCACTTGCTGCACTTTACCAGAGTAGGAGCACTCATCTTCCAGTTTGCTCTTCTCTTATCTCTTCTGCTTCTGGAAGATTTATTCTTAGGACAAATAGACATCGTTACACCTCCTTATTCGCGTTGAA
>CAZVWN010000051.1:0-14162 GCA_964631065.1 uncultured Acetatifactor sp.
CTGTGTGGTAAATTGTGTAGTAAGAATATAAGAGAAAGGCGAAAATGCTTGAAATGCAAGGGTTTTCGGACAGGTAATAATCATTATGAAACTAGGAATCGTAGGTCTTCCCAACGTTGGCAAGAGCACACTTTTTAATTCCCTGACGAAGGCAGGGGCAGAGTCGGCGAATTATCCGTTCTGTACGATCGATCCGAATGTCGGCGTTGTCGCCGTGCCGGATGAGAGGCTGAAGCTTCTGGGAAATATGTACAGCTCTAAGAAGGTGACGCCCGCCGTGATCGAGTTTGTCGATATCGCCGGACTGGTAAAGGGCGCATCGAAGGGTGAGGGACTCGGCAATCAGTTCTTGAGCAACATCCGTGAGGTGGATGCGATCGTCCATGTCGTGCGGTGCTTTGAGGATACGAATGTAATCCATGTGGACGGCAGCGTCAATCCGCTCCGCGATATCGAGACGATCAATCTGGAGCTGATCTTCTCGGATCTTGAGGTGCTTGAGAGAAGGCTGGCGAAGGTGATTAAGGCGGCGCGGATGGATAAGACGGCGGCGAAGGAGCAGGCGTTCTTAGAGCGCATCAAGGCGCATCTCGAGAGCGGAAAACAGGCGAAGTCCATGGAGATTACGGATGAGGATGAGCTGGCGCTGATGAAGGAGTACAATTTCCTGACATGGAAGCCTGTTATCTATGCGGCGAATGTCTCGGAGGATGATCTGGCGGACGACGGCGCTTCCAACGCGATGGTGCAGGAGGTGCGCGGGTACGCGAAGGAGGAGAGCAGCGAGGTCTTCGTCATCTGTGCGCAGATTGAGCAGGAGATTTCCGAGCTGGACGAGGAAGAGAAGTCGATGTTCCTTGAGGAGCTGGGCTTAAAGGAATCCGGACTGGATAAGCTGATCGCGGCGAGCTACCGCATTCTCGGTCTGATGAGCTTTCTGACCGCAGGAGAGGACGAGACGAGAGCCTGGACGATAA
The DNA here is from genome assembly GCA_964631065.1 of uncultured Acetatifactor sp. GTDB lineage: Bacteria > Bacillota > Clostridia > Lachnospirales > Lachnospiraceae > Acetatifactor. The sequence goes on from CAZVWN010000051.1 coordinate 978, forward strand.
AAATCGGGACGAAGGCGCCTCAGGCAGCAGGGAAGATCCATTCCGACTTCGAGCGCGGATTTATCAAAGCCGAGGTCGTAAATTATAAGGATCTCTTAGAGCAGGGTTCGCTCGCGGCGGCGCGTGAGAAAGGGCTTGTCGGCATTGAGGGAAAGGATTATATCGTGAAGGACGGGGATGTGATCCTGTTCCGCTTCAACGTGTAAGCCGGAAAAAAGGGCGCTGAAAACCGCACGGGGATCGGCGTACAGACCGGGCGGCAGGGCGCGGGAGGGCTGCGAAGCAGCGGAAAGGGAAAAGAGAGCTATGAATACAGGGGATATTGCATTCCCGAATCTGGGGATTTATCTTCACAATGTGCCGAGATCGTTCAGCATTTTCGGATTTCCTATCGCGTTTTACGGTCTGATCATCGGGATCGGCGTGATGATCGCGCTTTTTGTCGTGACGCGGATCGCGAAAAAAACGGGTCAGAATCCGGATGATTATTGGGATTTTGCGGTCTGGGGAATCCTGTTCGGCGTGATCGGGGCAAGAATTTACTATGTCGCGTTTTCCTGGGAGGATTATAAGGACGATCTGCTTTCCATATTTAAGCTGCGCAGCGGCGGGCTTGCCATTTACGGCGGTGTGATAGCGGCATATATCACGCTCTATGTCTGGTGTCGGATCAAAAAGAAAAAAATGACGCTGATCGGCGACACGGCGATGCCGGGGCTGATCCTCGGACAGGCGATCGGACGCTGGGGAAATTTTATGAACCGTGAGGTTTTCGGCGATTATTACAACGGTCTTTTTTCCATGCAGATCCCGATCGCGGATGTGCGCGATCTTTCGGATATCACGGAGAATATTTCCGCCCATATTCCGGAGGGCGCGAATTATATCAACGTCCATCCGACCTTTCTGTACGAGAGCGCGTGGAATCTGCTTGTGTTTGCGGTTCTGATCCTTTACAGAAAGCATAAGAAATTCGACGGAGAGATCTGTCTGTTTTATCTCGGCGGATACGGTCTGGGGAGATTTTTTATCGAGGGCATCCGGACGGATACGCTGTTTCTTCCCGGTACAACGCTTCCCGTGTCGCAGCTGCTCGCATTGGTCATGTTTGTTGCGGCGGCGGCAGCGGACGTCTTTATCCGGCTCCGGATGAGGAGAAAAAAGAAAGAAACGAAAAAAATATAAAAAATTTTTTTGAGAGGGTTTTGCCTTGCAACATGCAGATATAGTCCGCGGGCAAAGCCCTCATACCATATCTTGTACCTAAAACGGGGAAACGTCCTGCCAAACACCGGCAGGGCGTTTTTTTGTGCGCTTTTTCGGCAAAACATTCCTCTTGTCAAATTCTTAAGAATCGTTTAAAATCTATATACAAGTGGGATAAATATGGCATGAAAACCCAAAAAGTGGGATGGAAAGCCATGAAAGTACCAAATACCCTTTTGCTGACTGGTGGTGATTGCGATGTTTATGGGCAGATACAATCATACGATCGATCCCAAAGGCAGACTGAGCATTCCCTCAAAGTACCGCGAGGTTCTCGGAGACGAGTTTGTGGTTTCAAAGGGTATGGATGGCTGTCTGTTCGTGTACGCAATCGACGACTGGAAGGTCTTTGAGGAGAAGCTCGCCTCGCTTCCGCTGATCAATGCAGAGGCAAGGCAGTTTGCGCGCTTTTTCCTCTCCGGCGCGCAGTATGTGACGGTGGACAAGCAGGGGCGTATTCTGATGCCGCAGGATCTCCGGGAATTTGCCGGACTGGAGAAGGATGTCGTGCTCGCCGGAATGGGCGGACGGATTGAGATCTGGAGTCTTGAGAAGTGGAATGCCAACAGTGAACAGGTCGATATCAATCAGATTTCGGAAGGGATGATCAGTCTCGGACTGACGATTTAGGCGAAGAAGAATGGAGAAGGAAGTGGAATTTCATCATTATTCCGTGCTGCTTGCGGAAACCATAGAACAGCTTCAGGTAAAGCCGGACGGCATCTACGTGGACGGTACGCTGGGCGGCGGCGGACATGCATGGGAGGTCTGTAAGAGGCTTACCACGGGACATTTCTACGGCATTGATCAGGACGACGCGGCGATCGCGGCGGCGGGAGAGCGGCTTGCGCCGTTTGGGGAAAAGGTGACGATCCTTCGGAACAATTACTGCAACATGCGTCCGGCGCTGGCGGCAGAGGGCGTGACGGGAGTGGACGGGATCGTGCTGGATCTCGGCGTTTCCTCCTATCAGCTGGACACGGAGGAGCGGGGATTTTCGTACCGCTATGACGCGCCGCTCGATATGCGGATGGACAGGCGGCAGACACTGACGGCAAGGGACATTGTAAACAATTATGCGGAGAACGACCTTTACCGTATCATCAGGGATTACGGCGAGGATCGTTTCGCGAAGAACATCGCGAAGCATATTGTAAAGAACAGGGCAGATAAGCCGATAGAGACGACTTTCGGGCTGAATGAGATCATAAAGGCAGCGATCCCCGCAAAGATGCGGCAGAACGGACATCCCTCCAAGCAGACCTTTCAGGCGATCCGCATTGAGTGCAACAGAGAGCTGGAGGTTTTGCGGGATTCGCTGGATGATTTTATTGCGCTGCTGAATCCGGGGGGAAGGCTGTGCGTGATCACGTTCCATTCCCTCGAGGATCGTATCGTAAAGACGATATTTAAAAAGAATGAGAACCCGTGTACCTGTCCGCCGGACTTCCCGGTATGTGTATGCGGGAACGTATCAAAGGGACAGGTCATCACAAGGAAGGCAATTCTGCCCTCTGAACGGGAGCTTTCAGAGAACAGCCGCTCTAAGAGCGCGAAGCTGAGAGTGTTTGAGAGGAGTCTGAGTTAAGAAAAAAGGAAAGCAGGAAGAGATTATGGACCGGACAGGAAGGACTTACAGACAGCCTGCATATGAGAAAAAAAAGAACGTGAGCGCAGGGCAGGGACGCGCGGCTTACGTTGACGGGAATACTGCGCGAAAAATTCAGACGGCACAAAGACCGGAGAGACGGGAGAGACAGTGGGAGACGGCGCCGCGCAGACCGGTGCAGCCCGCGGTCAGAAAGAATCGCGATAAGGCACGTCATATGAGCGCAGGGTATGTCATTTTCCTTGCGGTTGCGATGTGTGCGTCGGCGCTGATCCTTGTGAATTATATCCAGCTTCAGGCGGAGCTGACAAATCGGACGAGGAGCGTTGCACAAAAGCAGAGCGAGCTGAACGGCTTACGGATTGCGAACGACGAGGAATATAACAGGATACTGAACAGTGTGGATCTCGAGGAGATCAAGAGGATCGCGATCGGCGAGCTGGGAATGACGTATGCCGAAGAGGGGCAGATTGTACTTTACGGCAATGAAGGTACGGACTATATGCGCCGTGTTCCGGACACGAATCAGTAGGGGTGAAATGTGAGCGCAGGGATGAGGACAAAGAACAAAAATAAGTTTTCGATCAAAATGCAAAAGAAGCTGGTGGTACTGTTCGGAATGGTACTGCTGGCTTTTACCGGATTAAGCGCCCGCCTGATCTGGCTGACAAGGGAAAACGGGACGAGCTATCAGAAGCAGGTGCTCGCCCAGCAGCAATATGACTCCAAGACGCTTCCCTACAGGCGCGGGGATATTGTCGATGCGAAGGGGACGAAGCTTGCGACAAGCGAGAAGGTGTATAATCTTGTCATTGACGCGAAGGTCATGAATACGACGCTGAACGGAAAGACACCGTATCTGGAGCCGACGCTGGAGGCGCTGGGACAGTGCTTTCCCGGGCTGGATATGACAAAGATCAGGGAACATGTACAGACCAATAAGACCTCTTCCTGGTATGTGCCGTTAAAGCAGCTGACATACGAGGAGATCAGCGCCTTTAAGGAAGCGCAGAATGCAAATTCCAATATCAAAGGCGTCTGGTTCGAGGAGGAGTATAAGAGGACGTATCCTTACGGTTCGCTGGCGGCGGATGCGATCGGTTTTACCGGCACGGACAATGAGGGAAGCTACGGGCTGGAGGAGTATTATAATGAGGTTTTAAACGGCATCAACGGACGGGAGTACGGATATCTGAATGATGATCTGAACCTCGAGCGCACGGTAAAGGCGGCGGTGGACGGCAGCAGTATCCACAGCACGATCGACGCGAATGTCCAGATGATCGTGGAGAAATATCTGAAGCAGTTCATGGAGGAGTATCAGGACAACGACCATCCGGGCAACGGCGCGGAGAATGTCGGCTGTATCATCCAGTGGGTCAATACGGGAGAGATCCTCGCGATGGCGAGCGCACCGTCCTACGATCTGAACAATGTCCGCGACCCGCAGGCGCTGCTCGGCTCGATGATGGTCGAGAAGGTGGATAAGGAGAACGGTTATTACGAAATTAAGAAGAACGGAACCGTGATCGATCAGACGGTGCTCGACGGTATGGACGAGGATGCGCTGTACCTGAATCTGAATAACCTCTGGAAGAATTACTGTATCACCGGAACCTATGAGCCGGGATCGGTCGCAAAGCCGTTTACGGTCGCGATGGCGCTGGAAAAGGGGGTCATTTCCCCGGGAACGACCTTTGAGTGTAGCGGTTACATGGAGATCGGCGGGTATAAGATCCGCTGTCATAACGGCGCGGAGGGCACGATGACGCTGGAAAAGGCGGTCGCAAAGTCGTGCAACGTAACGATGATGAAGATCGCACAGGCTGTCGGGGCGGCGGATTTCTGCGAGTATCAGAATATTTTTAACTTCGGCTTAAAGACCAATGTGGATCTCGCGGGGGAAGCGCGGACGGCGAGTCTGGTCTATTCGGCTGACGCGATGGGACCGACGGATCTTGCGACGAACAGCTTCGGACAGAACTTTAACGTCACGATGATCCAGATGATCACGGCATTCAGCTCGCTGGTAAACGGCGGCTACTATTATGAGCCGCATCTTGTCAGCAGGATCACGAATGCGAGCGGCGCGACGGTGGAGAACATCGAACCGCGTATTTTAAAGCAGACGATCTCCGAGGAGACCTCCGCCTATATCAGGCAGTACTGTAAGGCGGTCGTGACGGAGGGAACGGGAAAGACGGCGCGCCCGGCGGGGTATATGATCGGGGGAAAGACCGGAACGGCGGAGACGATCGATCAGAATACACATAAGCGTTCGGACACGGAGCACGTTGTCTCGTTTATGGGATATGCGCCGGCGGATGATCCGCAGATCGCGATCTATGTTGTCGTGGACAGACCGAATGTCAGCCATCAGGGCGATGCGAAGCATGCGACGAGACTGGTCAGAAGTATTCTGACGGAGGTATTGCCCTATCTGAACATTTTTATGACTGAGGAGCTTTCCGATACGGAGCGGGAGGAGCTTGCCGCACTGAATCTGGCGATTACGACACAGTACGGAAAACAGCAGGAGGAAACGCTTCCCGAGGAAGAGGAGACGCCGGATACTCCTGCGGAAGATACGGCCGGGCAGCCCGCATGGATGAGTTACCCGATCGATCCCGAGAGCGGGTACAGGGTGGATCCCGAGACGGGATATCGGTACGATGCACAGGAAGGCTTTCTGGTCGAGGGAGACGAGACCGTCATGGGAGAGGACGGACCGGTGAACCCGAATATCAACTGATGCGGAAAGACATAACCTCATAAAAAAGGGAATAGAGTATAGTAATCCCTTTTCTATGAGGTTTTCTATGCTGACGGATCACAATAAGATGTTTCACCGGAAAAAGATACTGACGATTTTTCTTGTCTGCGCTGCGGTGCTTGTTTTTCTGTTCGGGCGGCTGGTATATCTGTGTGTCCGGGAATCGGCGTATTATGCGGAAAAGGCGAGGGATCTGCATGAGAGGGAGCGGAGCATCAAGGCGGCGCGCGGCAGGATCCTTGACAGAAACGGTGTGGTTCTTGCGGACAACAAGACGGTCTGCACGGTTTCCGTGATCCATAACCAGTTAGAGGATCCGGAGGAAGTGATCGGGATGCTTGTCAGGGAGCTGGGGCTGTCGGAAGAATATGTCAGAAAGCGTGTGGAGAAATATTCCTCCATGGAACGCATCAAAAGCAATGTGGAAAAGGCGGTCGGCGACAGGATAAGAGAGTATGATCTTCCGGGGGTCAAGGTGGATGAGGATTATAAGCGGTATTATCCGTGCGGGGAGCTTGCGAGTAAGGTTCTGGGATTTACGGGCGGAGATAATCAGGGGATCATCGGACTTGAGGTGGTGTATGAGGAATATCTGCAGGGAGAGTCCGGAACGATCCTCACGGTGACGGATGCAAAGGGACTGGAGGTGGAGGCGGCGGGTGAGAGGCGGATCGAGCCGGTAAGCGGCAGCGATCTTAAGGTCAGTCTGGACAGCAACATCCAGTATTACGCGACGCAGCTTGCCGTGCAGACCATGGCGACGAAGGAGGCGGACGGCGTGTCCATTCTTGTCATGAATCCGCAGAACGGGGAAATTTACGCCATGGCGGATGTGCCGGAGTTTGACCTAAACGATCCGTATGCGCTGCCGTCGGAAACGGCGGCGGACATTACGGCGGAGGAGAAGCAGAATCTTCTGAATGCGGTCTGGCGCAACGGCTGTATCAATGATACCTACGAGCCGGGCTCCACGTTTAAGATCATTACGGCGGCTGCGGGACTTGAGGAGGGGGTGATTACGACCTCGAGTGCATTCAGCTGTCCCGGGTTTATCGTCGTGGACGACAGAAAGATCCGCTGCCATAAGACGGCGGGTCACGGCGCGCAGGACTTTACCCACTGCATGATGAATTCCTGTAATCCCGCGCTGATCTCAGTCGGACTGCGGCTGGGTGTGGATACCTATTATCAATATTTTGAACAGTTCGGCTTAAAGGAAAAGACGGGGATCGATCTTCCCGGCGAGGCGGGAACGATCATGCACAAAAAAGAGAATATGGGAAATGTCGAGCTGGCGACGGTTGCGTTCGGACAGTCCTTTCAGATCACGCCGGTACGGCTGCTGGCGAGTGTTTCCGCGATCATCAACGGCGGGAAAAAGATCACGCCGCATCTTGGAATACAGACGCTGGACGAAGCGGGGAATGTGGAGGAGATTTTTACATATTCTGAAGGGGAGGAGATTCTTTCGGAGGAGACGAGTAAGACCATGCGCGGCATCCTTGAGATGGTGGTTGCGGAAGGGTCTGGAAAAAACGGTGCGGTCGAGGGCTTCCGGGTCGGCGGAAAGACGGCGACCAGCCAGACGCTCCCGCGCGGCAGCGGGCGGTACATTTCCTCGTTTATCGGTTTTGCGCCCGCCGACGATCCGCAGGTGATCGCACTGGCGATCATCCGGAATCCGCAGGGCGTTTACTACGGCGGGCAGGTCGCGGCGCCGGTCGTGAGACAGCTTTTTGAAAATATTCTTCCGTATTTGGGAATCATGGAGTATAATCAATGATGAGTAAGGTGAGTATTTTTGCAGTCCTCCTTTCTTTCGGAATCAGCGCACTCTTAGGTCCGATACTGATTCCGTGGCTGAGACGCCTAAAGGTCGGTCAGACCGTGCGTGAGGACGGTCCTGAGGGGCATCTGAAGAAAAACGGAACGCCGACGATGGGCGGACTGCTGATTCTGTCTGCGGTAACGGCAGCTTCCCTTTGTTTTCTGCGCGAGTATCCGAGGACGGCGCCCGTGCTCTTTCTGACGGTGGGCTTCGGGCTGATCGGCTTTATTGACGATTACATAAAGGTGGTATGCAGACGCTCCATGGGACTGTCTGCGATACAGAAGTTTGCGGGACAGTTCGCTGTCACGGGGATTTTTGCGTTTTATCTTTTGAAATTTACGGATGTCAGCCTTGCGATGCGGATCCCCTTCGGGCATGGCGCTTTTTGCGATCTGGGGGTGTGGAATGTCCCGGTTCTGTTTTTTATCGTCCTCGGGACGGTAAACGGCGTGAATTTTACGGACGGACTGGACGGACTGGCGGGGAGCGTTACCGTGATTGTGGCGGTATTTTTTACGGCGGTTGCCATCGGAACCGGATGCGGGCTCGAACCCGTGACCTGCGCCGTTGTGGGGGCGCTGGCGGGCTTTTTACTGTTCAACGTACACCCTGCGGCGGTATTTATGGGAGATACGGGGTCGCTGGCGTTGGGCGGTTTTGTCGCGGCGTGCGGATATATGATGCAGCTGCCGCTGTTTCTGGCGATCATCGGTCTGGTCTATATGGCGGAGGTGCTTTCCGTGATCCTTCAGGTGTGTTATTTTAAGCTGACGGGCGGGAAAAGGCTGTTTCGGATGGCGCCGCTGCATCATCACTTTGAGCTTTGCGGCTGGCAGGAGACACGGATCACGGCGCTGTTTACGATCGTTACGGCGCTGATGTGTCTGATCGCACTGCTTGGGTTAAAGTAGGAGAGAGACGGAGACCGGAGCAGAGGAAGCGTATGCGTAAGCCTCCGGAGCTGATAACGGATTCAGAGAGAAGTAAAAATAAGCCGGAAGACAATTCCGGAAAGCGGAAGAAGGAAGAAAAGTATGGAAAAGTATCTTGTGGTAGGCTCCGGCATCAGCGGGGTCGGATCGGTAGGACTTCTGGAGCATATGGGAAAAAGCGTTGTGTTATATGACAGCAGCGAGACGCTGACGGCAGAGGAAATCAGGAAGAAGCTTCCCGAGGACAGCAGCGCCGTCTGTATTGCGGGTGAACTGCCGGAGGCTGTGTTTGGGGAGACGGAGGCGGTCGTGTTAAGCCCCGGTGTGCCTGTGGATATTCCGCTCGTACAGCGGCTGAAGGAGAAGGGCGCGGTCATTATGGGCGAGATCGAGCTGGGATATCAGGAAGAGAAGGGAAGCGTCATCGCAATCACGGGAACGAACGGCAAGACGACGACGACAACGCTTGTCGGCGAGATCCTGAAGGCGTGGAAGGGGGAAGAGAAGACGTTCGTCGTGGGAAATATCGGGAATCCCTATACGTCGGAATGCTTAAAGACCGGGGAGGATACCGTGACGGTCGGAGAGATCAGCTCCTTCCAGCTTGAGACGATCAACGATTTTCATCCGCATGTGTCAGCGATCCTAAACATCACGCCGGATCATTTAAACCGCCATCACACGATGGAGGCGTATGCGGCGGCAAAGGAGAATATCACGCGGAATCAGACGAAGGCGGATTTCTGCGTGCTGAACGCGGAAAATGAATACACGCGGGCGTTTGCAGAGCGGTGTCCGGCGAAGGTTGTTCTGTTTTCGTCTGTAGGCGAGCTTACGGACGGCTACTGGCTGTGCGGGGAAAAGATCATGCGCAGCGTTTCGGGAGAGAAAAGGGCGGTTCTTGATATTCATAAGGATATGAACCTTGTCGGCATCTGTAATGTCGAAAATGTCATGGCGGCGCTGGCGATCGCGGAGGCGGCGGGCGTGCCGGAGGAAACGACGCTTTCCGTCATCAGAGGCTTTCATGCCGTGGCGCACAGGATCGAGTTCGTCGCGACGAAGAACGGTGTCGCGTATTATAACGATTCCAAGGGGACGAATCCGGACGCGGCGATCCAGGGGATTCGCGCGATGAGCAGACCGACGGTGCTGATCGGCGGCGGATATGATAAGCAGAGCGAATACGACGAATGGATCGAAAGCTTTGACGGCAGGGTGAAATGGCTGGTGCTGATCGGGCAGACGCGGGAGAAAATTGCGGCGTGCGCGAGAAAGCACGGCTTTGAAAACATCCGCTTTGCGGAATCGTTTGACGAATGCCTTGCGCTTTGTACGGCGCTTGCGGAGCCGGGGGATGCCGTGCTTTTGTCTCCGGCGTGCGCAAGCTGGGGAATGTTTCCGAATTATGAGGTCAGGGGAGAGCTGTTTAAGGAATATGTCCGCGGACTCTAAAGCAAGGAGTGTCTATGGCAACACAGAAAACGAAGAAACGAAGAAAGAAAGAGCAGACGGAATACTTCTTTGACTACAGCCTTCTGTTTATCGTGCTGTTTCTGCTGGGGTTCGGGCTTGTCATGATCTATTCCGCAAGCTCCTACGAGGCGTTTCAGGACTTCGGAAACGCGGCGTATTACCTTAGAAAGCAGCTGATCGCCATTATCATAGGGCTTGTCCTGATGACGATCGTGGCGAACATTCCCTATCATTTCTGGGAGCGGTTCGCCTTCCTCGGCTATCTGGTATCGATGGCGATGGTTCCGCTCGTACTGACGCCGCTTGGGGTGGAATCCCACGGCGCAAGAAGATGGATCCGGATTCCGGGGCTTGGACTGAATTTGCAGCCGGCAGAGGTCGCGAAGCTCTGTATGATCCTGTTCCTTGCGGTCATGGTCTGTAAGATCGGGAAAAATGTCCGGACGATGAAGGGATTTCTGTTCATGATCTTTGTACCGCTTCCGGTCGTTGCGGAGGTTTACCTGATCACGAAAAATTTAAGCTCCGCGATCATTATCCTTGGCATTTCCGTATTGATGGTATTCGTCGCGAGCCCGGATTATAAGAAGTTTGTCATCATGGGAGCGCTGGGCGTTGCGGCGGTTGCCGTTCTTGTCTTTATGATCGTCTCCTCGGGCGGCGAAGGAGGCTTTCGGAGCGAGCGTATCGTCGCATGGCTCGATCCGGAGAGTCAGGCGCAGGGCAAGGGCTTCCAGACGCTGCAGGCACTTTACGCCATCGGCAGCGGCGGGATCTGGGGGAAAGGTCTCGGGCAGAGTATGCAGAAGCTGAGCTTTCTGCCGGAGGCACAGAATGACATGATCTTTTCGATCATCTGCGAGGAGCTTGGCATTTTCGGCGCGATTGCCGTGATCCTCATGTTTATCATGCTGCTCTGGCGGATGATGATCATTGCGAACAATGCGGCGGATCTGTTCGGCGCGATGCTGGTCGTCGGGGTGATGGGGCATATCGCGATCCAGGCGATCCTGAATATCGCGGTTGTGACGAACACGATCCCGAATACGGGAATTTCCCTTCCCTTCATCAGCTACGGCGGTTCGTCCGTCATGTTCCTGCTCATCGAGATCGGACTTGTCTTAAGCGTCGCAAAGCGGATCCAGTTAAAGGAGCTGTAACCGGTACAGCCTCTGTTACATAAGATAGAGTAATTCTATTTCAGGCAGAGTGCTATGGACACGATTCGGATTCGGGGCGGCATCGCCCTACAGGGAAAGGTAAGGATTCAGGGATCCAAAAATGCAGCGCTTCCGGTTCTTGCGGCGACGATTCTCAGCAGTGAGGCATCCGTTGTCGAAAACTGCCCGAAAATCGCGGATGTACAGGCGATGATTTCGCTTCTTGAAAGACTGGGCTGTAAGGTGATAAGAAGGGATGCGGGGCTGACCGTTGATCCTGCGGGTTTTCAGTGCGGCGCGGTCTGTTCGGATGCCGTAAGGGGGATGCGCTCGTCAGTGTTTCTGCTCGGCGCGATGCTGGGGAAGTGCGGAAGGGTCGTCATGGAATACCCGGGCGGCTGCGTCATCGGTTCGCGTCCGATCGATCTTCATATCGCGGCGCTCTCGCAGATGGGCGCAAGGTTTCAGGAGAAGGAAGGCTTGCTGTCTGCGGAAGCAAAAGAGCTGCACGGCGCAAGGATCACGCTGCCGAAGCCGAGCGTCGGCGCGACGGAGAACGTCATTCTTGCCGCCGTCATGGCAGAGGGAACGACGGTGCTGGACGGTGCGGCGAGAGAGCCGGAGATTGCGGCGCTCTGCGCATATCTGCGGGCGTGCGGCGCGGCGATTGAAGGCGCCGGAAGTACGCATCTGGAAATTCAGGGCGGCAGGGCGCTGTACGGAGCGGACTTTCGGATTCCGGCAGACAGGATCGTCGCGGGAACCTATCTCATGGCGGCGGTCGGAACGGGCGGAAACGTATTCCTCGAGGAAGCGCCGGCAAAGGAGCTGGAAGCCGCCACGGAGGTCGCGGTGCGGATGGGGGCGAAGCTCTGCGCGGCAGACAACGGGATTTACGTACAGGGACCGGAGCACATGACGGCGGCGGGGCATATCGTGACAGCGCCCTATCCCGGATTTGCGACGGATCTGCAGTCGCCGACGCTTGCCGCGCTGACGCTTGCGGAAGGTGAGACGCTGATCGAGGAGACGGTCTTTGAGAACCGGTTCCGCGTTGCAGAGGCGCTTCGCGAAATGGGCGCTTCGCTGGAACAGCTTTCCGGAGAGAAGCTGCTTGTCAGAGGTGTTCCTGCGCTGCGCGGTGCGCGGGTTACGGCGCGGGAGCTGCGGGGCGGGGCGGCGCTGACGGTTGCCGGGCTGATGGCGGGAGGAAATACGGAAATTTCAGGCTGCCGCTATATTTACCGGGGATACGAAAACATCTGTAGGGATTTCAGAGAGTTAGGAGCGCGGATCATAAGTGTGTAAGAGAAAGAAGCTGGGAATTGTACTGGCAGGGCTTCTGCTTGCCGGCGGACTGGCGGCGGGTGTCTGTCATTATGTGAAATCCACATACACGGTACAGACTGTGTATGTGGAGGGGAATGTCCATTATACGGAGGAGGAGATCCGGGCAATTGTCATGAACGGCATTCTCGGGGATAATTCACTCTACCTCTCCTTAAAGTACCGCAACCGGGAGATTCAGGGCATTCCGTTTGTCGATACGATGGAGGTCAGGGTGCTGGCGCCGGATACGATCAAGATCATTGTCTATGAGAAGGTTCTGACGGGCTATGTCCGGTTTATGGATACCTATATGTATTTTGACAGGGACGGTTATGTTGTCGAGAGCTCCGGCGTGCGGACGGCGGGCGTGCCGCAGGTCACGGGGCTGGAATTTGATCATGTCGTCGTCGGGGAGAGGCTGCCCGTGGAGGATCAGGAGATTTTCGACCGGATTCTGAATGTCACAAAGCTTCTTAATAAGTATGAACTGAGCGCGGACAGGCTCTATTTTAACAGAGCGGGAGAGGTCGTCGTCTACTTCGGCGGAGTAAAGGTTGCGCTGGGGAGCGATACGGCGGCGATGGAGGACAGGCTGATGCTTCTGCCCGAGCTTCTGCCGAGCCTTGAGGGGAAGACGGGAATCCTGCAGATGAATACGCAGTCGGAGGGAGCGGAGCGGTATACGTTCCGTCCGGAGTGAAGTTTTTTTAGAAAATGGTTGCTAAATTCAAAAAATAATTATATGATAGTTTATATCCTATTTTTGACAGTTGTGAAAGAGTAAAAGTCTTGCAGCCGGCGTAAATACG
>CAZVWN010000052.1:0-2498 GCA_964631065.1 uncultured Acetatifactor sp.
TGAACTGTAACCTTACATCTTCTCCGGTGCTGAAAAGCCGAGGACATGGATACAGGTCTCGAGCACATCCTTCGTCAGGACAAGCAGACCGATCAGACCGTCTCTCTTCTGTGCGTCCGTCTCGCCCAGAATCTTCGTCTCATGATAGAGATGGTTAAACGCGTTGGCGAGATCGTAAATATAAGCACAGATCCTGTGCGGTGCGGTCTCCTCCGCCGCGCCCTGCATCATGGCGTTAAACTGTACCAGCTGCATCATCAGGGATTTCTGCGCGGCATCCGACGGCACGGGCAGCGGCAGCTTCTCCAGACTGCCGCCCTGTTCCTGATACTTTGCAAGGATGGACTTCATGCGGACGATGGTATACAGAATATACGGTCCGGTATCTCCCTCAAAGGAAGTAAAGCGGTCAACGTCAAAAATATAATCCTTTGACGCCTGATTCGAGAGATCGCCGTAGAGCAGCGCCGAAACGGCAACAAGATCAGCCGTCTGCCTTGCTTCCTCATCGGACATCTCCCTGCCCTCCTTTATCTTGCGGTACATCTCATCCTTTGTCTCACGAATCAGCGTCTCCAGTCGCATCACACCGCCGTCCCGCGTCTTAAAGGGCTTACCGTCTTTTCCGTTTACCGTGCCGAAGCCGATCCATTTCAGCTCCGTCTCCGGCTCGACAAGCTTTGTCTTTCTCGCACAGCGAAAGACCTGATCGAAATAGAGATCCTGACGCTTATCCGTCAGATAAATGATCTCATCCGGATGATACAGGCGCATACGCTCCATGATCGTCGCAAGATCCGTCGTATTATAGAGGGATGCCCCGTCGGATTTTAAGATCATACAGGGCGGCACTTCCTTCGTATCCGTCTCTTCCTTGACATCGACAACGAGCGCACCCTCACTGATATAGGCGTATCCGCCCTTCTTCATGTAATCGACCATCTCCGGAATCAGGTCATGGACATCGCTCTCTCCCTTCCAGAGATCAAATTCCACGTTCAGGCTGCTGTAATTTTTCTTCAGATCCGTTACGGAAACATTTAAAATGTGCTGCCAGAGCGCGCGGTAGCCGCGAACGCCGCTTTGCAGCTTAAAGGTCGCTTCCATCGCCTGTGCCTTGTAGGCGGGATCTTCCTTAGACTTTGCGCTGGATGCGGGATAGATCTCCTCCAGCTCAGAGATGGTAAAGGGCGCCTCTGCCGGATACTCCCCTTCATAGCTGTCATCAAAATAGATCAGCTCAGGGTTTCTCTCCTTCAGCCCCATGATAACCAGTCCCATCTGTAAGCCCCAGTCCCCGAGATGGACATCCCCGATCACCTCATGCCCCGCATAGCGGCAGATCCGCTTGATGCTCTCTCCGATCACTGCCGAGCGCAGATGCCCGACATGGAGCGGCTTTGCGACATTCGCTCCGCCGTAATCTATGATAATCTTTTTTTGCTTCTCCGGCGCTTCCAGTCCGAACTTCGGCTCTGCCGCCATCGTCCTTACCTGATCTGCAAGATATTCCGCCGACAGCTTCAGGTTTAAGAAACCCGGCGCAACCGCAGCCGCTTCCTGAAACACCCTGCTTTCCTTTAGCTGCTCCGCAACCTCGTTTGCGATCATGATCGGCGCCTTATGGTACTGCTTCGCTCCTGCCATCGCGCCGTTGCACTGATATTCACAGAGATCAGGGCGGTTGGATACGGTCACTCTTCCGAGCGCGCTGTCATACCCCGCAGCCGCAAACGCCTTTCCCATCTCCTCCGACAATCCTTCCAGTAACTTTTTCATCGTCTCCTCCATCTGTTCTATTTTCCATGCGTACAGTTTACATCACTTTACCGGTTCGCGCAAGACCGGGCGTTTTCACTCCCGCCTCGAATACACGCAGCCGCAGTAATTCTGTCTGTAGAGACCGTACTGCGCCGACAGCTCGACCGAGCGCTGATACCCGCCGCGCTTCTTAAAGTCCGAGGGCAGCCAGCGGATTCCGTACTCTTGCGAAAGCGCCTGTCCGATCTCATTGAGCTTCGCCGCGTTTTTTAACGGGCTGATCGTAAGCGTCGTACAGAAATAATCATACCCTCCCGCCTTCGCGCGCGCCGCCGTCTCCCGAAGGCGCAGCGCAAAGCAGCGAAAGCACCGCTCGCCGCCCTCCGGGCACGCCTCATACCCTCTTGCCGTCTCAAAGAAGCGCTGCGGCTCATAGTCTCCCTCGACAATCCCGATCGGATATCCCTTTTCTTCCCGGTTGTACGCCCCGATCAGCCGCTTCTGCTCCGCGACCCGCTTCCGGTATTCCTCCGTGGCGGAAATATTCGGATTATAATAAAACACCGTAATCCGGAAATACCGGCAGAGATATTCCAGCACATAGCTGCTGCACGGCGCACAGCAGCTGTGTAAAAAGAGCGTGGGCGCGGCGGCAGTCTCTGCGGACGAAAGGTCTTCCAGAATCTTATCCAGTCTTTTTTGATAATTTACCTGATTCATGTTTCTCCTCCATCCCG
>CAZVWN010000052.1:2598-7630 GCA_964631065.1 uncultured Acetatifactor sp.
TCCTGCCGATTTCCCGCTTTCCCGCTGCCGCCATATAAGCCGCGCTGAGCGCCGCCGACTTGATCTGCGCGCCGGAAAGTCCGTCGATATCGGCAAGCTCCCCGAAATCCACATCCGCCGACAGCGGCGCCTGCTTCGGGAAGACGTTCTCCCAGAGCTTCCGCCGTACTTCCCTGTCCGGCTTTTCGATCGGGATCATATATGTCATTCTCCGCTTAAACGCCGCGTCAAAATTCTGTGCGCCGTTTGTCGCAAGGATACAGATTCCGTCATATTCCTCAATCTTCTGTAAGAGATATGCCGTCTGGGAATTTGCAAATTTGTCATTCGAGCCGGAAACCTCCGTCCGCTTTGCAAACAGCGCATCCGCCTCGTCAAAGAACAGGATGATATTTGCTCCCTGCGCAACCCGAAAGATATTTTCCAGATTCTTTTCCGTCTCTCCGATATATTTACTGTTGATCTGTGAAAGATCCACACGGTATACATCCAGCCCCAGCTCATTGCCGAATACGCCCGCCGCCATCGTCTTTCCCGTTCCGGGCGGTCCGTACAGCAATACGCTGATCCCTCTGCCGTAGGGAAGCTTCTCCGCAAAGCCGAACGTCTCATTGACAATGCTTCTGTTCATCGCGCGGGATATTGCTTCCTGAAACTCCGATTCCGCAGCGGCAGAAAGCTTGAGATCCCGCATCGTAAAGCTGCTCTCAAGGCGCGTCACGCTTGCGCCGAAGTCCACGCGCGACTTTTCGCGGATATGCCGTTCAAGCAGTTTTTCCGTAAGGAGCAGTCTCTCGCCGTCCTCCGCGATTTCCGCTTCCGCCGCTGCCGCACACAATACGCTCCACATATCGCCGGGAGACAGGGAATACTTTAAAACCAGACCGTCGATCAGTCCGTCCATCGCAATCTGAAGCCTGTCCGCAAAATCCTGCCAGAGATTCCTTTTCTGCTTTGCCGTCAGCTTCCCGCCGACCGCAATGCGGCAGACCGTTCCCTTTACGGAAAGCGCCTCCGAAACATCCCGCTTACAGCCGATTAAGAGCTGTCTGACATCCTTTTGCAGAACGCTGATGCAGTACCGCTCCTTCGCGATCTCCCCCGGCTCTTCCGAGACATTCTCCAGATAGACCAGCTTCATCCCGCAGATTGCCATGACGGCGATCATCTTTAACGCCCGAAAAAGCACGGCATCCGTCTGATCCAGCAGCTTTTCCATATCAACGCACAGAATATCACGCCCCGAAACATCCGCAAACTGTCCGAGAAGATATTTTTTCCCGACGCCTTTTCCGCCGATCAGCTCCAGCAGATAATTCCCTTCCGCATCCCCGCTCATCGCGGCGGCATACGTCAGCATCAGCAGATCCAGCTCCCGCTCATGGATAAAGCTTTCCTTTTCATACCGGGCATCTCCTGCCGCGATCCGCGTCGTAAACGTTTCCATAAACCCGGGAACCGCATCACCGGCGCCGCTTATCATCTCCGACACAGGCTGTTCCAGACAAAAATATTTGGAAACCCTGCCGTCCGGGGTATCATTTTCCGTCAGGATACGGTTCAGAATGCCGGATTTATTATACAGGATTGCAACATTGCACTCCTCTTTTGTCAGAAAAAGCGCACACAGATCATGTACCAGCCCCGCGCTCGGATACCCCTTCCCGTTCTCCCCCATAAAGCGGTTGAAGATCCTCGCATATTTCCGGTTCCGGTCGACAAGCGCCGCCATAAGAAATGCCATGATCTCAATATGGGTCATCATGCCGGTATTGATAAACTGCCAGAGCGGCAGCAGCTCCCCTTCAAGATCCGAGATTTCTCCCTTCTTTAAGAGAAGCAGATAAATCCCCCTGACCTTCTCCCACTCCGGAAACCGCGCTTCCCTTCCCGGCTCCAGCGCCGCGACCAGCTCTTTATCGTCCAGTCCTGCGCCCAACAGTGCCCTAGAGGTCTCCGGATACTGTTCCCGCCGTACAAGTAAGATCATGCAGAGCATATCCACAAAGGTCTCCCATGCACGCCATTGCGCGGATGCGTCTTCATATTCCGCGTCGGTAAGCTCCGGAAAATATTCGTCGATAAATTCATATGCCATATTGTCACCTATTGCCCTGCCGCCCTGCGCCGCGCTTTCATATTCTCATAAATACGCGCCCGCTCCTGCAGCTCTTTTTTCCTGTCAGTTCTGGAAATTCTCTGTTTCTTATACTTTCCTTCCTTAAACTTCGAGCTCTTGTTTTCGACTGCCTCCAGAACCACACGCTTTCTCATTTTATAGGTCGTATTTTCCCTGTTCCGGATACTTTGTATCTCATCCTCCGTATACTCACTCAGCGGATGAAGCGCATCTCCGTAATAAACCATTTCCGTAAGCGGCTCTACAATCTTAAAGACAACATTTGCCGCCACAAGCACCTCCTGCTCCGATTTAAACTGGGATATCTCTGAAATATCCACGCCGTTTAAGTTTTTCAGATGAAATTCCATGATCGCTCTCTTATCATATGTTTCATTCGGATAAGGCTGTTCATCTACCCATGGCGTACTCTCATAGTAAAAGCGGTCTGCGGTGAAAAGGCTCTTTGAAGTACTGGTAAGATTCCTCGTCTCAAAGGTAGATCCGACACTGCCAAACAGCGCAGCCGGCGTTTTTCCGCCCCGCATCGTGACAAGTTCCTGTCTCCCCCCGGTCTGACTCCCTGCTGCCGTTTCTCCGGCATTTCTGTTTTCTTCCACACCCATGCCGGCAAGTTCCGCCTCCTGCATGGCGCGTTCCTCATCCTGTGCCGCCTGCCGTTCCGTCAGGGCATCCTGCGCAATACGGTTGGAAAGCCGGAGTGCAACAAGCACCTTCTCCATCAATGCCTCATTCTCCAGCTCCCACGATTTGGAACCCTTAAAAGCTTTCCCATTCGGATTCGTATAATTATACATGATATAATTGCCGATCCGTGCCCCGTATTTCTGGGAATTGTTCATAACCTTGAACGCACTCGTCGTATAGATATTCAATGCGATATCCTGTGCATTGACATTGTCTGTCTTCAGGGAATTTTCCCAGGAAGAAGTATCCGTCACTGTCGCAGAATACAGATTATACGTCGCAAGATTGATCACCGGGTTATATCCTTTTTTTCGCAATGCCGACTCTCTCTCCCGCAGCGGCTTCCAGATACTTTCTATTCTGGCATCCTCCGCATCTATGTACGCGGTCAGTTCATCATCCTGTGCATCTTTCTGAGCAATCGCTTTCTTTAACGCCTCTATCTCACTGTTTCCCTCTGCCGCTTCTCCCAACGCTTCCTCTTTTTTCTTCAATTCTGCCTGTAAAAGGGTTCTCTCTCTCCTGATTCTGCTGCGCTCATCCTTCACGTCCAAAAAAGCATCCCGCCATGCGCCTACCTGCCAGAGCTGCTTCCTGAGATCCGTCACCTCTGCCATATAATCAAAATTCGGATCTTTTGCCGCTTCCCGCTTATCACTTTCATAAACACTTTCCCGTCTCGCATCTCCCACTTCCTGTACAATCTTTTTATAGATCGTCTCATGCGGATATTCTTTGTTCGGCGCATAATTCTCCCGGATCTCCGACGGGCTTAAGGGATCGACGGAGGTATACATGGAAACGGCGTCGCTTAAGTCTTCATATCCTTTCACTCCGGCATTGTGGGAACCTTTCAGAATTTCATAAAGGGAATGATCCCTCGAGGAACACATCCAGCCGATCAGGGCAAGCCGGAAATAGAGCAGATCCTTTTTATCCGCGCCCATCATGCGATACGCGGCAAGCATCCTGAGCGCAGTTCCCGAAGCGCCCGCTACCTGCAGCATACCTTTTGCGGTTACAGGCTCCGGCATCTTATACCGCCGTCCGCCCTCCACCCAGTTCAGGGCTTCCGCCCCTCCCCTTGTACCGTACTGCCGCTCCCTCTCCGAAAGTGGAAGTCCCAGCTGATCATAATATGCTTCTCCGAAGCCTTCCTGATCGACAAACTTTCTTCCGGAACGGGTTGATTTGAAAATTCTTCTGATTCCCGCGAAAAATCTGCTGAACGCATTCCCGCGCCCCTTCTTTTTTTCATGCGCCTTCGCCGCGCCGTAGGCAACGCCCACCGTATCCATGATGTCCCCGCCGTGCCTATAGGCATGCTGCCCCTCGATCATGGCAAAATCCGGAGCAAGCTGCATCGCTTCCTGATCTCCCGCAAGAGCGCCCGCGTAATTCATCATCAGCGCATCCTCGCGCGTAATGTTCGTCATCATGTTCTTAAAGGAACGCGAATTTGCAATCTCTTTCTTATTCTGCCCGCCGTTTTGGAAAAAACCGTTATATAAAAGCGTCATCTGCTCTCTGAAATTTCCCTCGCCGTTGATGACCTCGTCCAGCATCGCCTGGTTTTCCTGATGGGCGGCGTTGACCTTTTCCCTGTCCGCCTGATCGTCCGCGCTAAGCTCCAGCACTTTATTGCCGATCTGCCCTGCGCCGTCCCGGCTTTCCCGCTGTGCCAGCAGCGCCTCCTCCAGAATATCTCCCGCCTGAACACCCTCTCCGCCCAAATTTCCCTGTGCGAAGCTGTAGAGCGCGGTAAAATCTCCCCGTTTCGCCTCGTCCGGGTGCTTTTCCTTAAATTTCTGAACGTCATAATAGCTGTTGAGCATTTTTGAAAGCTTCGTCAGCACATCATGCGCCGCCGTCTTTACGACCGGATCATTCGCCAGATTCGCCGCAAATCCTGCCTCGTAGTCCGTCGCCGTCTTTTCCCAGTCCGGGTGCTTATATACAATTTCCTCATACGCCTTATCCGAATATCTGCTTCCCATGCAATACCTCCCGAAACCAAATCCGATTTCCGATTTCCTGCCGCGCGTAAAACCTATCTCCATTATACACGGTCAGCTCCTGATTTTGAATACTGACTTTTCAAAAAATAATTATTTTTTTACCGAACTGTCAATGAACGCAAAATACCGCACACAGGAGAACCCGTCTTGTCCCGTGTGCGGCATACCCGCAAATTTCCTTATTCCG
>CAZVWN010000052.1:7730-13886 GCA_964631065.1 uncultured Acetatifactor sp.
GATTCCGGTCAGTCTGCGATATAGCGGAAGAGGTTATTTCCCGCCGCATCCGCCAGATTGTTCGTGCTGAGACTCTGAAGATAGAGGAAGAACTCATCGTTCTTATCATACAGATAAGCGCCGTCCTCGTCCAGCGTGAACGTTCCGCTGTTGACCCGCTTGCCGTCCGCAGAGTACAGACTCCATGTGAAATCTGCCTCAAACGCGATCTTCTCATCCTTCGTCTCATACTTCCACATACCGAGATAAGGCTTACGCAGAGATGTGTCCTCGCTTCCCTTTTTCTCGGTCACGGCTGCTTCGCTGCTCTCTTCCCCCGCGCTCTCCGCTTCGCTGCCGTCCTCATCGGTTGCACCGCCCGCTACCGGATCTTCGTTTCCGTCCTCTTTGTCGTTTTCATCCTCCGCGCCGTCAGAAACCTCCACGCCCGCTCCGGCATCATCCGCGCTGCCGCACGCCGCAAAGCTAAAGCTCATTCCCAGAACCAGCATCGCCATCAGAATCTTCTTTTT
Source organism: uncultured Acetatifactor sp. (assembly GCA_964631065.1). Lineage (GTDB taxonomy): Bacteria > Bacillota > Clostridia > Lachnospirales > Lachnospiraceae > Acetatifactor. The sequence continues at coordinate 8,243 of CAZVWN010000052.1, forward strand.
CATACGTTCCCTCCGCTCATCCGTTTTTCGTCCCGTTGATCCTATGGGACGCTTTTAAGTATACTACAGATCCGCCCGTTTCGCAAGCTAACCTTCCTTCCGAAACGCCACCGCAGCAGTTTACCCCTGACGGTCAGCTGCTGCGTCGGGCGTGCTTATCCGTCAAAGCGCCTTTTGCGTCAGAGCGCTTCCTCGTACCGCATCGCCGCGCGCCGCCAGTTGATCACGTCGAACCAGCTGCCCACATAATCCGCGCGTCTGTTCTGATATTGCAGATAATACGCATGCTCCCAGATATCGATCAGCAGAACCGGCGTCACCTCATGCAGCGGCGGCACGTCCTGATTCGCCGTCTTTACGATAGAAAGCTTTCCCGCTTTATCCGTAACAAGCCATGCCCAGCCGGATCCGAAATTGCTGACCGCCGCCTGACTCATCTGCTCCTTCCATTGTCTGTACGAGCCGAAATCACGGTCGATTGCCTCTGCAAGCGCGCCCTCCGGCTCCTGTCCGCTCTTTCCCTTCATGCTCTCAAAGTACAGCTCATGGTTGTAGACACCGCCGCCGTTGTTTTTTACCGCAGTCCGGATCTGCTCCGGAAGCTTCTCCGTATGTGTCAGAAGCTCGGGCAGACTCTTCTTCTGCAGCTCGGGATAATCCGCGAGGGCGCTGTTTAAGTTGTCCACATAGGTCTTATAATGCTTATCATGGTGAAAATGCAGCGTGTCCTCATCAATCACCGGCATCAGCGCGTCATACTCGTAGGGAAGCGGACGCATGACAAAAGGGTAGGTTTCCTGATTCATTCTAAATTCCTCCGTTTCAAACAAAAAAATCCGCATATACCGTCCTTGAGTATATGCGGATTCCCTGCTGTTTATTCTTTTTATCAGGCATTTGCCGTATTTTCCGAAAGTGACGCCGCGCAAAGCGCACAGACCGCCGCCCGCTTACAGCCCTGCGATATCGATCAGCGTCAGCTTCTCATTGCTCTCCTGATTTTCCAGACTGCTTACAAGCGCCCGCGCCGTATCCATCGCCGTGATGACGTTTACGCCGGTCTCGATCGAGGTACGCCGGATGAGGAAGCCGTCTCTCGTCTTATCGCGTCCCTGCGTCGGGGTATCAATGACAAGATCGATCTTATGACCGAGGATCAGATCCATGACCGTCGGCGATTCCTGCGAGATCTTGTTGACCTTTCTCGCCTTTACGCCCGCCTCGTTTAAGGCTGCCGCCGTGCTGCGCGTCGCGTAGATCGTATAACCGAGCTTCTCAAAGCGTCTGCCGATCTCGATCGCTTCGCCCTTATCGGCATCCTTTACCGTCATGATCAGGTTTTTATACTTCGGCAGATTGACACCCGCGCCCATAAACGCCTTATACAGCGCCTCGTTAAAGGTCTTCGCGATACCGAGGCATTCGCCCGTCGATTTCATCTCCGGTCCTAAGCTGATCTCCGCGCCCCGGATCTTCTCGAAGGAGAAGACGGGCATCTTGATCGCATAATACTCTGCCTCCGGCTGTAATCCGGGCTTATACCCAAGCTCTTTGATCGTCTTTCCGATAATGACCTCCGTTGCGAGATCGACGATCGGAATACCCGTTACCTTGCTGATATACGGCACGGTTCTCGAGGATCTGGGATTGACCTCGATGACATAGACATCTTCCCCGATCGCGATAAACTGGATGTTGATCAGTCCCTTTACATGGAGCGCCATCGCCAGTCTTCTCGTATATTCCGCGATCTTATCCTTTACCAGCTTACCGATCGTATGCGCCGGATAAACGGAGATACTGTCACCGGAATGCACGCCGGTCCGCTCGATATGCTCCATGATGCCGGGGATCAGAATATCCTGCCCGTCGCAGACCGCATCCACCTCGATTTCCTTTCCCTGAAGGTATTTATCGACCAGAATCGGGTGATCCTGCGCAATGCGGTTGATGATCTCCATAAATTCTTCGATCTCCTGATCGGAGATGGCGATCTGCATGCCCTGTCCGCCGAGAACATAAGAAGGACGGACCAGTACGGGGTAGCCGAGACGGTTCGCGACAGCCTTTGCCTCTTTGGCCGTGTAGACCGTTCCGCCCGCCGCACGGGGGATCTGCGTCTGCTCTAAGATCTTGTCAAACAGCTCCCTGTCCTCTGCGGCATCGACGTCCTCCGCCTTTGTGCCGAGAATGGGAACGCCCATCTTCATCAGGCTCTCCGTCAGCTTGATCGCGGTCTGTCCGCCGAACTGTACGACGGCGCCGTCCGGATGCTCAATGTTGACGACTGCCTCGACATCCTCCGCCGTCAACGGCTCAAAATAAAGCTTATCCGCGATATCAAAGTCCGTGCTCACCGTCTCCGGGTTATTGTTGATGATGATCGTCTCATATCCCGCCTTGGAGAACGCCCATGTCGCATGTACCGAGCAATAGTCGAACTCGATACCCTGTCCGATACGGATGGGACCGGAGCCGAGCACCAGCACCTTCTTCTTTTTCTCCTGTCCCGGAAGAACGCCTGTGTCTGCCTCGCACTCCCCGCCGTAAACGGAATAATAGTACGGCGTTGACGCGGCAAACTCAGCCGCACAGGTATCTACCATCTTATAGACGGCGCGGATACCGTTTTCATATCTCATGTTTTTAATTTCTTCTTCCGTCTTTCCGGTCAGCCTTGCGATCACATTGTCGGGGAACTCGATCCGCTTCGCCTCGCGCAGAAGCTCTGTTGTCAGTTCCTTCGTCTCCAGCGCTTCCTCCATCTCTACAAGGATTGCCAGCTTATCAATAAACCAGACGTCGATCTGCGTGATGGCATGGATTTCCTCGTAAGAGATTCCTTTGCGGATCGCCTCAGCGATCACCCAGATCCGCTGATCGTCAACGGTTTTCAGTCTCTCCTTCAGCTCCTCTTTGTTCAGCGCCGAGAAGTCATAGCTGCGCAGACAGTCCACATGCTGCTCCAGGGAACGGATCGCCTTCATCAGCGCGCCCTCGAAGTTATCACAGATACTCATGACCTCTCCGGTCGCCTTCATCTGGGTCGTCAGCGTCCGCTTCGCCGTGATGAACTTATCGAACGGCAGTCTCGGAATCTTGACAACGCAGTAATCCAGCGTCGGCTCAAAGGAAGCATAGGTCTTCTGCGTGATGGCATTTTTAATCTCATCCAGCGTATACCCGAGCGCGATCTTCGCCGCAACCTTTGCGATCGGATATCCCGTCGCCTTGGACGCAAGCGCCGAGGAACGGCTGACACGGGGATTTACCTCGATGACGCAATATTCAAAGCTGGTGGGATGCAGGGCAAACTGTACGTTGCATCCGCCCGTGATCTGTAATTCATTGATGATGTTCAGCGCGGAGGTACGCAGCATCTGATATTCCTTATCGCTCAGCGTCTGAGACGGCGCGACGACAATGCTGTCTCCGGTATGTACGCCGACCGGATCGATATTTTCCATATTACATACGGTGATACAGTTTCCGGCGCTGTCGCGCATCACCTCGTACTCGATTTCCTTCCATCCGGCGATACAGCGCTCGACAAGCACCTGACCGACACGGGAAAGTCTGAGTCCGTTTTCCAGAATCTCCTCCAGCTCCGTCTGATTATGTGCGATACCGCCGCCGGAGCCGCCCAGTGTATAAGCAGGGCGCAGAACGACCGGATACCCGATGCTGTTCGTAAAATCAATACCGTCCTGTACGTTTTCAACGACCTTTGATGCCGCGCAGGGCTCGCCGATGCGCTCCATCAGATCCTTAAATTCCTGCCGTCCTTCCGCGTTGCGGATCGTCTGCGCCGTCGTGCCGAGCAGGGTCACGCCGTGCGCCGCAAGAAAGCCTGACTCCTCCAGCTCCATGCCGAGATTTAAGCCCGCCTGTCCGCCGAGCGTCGGCAGGATGCTGTCCGGCTTCTCCGTCTCGATGATCTGCTCGAGAACCTTTACCGTCAGCGGCTCAATATAAACCTTGTCCGCGATGTCCTTATCCGTCATGATCGTTGCCGGGTTGGAATTGACGAGGATGACCTCAACGCCCTCTTCCTTTAAGGAGCGGCACGCCTGTGTCCCCGCATAATCGAACTCCGCCGCCTGACCGATGACGATCGGTCCTGAACCGATGACCATAACGCGCTTTACATTGGGATTCTTAGGCATAATAATTCTCTCCTTTCATCATCCGGATAAATCTGTCGAACAGATAACGGGAATCCTGCGGTCCGGGGCATGCCTCCGGATGGTACTGTACCGTAAAGATATTCTTGCCCGTGTACGCAAGCCCTTCGTTCGTGCCGTCATTGACGTTGATAAAGGCGGGAACGGCAACCTTCGGATCCAGCCTGTCCGTATCCACGACATAACCGTGGTTCTGGGAGGAAATATATACCCTTCCGGTCTTCAGATCCTTGACCGGATGGTTTCCGCCTCTGTGTCCGTACTTCATTTTATGCGTATCGCAGCCGTTGGCAAGCGCCATGAGCTGATGCCCGAGGCAGATTGCAAAGATCGGGATGTCTGTCGCATAGAGCTTTTTGATCTCTTCGATAATGGAGGTACATTCCTTCGGATCCCCCGGTCCGTTGCTGAGCATGATGCCGTCGGGCTTCATGGCAATGATCTCCTCCGCCTTAGTCAGGGCAGGGAATACCGTGACCTCGCAGCCTCTCTCCGCAAGGGAATGGGCAATGTTGTCCTTCGCGCCGAAATCCATCAGCGCAACCCGTAAGCCCGCGCCGTTTAATTCCTTTACCAGCGTCGGCTTCGGCTCGCGGATGCCCTTTTCATAGGCTTCTTTATCAAACCGCGCCGATCCGGAGAGCGGACCGTTTTCCGCAAGGGAGAGCGTCGGCTTTACGACATATTTCTCCTGACAGCTTACGCGCTCCACGACCTTTCCTGTCGTGTACGCCTTCAGCTTCGGCTGAATCTGCGCAAGATCATAGTTTTCGTTCGTGGTGATCATACCGTTCATGGTGCCTTTTTCACGAAGGATCTTCGTCAGGGCTCTGGTATCAATGCCGGCGATACCGGGAACCTGATTTTCTTCCAGAAACTGCTGAATCGTCATATCGCAGCGGAAATTACTCGGAACGCGGGAAAGTTCATGTACAATAAAACCGTCCGGCCATGGTCTCAGGGATTCCATATCATCCCTGCAGATTCCGTAATTGCCGATGAGGGGATAGGTCATGCAGACAGCCTGTCCCGCATAGGACGGATCCGTCAGTACCTCGAGATATCCCGCCATGGATGTATTAAATACGATTTCACTGATAATCTCTCTGTCAGCGCCGATATGTGTTCCCTCAAACACGGTGCCGTCTTCCAAAATCAAAAAAGCTTTCATCGCATCCTCCTGTATCTGTTCGTCTCTCAAGCCGCATCGGCTTTCTGCGCTAAATCAATTCAGTATACCACAAAAAAATCAGCCGGGCAACAAAAAGCCCAACTGATTTAAAAAAAATGTAACAGTTCAGCCCTCTACATTCATAAAAGCGGCTGCTTCGCATCCGGCGCTGCTTTGCAGCTCATCTTTTATTTCATTTGAGGGCGCTCCGCTCATACATATCAGCCCTGCTGCGTATGCGTGCAAGCACGCCCGCCGCAAGGGCAGACATGTATGGCTGAACTGTTAC
>CAZVWN010000053.1:0-13641 GCA_964631065.1 uncultured Acetatifactor sp.
GCATCCAGCACCTTTTTCGCAAATTCATTCATTTTCATAAGCCATCTCCTTCTTATATTTATTGTCAGCGATACCGTGTACTCCTTCCGGCGCACACAAAAAAGGCAACAACACAAACGTGTCATTGCCTTACAAGTCTGACCTCTCAGAAAAGACCGCAGCTTCTTAAACGCGGGACAGATACTCTCCTGTTCTGGTGTCAATCTTGATCTTATCGCCCTGATTGACAAACAGCGGAACGGAAACCTGTGCGCCGGTCTCCACGGTAGCGGGCTTGGAAGCGCCCGTAGCGGTATCTCCCTTAAATCCGGGCTCTGTCTCCGTGATCTCCAGCTCTACAAAAAGAGGAGGCTCTACAGAGAAAACATTGCCGTTATGGGAGCAGACCTTGCACATCTCATTTTCCTTTACGAACTTCATGGCATCGCCGACCGTATCAATGTTCAGCGCCATCTGCTCGTAGTTCTCCGTATCCATGAAGTAATACAGATCACCGTCCTTGTAGAGATACTGCATATCTTTTCTATCAATGCGGGCCTGCGGGCACTTCTCGGTAGGACGGAACGTCTTCTCAACGACACCGCCACTCTTGATGTTCTTCAGCTTCGTTCTTACGAACGCAGCGCCCTTACCCGGCTTTACATGCTGGAATTCAATAATCTGGTATACATTATTATCGAACTCAATGGTAATACCATTTCTGAAATCACCTGCAGAAATCATATTATATTCCTCCTAATTCTGTTCACAAAATAATTCTCTCCTAGTTTAATATAAAAGCGTCCTGATTTCAACTGTTTTTGAAAATTTTTTTACAATATTTGCATAATTTGTAACAGCGTCGGATGCGAAGCAGCCGCTTTTATGAATGCAGAGGGCTGAACTGTTACCGTAGCTCAACGCATCGCGTTCAGAAAATCAATCGCCTGCAGATATCCATCCGGCCCCTGCCCGTAAATCTGTCTGTCGCATACGGGCGCCGTGACGGATATTTTCCGGAATTCCTCGCGCTTTGTAATATCGGAGATGTGTACCTCAACCTTCGGAACGGTTATGCTGGCAAGCGCGTCCCGGATGGCATAGCTGTAATGCGTATATGCGCCGGGATTGATGACAATGCCGTCCGTCCTGTCAAAATAAGCCGACTGGATCCGGTCAATGATCGCCCCCTCATGGTTGCTCTGAAAAACCGATATCGCGTTTCCGGTCTCCTTTGCCTTTCTTCTGATCAGTCCGAGCAGATACTGATAATCCTGTGTTCCGTAAATGCTCTTTTCCCGGATCCCGAGGAAATTGATATTCGGACCATTGATCACCAGGAGCTTTTTCTTCGGCGCGAGGATCTCATGCAGCACGGCGCCCATATCCAGCCCGTCGACATCTATGATCCTGTCCGCGCATTCCTCATACGCGGCGCTCCGCTCAGAAAGCAGCGCATCGATCCTCGCCAGCGGATCCTCACACTGTAAGAGCGGTCTTGCGGTATCCCCTTTCAGTCTCTCATAAAGAGTCTCGGGGCGTGCCCGCAGATAAATCACCTTCCCCAGCTTCTTTAACAGCTCCCTGTTTTCCCTGCGCATGGGCGTTCCGCCGCCGACGGAATAGATCCTGCCGCCCTTTTTTTCCAAAAGCTCCCGCAGCAGCTCCGTCTCGCACTCGCGGAAATAATTTTCCCCGTCTTCTGCAAAAATCTCCCCGACGCTTCTGCCTTCCCGTCTCTCGATCAGCTTATCCGTATCCTCGACCGGCTTCCTCAATCTGTATGACAGCTGTACCCCGACGGAGGTTTTTCCGCTCCCCATAAACCCGATCAGAACCGGATTCTCTTCCTGTCTCATGTTCTCTCCTGTCCGTCCGCGCGGCTTTCGCCCGCAGACTCCTCTCTTTGGCTTTTCAATGCGCGGTACGCACGCTCCGCCGTCTCTTCGGAAACCTTCTGCCCCGTCCAGAGCTCATAGGCAATGATCCCCTGGTACAGAAGCATCTTCAGTCCGTTAAAGGCACGGCCGCCCGCCCTGCGCGTCAGCTGCATAAATTTTGTATCCGCCGGGTTAAAGATCAGATCATACCCCGTATGGATTCTCTCATAAAACGCCTCTTCCTCCACGACGGCAGCTCCCACGTCCGGGAACATACCGACATTCGTTGCCTGAATGGCAAGATACGCCCGCTCTGCGGGCAATTGTCTGTAGCCGTCAGGCGGCAGCGCCCGGACTTTTTTCTGTCCCGTAAACCGGTTCACCTCATCCGCGATTGCCTGCGCCCTCTGCACTGTCCTGTTTAAGATCAGAATCTCCGACGCTTCCTTTGCAAGCAGAAACGCGACCGCCCTCGCAACGCCTCCCGCTCCGAGCAGGATGACCTTCTCCCCGTGCAGCGCGATCTGTTCCGACTGCATCGCGCGATACAGTCCCGGCATATCCGTATTATACCCTTTAAAACCGCTCTCCGTCCGCACCAGCGTATTGACCGCACCGATCGTTTCCGCCATTTCGTCCAGCTCCCTCAGATACGGGATCACCGCGCTCTTATAAGGCACTGTAACGTTACAGCCCAAAAGATTCAGCGCATACGCGCCTTCCACCGCCTCTTTTACATGTCCCGCGGGCACATGAAACGGTACATAGACCAGATTCTCCCCCGTCGCCTCCGCCAGCGTATTCTGAAGCAGGGGCGAGAGCGTATGCTCCACCGGATTTCCGATCAGCCCGCAGATACGGGTATAGCCGTCGATCTTCATACAGTGACCTCTCTTCCTGTTCAATGCTTTTGTCTGTGGTAAAAAAACAGAACGATTCTCTCCAGCCTGCGCTTCAGCACGATCTGTATCTCTTCCTTCGGGTGGATCGGCTTTACAAGATATGTGACAATCCCTGCCCTTTTTGCGCCCCAGACATCCGTAAAGAGCTGATCGCCGACAAACAGCGTATTCTCCGGCGTCGTTTTCATGCGCTCCATCGCCAGCAGATACCCCGCACGATCCGGCTTCCCTGCCCTGAAGCTGTACGGGGAACCGATCTGCTCACAAAAGCTTTTCACGCGCGGCTCCTTATTGTTCGACAAAACATATGTCCTGTACCCCAGCTTCCGCAGCCGCTCAAACAGCGCAACCGCCCTCTCATCCGCCGGCGCGCCGTGCGGCACCAGCGTATTGTCTATGTCATAGATGACCCCTCTGTATCCCTTTTCATACAACGCCTCATACGCAATGTCATACGCGCTGTCCGTCTCATGATCCGGATAAAAAGCCTGTAACATCCCTCTTCCCTTTCCGTTTTCTGTCAGGACTTCGTCCCGCATTCTTCGTAATCCCTCTTCCCCGATCATACCACGCCGCTTTCCCGCTTTCAAGTGGTAAAATGCAGATATCTCCGCTTCCCCTGCGTTCGGGAACAGCAGAAAGCGGGGCTCTTCCCGCTCTTGACTTTCTGCCCCTTCCATGTTACAAATGATTCCGTAATCCGTTAAATAATTGCGAAACGCACCGTCACCTTCAAAAAAACACGCGTTTCGCAATTGTCTGCATAAACAACCCGCAAAGGAGCCGGACATGAAACAGTTTACCACCGTCAGAAAAACCGTCACAACCGCCGTCTGCATGGCGCTCTGCGTCATTCTGCCTCTGGCGGTCCACGCCATCCCGAACAGCGGCAAGCTGCTCTCGCCGATGCACCTTCCCGTCCTGCTCTGTGGTCTGGTCTGCGGCTGGCAGTACGGTCTGCTCTGCGGACTTGCAGGGCCTGTGCTCGCCTGCATGATCAGCGGGATGCCGGCGGCGGGTCCCCATCTCTACGGCATGCTGTTTGAACTTCCCGTATACGGAATGGTATCCGGTCTGCTGATGCGCCTGATCCGCACGGGCAGACTGCTCCCCGATCTCTATATCAGTCTGCTGACCGCCATGCTCGCAGGACGTATCACCGGCGGCATCGCAAAAGCGCTCTTTTTTTCCTCCGGTACATACACGCTCCGGATCTGGGTATCCGCACACTTCGTCTCCGCGTTTCCCGGGATTCTGCTACAGCTGCTCCTGCTGCCGACGCTCTATCTGGCGCTCCTTCGGGCGGGTCTGCTTCCGGATAAATATCACCCGTAATGCTTCTTACGATTCCCCTTTGTCCCGCATCTCCTGCCGATCGAAAGTGCGCCCGCCCGGACAGACGCATTTTCGGACGGATCCCTATTGAAAGTCGAATAAGCTCAGCTGGTTGGATTCCGGAAGATCTCCTAAAAGTCCCAGCTGCGCCATCAGATCTACGATCGTCTTGGACACCTTCGTCCGCTCCCTGAAATCATCCCGCGAGAGAAACGGTCCGTCCTTCGCCGCTTCCACGATCGCATCCGCCGCCTTTTCCCCGAGTCCGTCGATACTGCTCAAAGACGGCATCAGCTTATCCCCGACGATCTGGAAGGAACGGGACTGCGCGCGGAAAATGTCGATCGGCTCAAATTCAAAGCCTCTCGCATACATCTCCTGTACCACGCGCATATCGCCGTAAGCTAATTCTTCCTTGTTGGAGAGCGGCTGCGCGCCCGGCTCCTTGTTGGAAGCCGCGTCCATCCGCCGCTTATATTCCTTCATGATCGCCTCCATGTGCGCCTGTCCCTGACACATCTGTTCATAGGAAAACGCCTTGGCACGGATGCTGAAGAACGCGCCGTAATAGGCGAGCGGATAATGAATCTTGCAATAGGCGATGCGCCATGCCATCATGACATACGCCGCCGCGTGCGCCTTCGGGAACATGTACTCGATCTTCTGACAGGAATCCAGATACCACTGCGGCACATCATGCGCCAGCATATCCTCCTTCCATTCGTTCCACTGATCCGGATTGATCTTTTTCTTTGCAACCGTTCCTTTCCGCACCGCCTCCATGATCTTAAAGGATTTTTCCGGCTCGACCCCTTTCCCGATCAGATACGTCATAATATCGTCTCTGGTACAGACACAGGTAGAAATTGTCGCGATCCCGTTCCGGATCAGATCCTGCGCATTGCCCACCCATACGTTTGTACCGTGGGAAAGACCGGAAATGCGGACCAGATCCGAGAAATGCTGCGGCTGCGTCTCCAGTACCATGTTCATCGCGAAATCCGTGCCGAACTCCGGAATGCCGAGACAGCCGAGCTTCGTTCCGCCGAGCTGCTCCGGCGTCACGCCCAGCGCGTCCGTATTCTGGAACAGGCTCATGACATCTTTTCCGTCGAGCGGGATCGTCAGCGGGTCACGCCCCGTCAGATCCTGCAGCATACGGATCATCGTCGGATCATCGTGTCCGAGAATGTCAAGCTTCAACAGATTATGGTCGATGGAGTGGTAATCAAAATGCGTCGTCACGGTATCCGTCGTCATATCGTTCGCCGGATGCTGTACCGGGGTGAAGGAGTTGATATCCTGTCCCAGCGGCAGAACGACAATACCGCCCGGATGCTGTCCGGTACTGCGCCGCACGCCGACACAGCCCGCGACAATGCGGTCGATCTCACTGTTGCGCTTATGTTTTCCCCGCTCCTCATAATAATTTTTCACATAACCGAACGCCGTCTTGTCCGCGAGCGTCGCGATCGTCCCCGCGCGGAAGGTCTGCCCCGCGCCGAAGATGACCTCGGTGTACTTATGCGCCTTGGACTGATACTCGCCCGAGAAATTCAGGTCGATATCCGGTTCCTTATCTCCCTTGAACCCGAGGAAGGTCTCAAACGGAATATCAAAGCCGTCCTTATGAAGCGGCTCGCCGCAGACGGGACAGACCTTGTCCGGCATATCGATCCCCGCCGTTCCCGCGTAAGCCTTTACTTCCTCGCTGTCAAAATCCGAATAATGACAGTTCGTACAGTAATAATGCGGACTTAAGGGATTGATCTCCGTGATCCCCGACATCGTCGCGACGAAGGAGCTGCCGACGGAGCCTCTCGATCCGACCAGATATCCGTCCTCGACAGATTTCCAGACCAGCTTCTGCGCAATGATATACATCACGGCAAACCCGTTTTTGATAATGGAATTTAATTCCCTCTGCAGCCGCTCCTCCACGATCTTCGGCAGCTCCGGTCCGTACAGCTCATGCGCCTTGTCATAGCAGATCTTCGTCAGCGTTTTATCGCTGTCCTCGATGACCGGCGGACACTTATCCGGACGCACCGGCGCGATCGTCTCGCACATATCCGCGATCATGTTCGTATTTTTTACGACGACTTCGTATGCCTTATCGCTTCCGAGATAGGAAAATTCCTCCAGCATCTCCTCCGTCGTGTGCAGAAAGAGCGGCGCCTGATCGTCCGCATCGGTAAATCCCTTTCCCGCCATGATGATCCGCCTGTAAACCTCATCCTCGGGATCTAAGAAATGGACGTCGCAGGTCGCGACGACCGGCTTATGGAACTGTTCGCCCAGCTTTACGATTCTTTTGTTGACTTCCTGAATATCCTCTATGGAGTTGATCGTCCGGATCTTCTCCGAAGCGATCATGAATTTATTGTTCCCGCAGGGCTGGATCTCTAAATAGTCATAAAAATTGACCAGTCTGGCGATCTGCATGTCGCTCTGCCCGTCCAGCAGCGCGCGGTAAAGCTCGCCCGCCTCACAGGCGCTGCCTAAGATCAGTCCCTCGCGGTACTTCATCACAAGACTCTTCGGAATCCGCGGATGCCTGTTAAAATATGTCAGATGCGACTGGGATACCAGACGGTACAGATTGATCCGCCCGAGATCGTTCTTCGCAAGGATGATGGCATGATACGACGGCAGCTTTCTGACAAGCTCCACGCTCGCCGCCCCAAAAGCATTGACCTCGGCGAGCGTCGTGATCTCCTGCTCCGCCAGCATCCGGATAAATTTTACAAAGATCCATGCCGTACACTCCGCGTCGTCCACCGCGCGGTGATGGTTTTCCAGTGAAATATTCAGCGTCTTCGCCACGGCATCCAGCGTGTGCTTGGACTGGTTCGGCAGAAGCACCCTCGCGATACCGACCGTATCCACATAGGTAAAGTCCGTAGAAAAGCCCTGCCGTCCGGCATTTTCGATGATAAAGCTCATGTCAAAGTTCGCATTGTGCGCAACAAGGACACAGTCTCTGCAAAATTCCAGAAACTCCGGCAGCACCTCCTCAATAGGCGGCGCATCCATCACCATATCATCCCGGATGCCCGTCAGCTTCTCGATCTCAAACGGAATCGGCACCTGCGGATTGACAAAGGCGGAAAAGCGGTCAACAACTTCACCGCCGCAGACCTTTACCGCGCCGATCTCTATGATCCGGTTATTCACAGGGGAAAAGCCTGTCGTCTCGATATCAAAAACGACAAAATCATCCGAAAGCGTCTGTCCTCTGTCTCCCGTGACAATCTCCTTCAGATCGTCTACGAGATATGCCTCCACGCCGTACAGGATCTTAAAGAAATCCTGCTTATCCGGATTTTCCTCTCCTGCCTCGACGCGCTTCGTCTTCTCCGCCTTCCAGAGATCGTCCCAGACATGGTTTGCATCCGTAAATCCCTGTACGACACCGTGATCCGTGATCGCGACCGCCTTATGTCCCCACTTATAGGCGCGCTTTACGATATCCTTCGCCTCGGAGACACCGTCCATATCGCTCATCTTCGTATGACAATGAAGCTCCACACGTTTATGCGGCGCCGTATCCATTCTCGTCGTTGTAAAATCCGTAATCTTCTTAATGCCGTAAATGGTTCCGACCGTCAGCTCATGGTCGAACTTATCCAGACTGATTACGCCCTTGAGCCTGACAAAGCCGCCGGGCTTTAAGCCCTTCAGCAGCTCATCCTTATATTCCGTCCGGGTAAACAGCTTTACGCCGATGGTATCCGTAAAATCCGTCACATCGAACATGACGATCGACTTTTCGTTTTTAATGTCACGGCTGTCCGCCTTTAAGATCTTACCGCGGATGACAACCTCTCCCATCTCGCCGATAATATCCTCAATCGGCAGAAGCCCCTCATCCTCAAAGTCCCTTCCATAAATCACATCCGGATTTTCGGACTGCTTTAAGGACTTCGTATAATCGCCGCCCCGGCGGAACTCTCCTCTGCTCTTCCGGAATTCGCCGCCGAAGCTTCCCGCTCCCGCCTGTGAAGCCGTTCCGATGAACTTTTTCCCCGTCCTGCCGACGGTCATCCCCTGCCCGGGCTGCTTTGTCGTCTGCGCGCCGGCAGCCGCTTTTGCTTCCTTCGTCTGCTCTGTGTCCGCAGCTTCCGGCGCTCCCTGCGCTTCTTTTCCCGCGCCCGCGCGTTTCGCAATCTCACTAACCCGCATACGGATCTTTAATTCGTCATCCTCCGCAAATTTTCCGCCGGCCGCCTCCCTGTAGGCAGTCTCAATCCCACAGGATAATCCGCATCGTTCCACCAGAATTTTTTCCAGAATACGGACAAGCTCAGACTCCCTGCTGCGGTTTAAAACCGTATCCTCCAGCGTAAGCAGAAGTCTGTCCGGCGCCGGATATGTCATTTCCGCCGTCCGGAATGCCGTGTATTCGATATGACTGTAATCGCGCAGCTCCTCCAGAATGCTTTCTTTATAGACATCCATGAGATTTTCCGGCGTATATTGCGAAGAGAGCGAAAAACGCTCCTGAATCTTCACCGTGAGCACATTCTGCGGAAACAGCTGTTTTTTAATTTCCGCTTCCGCCCTGCGGATATCTGCCTTTAAGATCAGCCGCGTGCTGAAAAGGCAGATCCGCAGCAGATCCCTGCGCTTCGTCGCCGAAACTCTCTCGACCTCGCTCTGCCCGAGCAGTCCATGCAGCGGTTCCTCTATCTTTAATGTCGGAAATACTTCAAAAAAGGGCTTACTCATTTCCTTCACCCTGCCAGTGATCCAGCTCGTATTTCAGGGCATTCAGCAGCTCTCCCTCCGGCACCTTCCGGATGATCTCGCCCTTTTTGATGAGCAGACCTTCTCCCCTGCCGCCGGCGATGCCAAGATCCGCCTCCCTCGCCTCGCCGGGACCGTTCACCGCACAGCCCATGACCGCGACCTTAATATCCAACGGATATGCCTCTGCAATTTCCTCAACCTTCGCGGCAAGTCCGATCAGATCAATCTGTGTTCTGCCGCAGGTCGGACAGGAGACAACCTCGATGCCGCCCTTACGCAGACCGAGCGTCTTTAAGATCAGCCGCGCAGACTTAACCTCCTCGACCGGGTCTCCCGTCAGCGAGACACGGATGGTATCGCCGATCCCCTGATGCAGGATCAGCCCGAGTCCGACCGCCGACTTGATATTGCCGCTGCGGACGGTTCCCGATTCCGTAATCCCGACATGCAGAGGATACGCCGTCCGGTCTGCTAAGAGCTCATGCGCCTTTACGCACATGAGAACGTCTGAGGATTTAATACTGATGACAAGATTCTGATACTCAAATTCCTCGATCATCGCCACCTTTTTCAGCGCGCTCTCCACAAGTCCTTCCGCCGTCACACCGCCGTACTTTTCCAGCAGCTCCTTTTCCAGTGAGCCGCTGTTTACACCGACGCGGATCGGGATATCCCGCTCTGCCGCCGCTTCCACGACCGCCCTTACCTTCTCCGCGCTCCCGATATTGCCGGGATTGATACGGATCTTGTCCGCTCCGTTTTCGATCGCCGCGATCGCCATTTTATAATCGAAATGAATATCCGCCACAAGGGGGATGTGAATCCGCTTCTTAATCTCCCCGAGCGCTCCGGCTGCTTCCTCTGTCGGCACCGTACAGCGGATGATCTCGCACCCCGCCTTTTCGAGTGCAAGGATCTGCGCAACCGTCGCCTCCACATCCTCCGTCTTTGTATTCGTCATGGACTGGATCAGAATCGGATTCCCGCCGCCGATCCTTCTGTCCCCGATCCGGATTTCCTTTGTTCTGTCTCTGTACATGGCTCCTCTTTTCTGCGGCTGTCGTCGCACCGGCGTCCTTCCGCTTCTGTTTCTATCTTTTGCGGTATCGGGGTTCGATTCCCACCGCATACACTGCCATCGCGCCGATGCTGATAAATACGACGCCAAGTATCGGTATCACGATCAGCCCCTCATGCTGCTCATCCAATAAGGGCAGTCCGACCACAATAAATAAGATACCACACTCCGCCGCGCGTTGTAAATACCGCACCGCGTTTCCAAAAGCGGCACTGCACAGTTACCCGAGAACATATTCCAGCTGTACATCGCAGGGCTCCTCTTCTGCCAGCTTCCTGTTGATTTCTGCCGCATGAACGCACCCCAGCGCCTTATATGCCGCCTGACTTTCCTTGGACGATTGTGCCGAAATATACATCTTCTCTGCGCCTGACTGCTTTGCCGCCTCACAGGCACGGCGAAACAGCGCTTTCCCGATTCCCCGCCCGCGATAAGGTTCCGAAACCTGAAAACACACCAGCTCCACATACTTTGCCGTATTTCCGAAAATGTTATGGGAAACCGTAATAAACCCGACAAGCTCTTCCCCGTCAAAAGCGCCGATCGCCGTCTGATCCTTTTCCATATGCAGAGCCACGTCTGCCGCAATTTCCCTGCACTGTTCTACCGACCAGTTTTCTTCAAACGCCATCGGCACCAGCTTCCATTCTCCGTCCTGCTTTCGCCAGCACTCCGTTACCTGCTGATGTCTCACAAAATGATCCAGTGAATTTACACTAAAATTTTTCCCATCCAGCTTTTCATAATGCAAAGGGCTTTCTCTGTCCTTCCCGCTGCCGTGCCACTCTCTTCCGTTTTCCGCAATGATCCGTCTGCAGATTTCCGCAACCTGCAGCGCGATCATCTCCTCAACGTGCTTTTCTACCGCCGTGTATCCCGCGGGATCTCCTGCATACCCTAAGGGAAGCGCCCGCTTTGTGACCTCGCCGCCCTGTAACCATTTCCGCATCCCGTCTTCATCAAGGGAAGAAGACGGCAGAGCCGAAGCCTTCTCCAGGTCCACCTGCTCCTCACAGAAATAATGCAGCACTGCCGTTTCAAACGCACCGGCATGAATATCAAAAAGTCCCTGCTCCTCAGGCTTTCCCTCCGCAAACCATTCTACCGGATAATCCGGATCAATGACAAGCAAAAACTCTTTCCATTCCGTTAATCCATAGATTTCGACGTCCATCGCTTCCATGAGCAGCCTGACCCGCATTCCGGACTCTGTATCCGCTCTTTTTACCGCTTCCAGAATCGCTTTGATATGTGCGGCATCCCCATGATAATTGAAGCAGTAAACCTCCTCAAAGCCGAACGCCTTCAGATTTTGAAACGTTTCCAACAGTACCTGCTGCATGGTTTCCGGTTTTAAGGAAAAGCTTCCCGGAAACGCTCCCGTACACTGATTTACCCCCCAGTAATACGGCGGCGCGATGATACTCTCACACCCTGATTCCCTTAATTTTTCCTTCACCCTCCGGCACATCGCATGACTCCAGCTGATATCGGAGGCAAGAGAAATATGCGGTCCGTGCTCCTCGATCACACCGATCGGAAATAATACCTTAGCCCCTTTCCTTCCGTATTCTTCAATTTCCGTCCACTTATCCAATGCCATTGTATCCGCAAAAATCGACATCATCCTTTTCCTCCTTGTTCCGGTTTTGCGTCGGACGTGCGGACATTCCTACAATCCCTGTCTCACCGCTCCGCCCATATTTTCTTTTCGGTTACTGCACAAGCAGTATACCTAACAGCGTTAGGTTTGTCAAGAGGAATCCGCTAAGATGCCGATCCATAAAAAATATAATCTTATATCCCATGCATCATTACATACCGTTATAGTTCTCCCAACGCCATCTGATAAAATCCCGGTTGATAAAGTCCGGTAAAACGATTTCCGGCGGGATGGCAGCGCCGTAGTCCATCCGTGCTCTTGTAGACAATTCAACTACGCCTGTCTCTGAAATGCGAAGATGCCCCGAATCGAACAGCGTGTGAATATCTGTTCTCATCGCAAATCCATTTGCAACAGTATCCTCTCCATTGTATTTGAATGGTTTAATATGTGCTGCTTCCAGCACTTCCGGCATGGTAACATTTGTAATGATACACCGTCTGTAGGCAGCAAGAACATCATGACGGAATTTTGCCTGATTGGGACGACTGCTTCTGAAATTCTGAACCCGTTTACGCTCCACTTCAGATGCAACCTCGCTTGTCCGAATCTGATCCAGGATCATCTGTAGCGAAGAATCCGTAACCGGAGTTGCAAGAATTTCGGCAATCTCAGATTCAATCAAAGTATTGATGTGATATTGTTCTACCTCTCTTGCCACTCCGGCTGCTTTTTCTAAGTAACCGTAATTTTCGAGGAACAGTAAATATTCTCTTGCGATACGGAAATCGTTTGCCCCCTCGCAACAATCAGGCCAATCAGCAATGGTAATCTCCCCGGCACGATACCAAAGAATAAAATTCACATAGTCTGCAATCTGCGCATGACAGCCGGAAAGTGGTATCAGAATCTTTGTCAGTTCTGTGGTAGTTAAGTAACCTTGTCCGCTCTTTTTGAGTTCCATAATTACCGAGAGAATAATTCTAAGAGGATAAATGATAAGACTGTGGCTTTCCCAATTCAGGCACTCAGCAGAAGTTTGGATATGACTGTTCGGCAGTTTGAATGTTTGCACGGTTATTGCAGAAAACTCTGTCTGAGAAATATCGTGTTCAGCAACCCGGCGTCCGAAATCAGTAAGGCGAATCACCCCACGGCTGTCATCAGGGATTAGTCCGACAGCTTTCCAGTATTGCCCGGAATTACGAATAATATTTCGTTCACCTGTCCGTCTTGCGAGATCAATACCAATGGAGTCGCTTACATCATTCGACAGCCCGACAAGCTCCTCTGAAAATTCCTGCGAACTGTATTTCAATCCGCGCCCTTCCAACTTTTTCATGCGGAAGAGGATGCCCAACAGGATAACAGGATCGTTGATACCTTCGGTACATTGTAAGCAGGCCCACTTCCATTTAAAATCAGGGAAAGGCTTTGTCGGAACAAAATCTTTTGAAAACATTTATTTGTCACTCCCTTCGTATTGATTGAAAACATTCGCAATGGCATAACCCAGCAGAGGTGGAACGGCGTTCCCGATTTGACGATACACCGACGAGCGGTTACCGGAAAATTCATAATCCAACGGAAAACTTTGTACCGCTGCCAGTTCACGGCAGGACATCCTTCGCCTGGCATTCGGATGAGGCAAAATGACAACACCACCCTTGTTATCGCCACGGGCAGTAACAGTCGGAGCCGGCTTTTCCAGGTCTAACGCTCTATGCCCGAGATAACCGTTAAACTGCAGTTTGTATTTTGAATAATCATGATTGGGTAAGTCATTGGGAAGATCCGGGTCGGGAATAACCGACATGGCTTCCCCGACACTCACCCATTTTGGCAAACCGTTCTCCCCGTTTTTACTATTTGTCGGATTAGGAAAAATGTATTTAAAGTCTACATCATTGCGGACACCGATAATAATCACTCTTTGCCGTGTCTGCGGTACGCCATAATCAGCAGCATTCAGCACCCGATAACTCACCTGATACCCAAGGGAAGAAAAATCACTCAAAATCATCTGAAAGACCGTTCCCTTAGCAAAGTTTGTAAGACCCTTAACATTTTCAGCCAAAAAGAATTTTGGCTTCTTTGCATCAATCACTCGGA
>CAZVWN010000054.1:0-13545 GCA_964631065.1 uncultured Acetatifactor sp.
AGAAGAAGATTTGTGGATATGGAGCTTTGTCAGCTTGACAGCTTTTATCTCTATAATCTGAATCATTATAATAAAATCGTAAACCAGAGGAATAAGCTGCTCAAGGATATGTATCTGAATCCTGATCTGAAGGAAACGCTCGGTATCTGGGATATGCAGCTCGTATCCTTCGGGAGTAAGATCATAGAGAGAAGAAAGCTTTTTGTGGAACAGCTGAATGAGATTATTTACGGGATACATAAAAAGCTGTCCGGAGACAGGGAAGAGATCAGAATCGTCTATGAACCGGATGTGGAAATAGAGGATTTTGAGAAAAAAATGAAGATGAGTCAGGAGCGGGATATCCGTTCCAAGATGACCTCCGTGGGACCTCACAGGGATGATTTTTCTTTTGTGGTCGGAGATGTGGATATCAGAAAATTCGGATCTCAGGGTCAGCAGCGTACTGCGGCTTTATCGCTGAAGCTTTCAGAGATTGAGCTTGTAAAAAAAATTACAAAGGATACGCCGGTTCTGCTGCTGGATGATGTCCTGTCGGAGCTGGATTCCAACAGACAGAATTATCTTTTAAACAGTATCGGAGAAATTCAGACCATTATTACCTGTACGGGTCTGGAGGAGTTTGTCAATAACCGCTTTGAGATCAATAAGGTTTTTAAGGTTTCCGAGGGAACAGTTACCTGTATGAGCAGTCTGTAACGGGTAGAAATGGAGAATTAAAATGAGCGAAGAAACAATGAACAATACAACGGTAGATCATGAATATGGCGCAGACCAGATTCAGATTCTGGAAGGGCTTGAGGCAGTCAGAAAGCGTCCCGGCATGTATATCGGAACGACATCCTCGAGAGGACTTCATCATCTGGTCTATGAAATTGTCGATAATGCCGTTGATGAGGCGCTCGCCGGTTTTTGTGATACGATAGAGGTTATCATCAATGAAGATAATTCCGTTACGGTAACGGATAACGGACGGGGGATTCCTGTCGGAATCAACCATAAAGCAGGGATTCCGGCAGTCGAGGTTGTATTTACCATTCTCCATGCAGGCGGAAAATTCGGCGGCGGGGGATATAAGGTATCGGGCGGTCTGCACGGTGTCGGCGCTTCTGTCGTAAACGCGCTTTCGGACTGGCTTGAGGTAGAAATCTGTCAGGGCGGAAAAATATATAAACAGCGTTATGAAAGAGGACATGCCTGTTATCCGTTAAAGGAGATCGGTTCCTGTCCTATGGAGCAGACCGGTACAAAGGTTACGTTTCTGCCGGATGCAACAATTTTTACGGAGACGACGGTATTTGAATTTGATGTTCTGAAGATCAGGCTCCGTGAGATGGCTTTTCTGACAAAGGGACTCCGTATCATCTTACGGGATGAACGGCGGGAAGAGAAACAGGAAGCCGACAGTGAAGCAGAGCATGAAAATGCACAGATCAATGAGCTGTTACAGCGTGCAGAAAGCGACAGGGAAGAGAGAGAAGCGGAAGGCTTAGAGGAGGACGGCGAAGCTCCTAAAGCAGAGACGGAAGAAAAGCAAAGCGCTAACGGCAGACAAAGAAGAGCGGAATTTCATTATGAGGGCGGAATCAAGGAATTTGTTTCCTATCTCAACCGCAGTAAGACGCCCCTTTATGAGAATATCCTCTATTTTGAAGGCGAGAAGAATCATGTTTATGTTGAGGTTGCCTTCCAGCATAATGACTCTTACAACGAAAGCGTTTTCAGCTTTGTCAATAATATCAATACACCGGAGGGCGGAACCCATTTACAGGGCTTTCGGAATGCCATCACGAAGACCTTTAACGATTATGCGCGGGGTGCAAAGCTGTTGAAGGACAGTGAGCCGAATCTTTCCGGTGAGGATATCAGAGAGGGTCTGACGGCGATCATCAGCGTAAAGATCGAGGATCCGCAGTTTGAGGGACAGACGAAGCAGAAGCTCGGAAACAGTGAGGCAAGAGGAGCGGTTGACAATATTGTCAGTGAGCAGCTTACCTATTATCTGGAATTAAATCCGACGGTTGCGAAGTCTATCTGTGAGAAATCGATTCTTGCCCAGCGTGCAAGGGAAGCGGCGAGAAAGGCGCGCGACCTGACAAGGCGAAAAACGGCTCTTGACGGGATGGCGCTGCCCGGAAAGCTTGCGGACTGTTCTGACAAGGATCCTTCCCATTGCGAGATTTATATCGTTGAGGGAGATTCCGCGGGAGGAAGTGCAAAGACGGCGCGTTCCCGTGCGACGCAGGCAATCCTGCCGCTGCGCGGTAAGATTTTAAATGTCGAGAAGGCGAGACTGGATAAGATTTACGCGAATGCGGAGATCAAAGCGATGATTACCGCGTTCGGAACGGGAATCCATGAGGATTTTGATATTAGTAAGCTTAGGTACAATAAAATCATCCTGATGACGGATGCCGATGTTGACGGCGCTCATATCAGCACGCTTCTTCTGACCTTTATTTACAGATTTATGCCGGAGCTGATTAAGCAGGGACATGTTTTCCTTGCAAAGCCTCCTCTCTATAAGCTTGAGAAGAATAAGAAGATCTGGTATGCCTACAGTGATGAGGAGCTTGATTCCATTTTACAGGAAGTAGGGCGCGATCAGAATAATAAGATTCAGAGATATAAGGGTCTGGGAGAGATGGATGCGGAGCAGCTCTGGGAGACGACGATGGATCCCGAGAGAAGAATCCTGCTTCGGGTAAATTATGATGAGGAAATGGAATCCGAGATTGATCTTACGTTTACGACGCTGATGGGCGACAAGGTTGAGCCGAGACGTGAGTTTATCGAAGAAAATGCAAGGTTTGTCAAGAATCTTGATAAACAGGCATAAAGGGAATGTGCCTTTTTGGGGCAGAATGTGAGGAAACATGAACGACGATATTTTTGACAACGTTCAGGAAACGGACAAGATACATGAGGTCGATTTAAAGGAGCGGATGGAAACCTTTTATATCGACTATGCGATGAGTGTCATTGCTTCCAGAGCGTTACCTGATGTAAGAGACGGATTAAAGCCTGTTCAGCGCCGTGTCCTGTATTCCATGATCGAGCTGAACAACGGACCCGATAAGCCGCACCGTAAGAGCGCGCGTATCGTCGGTGATACGATGGGTAAATATCACCCGCACGGTGACAGCTCTATCTACGGCGCTTTGGTAAATATGGCGCAGGACTGGAATATGCGGTACCCGCTTGTTGACGGACACGGGAACTTCGGTTCCATGGACGGTGACGGCGCGGCGGCAATGCGTTATACGGAGGCGAGATTATCTAAAATTTCCATGGAGCTTCTCGCTGATATCAATAAGGATACCGTAGATTTTGAGCCGAACTTTGACGATACGGAAAGAGAGCCTGTCGTTCTGCCGAGCAGGTATCCGAATCTTTTAGTAAACGGGACAACCGGTATTGCCGTCGGCATGGCGACAAATATCCCGCCGCATAATCTCAGGGAGATCACGACGGCGCTGACAAAGATTATTGACAATAAGATCGAAGAAAACAGGGAGACAACGATTGAGGAGCTGTTAGAGATCGTAAAAGCTCCGGATTTTCCGACGGGCGGTCTGATCTTAGGAACGAGAGGCTGTGAGGAAGCTTACAGAACAGGACGCGGTAAGGTCATTGTGAGAGCCGTGACGAATATCGAGACGCTTCCGAACGGAAAGAGCCAGATCATTGTGACAGAATTGCCTTATATGGTGAATAAGGCGAATCTGATCATTAAGATCGCGGAGCTTGTAAAGCTGAAGAAGATTGACGGCATTACGGATATCCGTGATGAATCCAACAGAGAAGGTATCCGGGTTGTCATTGAGCTGCGCAAGGATGCCAACGCAAACGTGATTCTGAATCATTTATATAAGCATACGCAGCTTCAGGATACCTTTGGCGTAATCATGCTCGCGCTTGTCGATAACCAGCCGAAGGTGATGAGTCTTCTGGAAATGATGGTGCATTATTTAAAGCATCAGGAGGATGTCGTTACAAGGCGTACAAAATATGATCTGAACAAGGCTGAAGAGAGAGATCATATCGTACAGGGACTGTTAAAGGCGCTGGATTTCATTGATGAGGTTATTTCCATCATCCGGAGCAGTCAGAATCCGCAGATTGCAAAGGAACGGCTGATGGAACGCTTCGAGCTTTCCGAAGCACAGGCACAGGCAATCGTAGAGATGCGTCTGCGTGCGTTGACAGGTCTGGAAAGAGAAAAGCTGGAAAACGAGCATAAGGATCTGCAGATGAAGATCGGTGAATTAAAGGCGATTCTTGCGGATGAAAAAATTCTTCTCGGCGTCATTAAGACGGAAATGACGGAAACTGCCGCAAAATACGGGGATGACAGAAGAAGTAAGATCGGGCATGATGAATTTGATATTTCCATGGAAGATCTGATTCCGAATGAAAATGTTGTCATTGCGATGACGAACATGGGATATATCAAGCGGATGACGGTTGATAACTTTAAGGCGCAGAACCGTGGCGGTAAGGGAATTAAGGGAATGCAGACGATAGAGGATGATTTTATCGAGGATCTCTTAATGACAACGACGCATCATTACCTGAATTTCTTTACCAATATGGGAAGAGTTTACCGCTTAAAGGCATATGAAATTCCGGAAGCGGGAAGAACGGCGAGGGGTACTGCGGTTATCAATCTTTTACAGCTAAGTCCCGGTGAAAAGATTACGGCGATGATTCCGATTAAGGAATATGACGACAGTAAGAATCTGTTTATGGTAACGAGAACGGGAATTGTAAAGAAAACGCCGCTGGATGAATTTTCCAACGTCCGCAAAAACGGTCTGACGGCGATCAGCTTAAGGGATGATGACGAGCTGATAGAGGTAAAGACGACAGATCAGGACAGCGAAATTTTCCTTGTGACAAAGCTCGGCATGTGTATCCGCTTTAAGGAAACGGATGTAAGAGCGACGG
Organism: uncultured Acetatifactor sp.; assembly: GCA_964631065.1. Lineage (GTDB taxonomy): Bacteria > Bacillota > Clostridia > Lachnospirales > Lachnospiraceae > Acetatifactor. The sequence continues at coordinate 4,951 of CAZVWN010000054.1, forward strand.
GAAGGGCTTCCATGGGCGTGATCGGTATGAATCTTGATGATGGGGATGAGATTATCGGTATGCAGCTCCAGAGTCAGGGGGATTCCCTTCTGATCGTTTCTGAGAATGGTATGGGAAAGAGAACCTTCTTAGACGAATTTACCGTGCAGAAGCGCGGCGGTAAGGGCGTGAAGTGTTATAAGATCACGGAAAAGACCGGCGATGTCGTAGGCGTTAAGGCTGTAAATGATGATAACGAGATCATGATGATCACGACGGAAGGAATCATTATACAGCTTCGTATGGATGATATTTCTACACTCGGCAGGATTACCTCCGGTGTAAAGATGATCAATCTGGAGAAGGGCGTAAAGGTTGCCCAGATTGCGAAGGTAAGAGAAAAGGTATCCAACGGTGAACAGGAATTTGAGGACGTTGAGGATGCCATGGAAGAAATTCCTGAGGAATAAAACAGACAATACCCTGCAGCAGACTGCGGGGTATTGATGCGTATAAAAAGAAATGAAAAGAGGCTGAAAAAATGGAAGTTTACAGTATTTTTAAGGATCTTGCCATTATCATTGTTTTTGCAAAGTTTTTTGGCGTGCTTGCGAGAAAGTGTAAGGCGCCCCAGGTAGTCGGCGAGATCATAGCGGGTCTGCTGATCGGACCCTGTGTACTCGGACTGGTACAGCAGTCGGAATTTCTGACCGGAATGGCAGAGGTCGGCGTGGTTCTTTTAATGTTTTCAGCAGGACTGGAAACGGATTTAAAGGAGCTGATGAAGACAGGACCGATCGCATTTCTGATCGCATGCTGCGGCGTATTTATTCCGTTAGTCGGCGGTACGCTGCTCTACATGGGATTTTACGGCGCTGCGCCCTGGGGTTCGGAAAAGTTTTTTACCGCCGTATTTATCGGTGTTATCATGACGGCAACCAGCGTCAGCATCACGGTTCAGGCGCTGAAAGAGCTTGGTAAGTTAAAGGGAAGGGTCGGAACGACAATTCTCAGCGCGGCGATCATTGATGACGTGATCGGTATCGTTGTGCTGACCTTTGTCATCGGGTTCAAGAATCCCGACAGCAACCCCGGAAAGGTCGTTTTAAATACGGTTCTCTTCTTTATTTTAGCGATTGCGGTCGGATTTGTCCTTTATAAGATATTTAAGAAGCTGGATGACAGATATCCGCATACGAGAAGAATCCCGATCATCAGTCTTGCCCTCTGCTTTGCCTTTGCCTATATTGCCGAGACATATTTCGGCATTGCGGATATTACGGGCGCATATGTTGCGGGAATCATTCTCTGTTCCATGAGAGATTCCAGTTATATTGATGAAAAAATGGAAATCAGCTCTTATATGATCTTCGGTCCGGTCTTTTTCGCAAGTATCGGATTAAAGACGAATATTGACAATATTGACGGAAAGATTCTGCTGTTCTCTGTCGGCTTTGTCCTTGTTGCTTTGATTACGAAGATCATCGGCTGCGGACTGATGGCAAAGATCTGTAAATTCAGTACTGCGGATTCCTTAAAGATCGGTGTCGGCATGATGACGCGCGGCGAGGTTGCGCTGATCGTATCACAGAAGGGATTATCGGTCGGACTTCTGTCTCCCGTTTACTTTACCTCCGTTATTCTACTGATCATTGTATCGAGCGTGACAACGCCGATCGTTTTAAAGCTGCTTTACGCAAGAGATAAAACCATAGAGACTACAGCCTGACAGATATTATTCCAAAACATCATACAGATAGGAATTTCCCTCTTTTCCGACTCTGGTAACTGTTCCGACCTCATAGAGGATATTTAAAGCCGTCTGTGCGAGGGAAACGGGAATATGGGCGGCTTTTGCAAAATCCTTTGAGGAAAAAGAAGCTTGCAGTTCATAGGGAACAAACTGCATATAATCCTGCGGACAGCTGATTTCAATTTCCTCAATCAGCTCCGTAGGAATCCTGTCATATTTTCCGGATCCCTTCTTTTTATCCTTACTCCATCCGTTCAGTAATTTATATTCTTCCATATCAAGCAGTACAAGGCGGATTCGTAAGTTTGGATTTTTTAGAAAGGGTTTAATTTTATAGAGCTCCGGGAAAACGGTATAAGGCGTTCCTTTTTTCGGAGAGATACGCCCGGGGGTGATATTTCCGGTTTCTTCATCAATCCAGAAAAGTCTTTTCCTGCGCGGGATCGGGTATACGATCGTTACGGGATAAAGCGGAAGAAAAGCCTTTAATTTCTCCCGCATTCTGTTAAACTGTGCCGTCTGTATCTCAATGATTTCGCCGTCGGCATAAATGTCCGCAACATAATTTTCAATCGGAATTTCCTGATGATCCTCGTCCGGTTCATAGTAATTCTTTAAAATGGCATGAACGGTCTTTTCGGAAAGCGTTCCGATTCCGAGACGCTGTCTGTCAGTTCCGATAATTTTTTCCTTTGCTGTCTCAAAGTTATTTTTTTCAGGCATATTTTCTCCATGATTAAAAAGGTACTCTCGGAATCTTTAAAATGCTTCATGTAAAATAATAACAGCTTCCGGGTGCGCCGGCTAGTCTCTTTAGAAAATTTAAAAGTTTTGACCCCGGCATCTTTTTATTGCAAAATAAAATTTCCTGTGCTAGAATGAAAAACCGAGTGAATAAGAGCATTACAGGTGTCGGATGGGCAGCTTTGTCTGATCCGGTGAAAAGGGAAGCAGGTGAGAGACCTGAACGATCCCGTCGCTGTGATAGAGGAGCCGTACTTCCTGTTTCTTTTTTAATAGGAGAGAAACAGTAATGTCACTGAGAAACTGTCAGAAGAAAAGGCATGACAGGAAATTGGGAAGGCGAAGTGCGGTGATGATCCTTCAGTCAGAAGACCTGCCTGTAATGAGTACTGTGTGGCCACGGGGACTTGGTCAGTACGATAGATGGGGCAGAGTATTCTTCTGTTTCTTTTTTGCGTGCATTTACAGGAAATTTATTCACTTAAGTAAATGTTGCGCAGGGCAAATCACAGGGCGTATCGCATGGCGTACCGCCAGACGGATTGTCCGGACAACAAAGAAACGGAGGAAAAAAATGGAAACGAAAAAGACAAACAAAAAGGTTATCATCGGCGCTGCCGTATTGGTCGTATTAGTGGCAGCTCTTCTGGTAATCTTTAGCCTGTTCGGGGCAAAGCCAAAGGCAGGCAGCAAGGCAGTCACCCTTGAGGTGGTAAACCAGGAGCAGCAGACAAGCTCTTATGAGGTACAGACGGATGCAGAGTACCTGATTCAGGCGATGGAAGAAGCAGAAGGCTTTACCTTTGACGGCGAGACCGGAGATTACGGTTATACGCTATTTACCATCAACGGTGAGACACATGACTGGAACGTAGACGGTTCCTATTGGGCAATCTATGTAAACGGTGAATATGGAAACTATGGTGTTGACAGCCAGCCCGTAACGGATGGCGATGTATACCGCTTTGAGTACACGCCGCCTTACACGGGAGAATAACCGGATCTGATATGAAAACGCAAAAAGAATCCCGTAAAATAACGATTCGTGACATTGCTTTGATCGGAGCGATGACTGCAGTCATCATTGTATGCAAGGAAGCGTTGAGCTTTCTTCCGAATATAGAGCTGGTATCCTTCTGGATCATTCTGTTTACTCTCTTTTTCGGGTGGCGTATTCTGTTTGTGGTGCCTGTATTTGTATTACTGGAGGGCTGTATTTATGGTATGGGACTCTGGTGGGTCATGTATCTTTATGTATGGCCGTTTTTGGCGCTGCTTGCCTTTTTAAACAGAAAACAGACTTCCATCTGGTTCTGGAGTATTCTTTCCGGCATCTTTGGTCTTTTGTTCGGACTGATGTGTGCGATTCCGTATTTTGTGATCGGAATTACGGATAAAGGAATCAGAGGAGGACTCTACGCCGGATTTACATGGTGGGTAGCGGGGATTCCCTGGGATATCGGACACGGTATCGGAAATTTTATCGTTATGCTGGTTTTATATCATCCTGTGCGTAAGGTGATGAACCGGATACAGAAGCAGGGGTGGATAGAATAACTATTCAGAATAATAAAAAACGACGAGGAATCAGTCTTCCTCGTCGTTTTTTAAGGATAGGGGGAGAGAAAAGATAAATTCGCTTCCTACGCCCTCTGTGCTGATGACATTGATATGCTCGCCGTGGCAGTTGATGATTTCCTTTACGATGGAAAGACCGAGTCCCGTTCCCTTTTTATCTTTTCCACGGGAGAGATCGGACTTATAAAATCTGTCCCAGATCATCTTTAAATCTTCCTTCGGGATGCCGATTCCTGCGTCCTTTACAGAGACAAAAAGCTTGTTCTTTTTCAGAGAGGTTTCAATCTTTATAACGGAATCGTGATGGCTGAATTTAATGGCATTATCGATCAGATTGTATAAAACCTGCTGGATTTTCCCGATATCCGCGTTGACATACATCTCATCTCCTGTCAGGATCAGCTCGATCGCCATTGTCTTTTTCAGACAGGTACCCTCAAAAGCGGCAGCAGTCTTTCTGATAACATCATTGATGTTAAAATCCGTCCGATCTAAAAGCATTCCCTTTGTATTCAGGTTGTTCAGCGTAAGGAGACTGTTTGTCAGCTTGGTAAGCCTTTCCGTTTCATTCAGTACGATTCTCAAGTATTTTTCATACATTTCCGGCGGAATTGTTCCGTCGAGCATCGCCTCGAGATAACCGCGGATCGAGGTCAGGGGAGAACGGAAATCGTGGGAGACATTTGCCACAAATTTTTTCTGGTCGTCCTCCGCGCCTGCAATCTGGTTTGCCATATAATTCAGACAGGCTGCCAGATATCCGATCTCATCCTCGCTTTCTACCTGAAATTCGTAGTGCATATTTCCGGCGGCATACTGCTCCGTCGCATAGGTGATCTTTCTAAGCGGAATGTAAACAATTTCCGTAAAAAAGATCAGAATGATCAGGGAAAGCAGCAGCAGAATAATCAGCGTGATATAGGAAATATTGAGAAGGCTGTTGCAGGATTCCTGAATACCGTTCATATCGCAGAGGATTACGACATAACCCTTCACCATATAGCTTGAAGTGATCGGAGCGAGCACGCTGAGCATATCGGAGGAAAAATTTCCGAAAAAATCGTTTACCATGTAATAAGAACCGCCCGTAACGGTAGGATCAAAATTCTCTATCATGACAACGTCCTCTACGTTTAACGGCTGACTGGTATCGAGAACCAGTCTGCCGGAAGGATTGATGATCAGAATAGAAGAATCAAGATAGACGGAGAGAGCGTCAAGCTGTGTCTTTACCGTCTCTAAATCCGTCTCGCTTGTATAAAGCCCCGTGGCATATGTATTAGAGATCAGCGATGCCTCGGAATACAGGACTTCCGCTTTTTCCCTGACAAGATGCTCCTTTGTAATACTCGGAACAAAAACGGAAACCATGATAAAGCTGAAAACACCGAAAATAAAATATGCAAGGACAAATTTCAGATAAAGAGTCTTCTTCATCAGCTTCTTACCTCAAATTTATATCCGACACCCCAGATCGTGCCGATTTTCCAGTTGGCGTGATCCTTGATCTTTTCCCTGAGACGCTTAATATGTACGTCAACCGTTCTTGTGTCGCCGATGTACTCATATCCCCATATCTGATCGAGAAGCTGTTCTCTTGTAAAGACATGGTTGGGAGAGGAGGCGAGGAAATATAAAAGCTCCAGCTCCTTCGGCGGCATGTCGATCGTCTCTCCGAGATAGATAACGGAATAATTTGTCAGATTGATCGTCAGATCGGTATACCTGACACATTTGTCATCCGGATTTTCCGGTGCTAAAGCGACAGTCTTATAACGGCGGAGCACTGCCTTTACTCTTGCGACAAGCTCCTTGGTGTCAAACGGTTTTTCCATGTAATCGTCTGCGCCGAGCTCTAGCCCTAAAACCTTGTCGAAAACCTCTCCCTTTGCAGACAGCATGATGATCGGGACGGAGTATTTCGCACGTACCTCCCGACAGACCTGATAGCCGTCCATGCCGGGCAGCATGATGTCAAGTAAAATCAGATTCGGAGAAAAGGATTCCAGAGCGGACATCACGGATTCTCCGTCATTGACGATCAGGGTTTCAAAGCATTCCTTCGTCAGATAAAGGGAAATCAGCTCTGCAATGTTGTTGTCATCATCTACAATTAAAATTCGCTGCTTATTTACCATAAATGTGTTTTCCTTTTTTGTTATTGAAAGGTTACGATTGTCACGCCTGCGTCACCTTCTCCGTATTCGCCAAGACGGAACTCTTTTACATACTTTAAACGCTTTAAGTGACTGTGAACGGCGCTTCGCAGGGCGCCGGTTCCCTTACCGTGTACCACGCGGACACTCGGAAGATGAGCGAGATAAGCGTCGTCGAGATATTTATCAAGCTCCGGAAGCGCCTCATCTACCGTTTTACCGAGCAGATTGATCTCCGTGGAGACAGAAAGAGACTTTGACATCTTAATCTTTCCGCTTCCCGTCCGTTTTAAGGAAGGTGTCGTAATCGCTGTCTCGTCGATCAGGACAAGATCCCGGATATTTGTCTGCGTGCGCATGATACCGCACTGTACAAAGAGATTTCCCTTTGCATCCGGCAGGGTGTTTACCGTGCCCTTAAGCCCCATGGAAACAATTTTAACGCTGTCTCCCTTCTTCAGCTTTTTCGGGTCGGGAATCTTATTTTCCGGCTGTTTTTTCTCTGCGCGGAGAGACAGCTTTTCATTCTTTTCACTGATCTTGTCACGAACCTTCTGCCGTTTCTTTTCCAGCTCGCGGATATCCGCTCCCGCGTCCAGCTTATTAAAATCGCGGATCGTCTCGTCGGCAACCTCCTTTGCCTCCTGGAGAATTTCCTTTGCCTTTTCGTTTGCCTCTCTTAAAATGCGATCCTTCGCCTGGTCGATTTTCTCGTTTTTATGCTGCAGCTGTTCCTGTAAGGTACGGATCCGTTCCTTATATTCCGCAATTTCCCGCTGCTCCTTTTCAATGGTGATGCGGCTCTGTTCGAGATCTGCGATAACATCCTCGAAGCTCTTTTCCTCTTTTCCGATCTGTTCCTTTGCGGCGTTGATAATCTCATCCGAAAGACCGAGCTTAGAAGAGATAGCGAAAGCGTTGCTTTTTCCGGGAATCCCGATGAGAAGCCGGTAAGTCGGCTGTAAGGTTTCCACGCTGAACTCACAGCACGCATTTTCTACAAAGGAAGTGGAGAGCGCATAAATCTTCAGTTCGCTGTAATGCGTCGTCGCCATCGTCCGTATCCCGCGGTCGTGCAGGAAGTTTAAAATGGCGATTGCGAGAGCGGCGCCCTCCGTCGGATCCGTTCCGGCGCCAAGCTCGTCGAAAAGACAGAGAGAATCCGCATCCGCATGCTCTAAAATGTGGACAATACTCTTCATATGAGAAGAAAATGTGGATAAGCTCTGTTCAATACTCTGTTCGTCACCGATATCGGCATAAACCTCGCTGAAAATGGAAAGCTCGGAGCGGTCCAGCGCGGGAATATGTAAGCCCGCCTGTCCCATCAGGGTAAACAGCCCGACCGTTTTCAGGGAAACCGTCTTACCGCCGGTATTTGGTCCCGTTATGATAAGCAGATCGAACTCTTTTCCGAGACGGATGTCGATCGGCACGACCTTCTTTTTGTCCAACAGGGGATGCCGTCCCTTTCGGATGTTGATAAAATGCTCCGTATTAAAAACAGGCGCGGTCGCGTTCATCTCCATGGCAAGCTTCGCCTTGGCAAAGATGAAATCCAGCTCCGTCATCAGCTTCTGGTTGGCTGACAGCTCTTCGGTATGCTCACCCGCCATGGCGCTGAGAGAGGCGAGGATGATACCGATTTCCTCTTTTTCTTCCAGCTCCAGTTCCCGGATCTTATTGTTCAGCTCGACGACAGCCGCAGGCTCGATAAAATAAGTAGAACCCGTTGCGGACTGATCGTGGATCATACCGTTTACCTGACCCTTATATTCCGCCTTGATCGGGATACAATAGCGGCTGTTGCGCATAGTAATCACGGCATCCTGTAAATAGGTGCGGTAAGCGCCTGACAGCATGGAGTTGAGCTGAGAGTGGATCTTCTCATTTGTCTGCAGCATGGAGCGGCGGATGCTCTTTAATCTCGGACTGGCATCATCCGCAATTTCGTCCTCCGCGAGAATACAGCGGTTGATCTCGTTTGCTATCTGCGTCAGAGGCGTAAGCCGTTCAAAATATTCGTTCAGTGAATCCTCCGGTGCATCCTCCCTGTTCTTTTTCCCGTAATTCTTAATACGGGAGACATTGTCCAGCATGGATGCAATCTTTATCAGCTCGACGATCGAAAGCGTACTGCCGATTTCCAGGGATTTTATGGAAAAACCGAGGTCGCTGTTGCTGCCGAAGGAGGTGCTGCCGACCTGAAAGAGTCTGTTTAAGGCATCCCCCGTCAGCTGCTGATTTTTCCGGATTTCTTCAGGATCGGTAGAGGGCAGCAGCTCCCGGCAAAGCCTCTTTCCCGGTTCGGAATCCGCTTTTTCCGCCAGCATATCAATGATTTTATTATATTCCAGTGTAGTAAAAACTTTTTCGTTCATAATT
>CAZVWN010000055.1:0-7012 GCA_964631065.1 uncultured Acetatifactor sp.
TTTTTGTGGAAATTTCTCAGGTCATGGATCATGCTCCGTCAAATCTCTCATACGGGAAACGGCATCCGACCGTATAGATCGGTATCGTACATACCTTATTCCCAATGCCGCCTTTCGTAATCTCTGCGACATACGCCGCATCCACAAAATGCCGCTCTAAATAATAATCCAAAGAATCATGCTTATCCGAATGCTTTGATTTTACCTCAATGCCATACTTCCTGTCCTGTCCGTCGACCAGCATAAAATCCAATTCATAATTTTCACATACGGAACAGCACGGGCGATCTCCCTTCAGCCGTCTGTCTCTGTACAGCCTGTACAGCTCCGTATACACAAAGTTTTCCGCCAAAACTCCCTCGACCGTTTCATTATTAACGGAGGTCAGCGAGGCAACATATCTCGCAATGCCGCAGTCCATAAAATAAAATCTGCGTTCCGGCAGAAGCTCGTTGACGTTTCCCTGATTATACAGATCGCAGCTTCCCAGAATCTTAGAATACTTCAGCCATGCAATTACCCTGTTGATTTCCTTCCTGCTGATATGCTCTCTCGTATCCGCTTTGACAAACTCCGTAATGTCCTGAATATCCTTCGCCGCCGTTCCCTTCTTTTCCTTTGACATGTTAATAAACGCCGCCTTATATACATTTTCAAATACTGCTGCGCATTTATCATCCGTAAAATAGGAAGCGGATTCCTCCGTATAACGGGATATAATGGTACGGATCACCTCATAACAGTCCTCTACGCTTGATGTTCTCCGGTACTGCGAAACTACCGCCGGGTATCCTCCGATCTGTCCGTAAATCCTGTACAGCTCCGTCAGTATTTTATATTTCTCCCCGTCGGAGCCGCCATACAGATCTATCGTCTCTAAAAGTCCTTCCCTGTTATACGCCCTACAGAACTCCATAAAGGAAAGCGGCAGCATTTCGATTTCATACATATTGCCCGCCGGCTTAAAATATTTGGCGTTCAACGTCTTTCCAAGATAGCTTCCCGTTACCGCCACGTCACATTTCAGTTCCTCCTGCAACGCTCTGATGCTGTTATATATCGCGGCGTTTTCCTGAATTTCATCAATGATCAGTATGGTGTCTCCGGAATCGCAAAATTCCTCCAGTCCCGCCTTTCTGCAATACTTTATCATCCCAAACCGCACGGAATTAGACAAGACAAGCTCCTGAAAATCCCTTGCATTCTCTTCCCGTGCCAGATTGACATAAATAATCTGCTCATAATTTTTATAAGCAAATTTTAAAAGCTCTGTCGTTTTTCCGGTCTGCCTTGCTCCGGTCAGATAAAGGACATAGCCATTCCAGTTCTTCCTCCATCGCTCCAATTCCGACTGCACTGTCCTCTGAAGCGGATTTTTCCTGCATCTTTCCTGATATATTTCAGCGTTGACCCGGTCGACGCCGATCGTAGTCAGGTCTTCTTCGGATGCAATTTCACCGTCAGCCGTCAGATAAAGATTTTCAATCAGGTCTATATTTTTGACTGCATCATAATATTTTACATATTTCCCGTCTACGATAAAGCCGACTGTATCGCCTTTCCCGTTCCGCACCCGCTTTTCAGCTTTCACTTCCGACACCCTTCACCTTTCTTCAGGCAAACACAAAATACAATTTTAAAATATAACCAAAGAAGGTTCTATGCTCCTCTTCAGAATAGCATAGAACCTTCCCTCCCGCAAGTATTTTATTGCTTACTGTCCATGAACTGCGGCGGCACGGCGTTTGTGTTGCTCATGCTCTTATAGTAATTGTACGCCGCTCTGGAAGAGACGCGCCCTTCCCGGATGCCCGCCCGCCGTTTCGCGAAATACTGCTCGACAAGCTGCTTATTTCTCGCCTCCTGCGCCTGAACCGCAACGCCAAGCTCCGTGACCGCCGCAATCTTCTGCTGCAGCTCCCGGATCTGCGCAGCGTACCGCCCGCGATCCGTCTTCAGTTCCTCCGAAATCCTCTGATACAGCGCCTCAAAGCCCGCATCCAGTCCGTTGATCTCCTCGATCAGCCGTCCCTTCTCCCCGATCGCCGCGTCAAACTCCTCCAGTTCAACCGCGCCGCCTAAAAAAGCCGCTTCCTGTTTTTTATTGTACGCCTGTATCTTCTGTAAAACCGCGAGCTTCCTGTCCAGGCTTTCCGCTAAAATATTCAGACTGTTTTCCATGAAAATCCCCATTTCTATTTGCCGCTGCTCTTCATGACTTCCTTCCAGGTATCGCGCATCTCATGAAGATGCCCGTTGACTTCCTCGAGGATTTCCTTGTCCTTTTTTATGTTCGCCTCAACGAGTCTCCTGCTCAGATAGGAATACACCCGCTCAAAATCCTGCGCTACCTCATAGCTCATGTCCAGTGTCTGGCGGAAGTAATCTATGATCCGCTCAACCTTCAGAATGTTGTTGTTCGCCTTTTCGATATCCTTCTGCTCTACGGCAATAATCGCCACATTGCAGAATTTTATCGCTCCGTCGTAGAGCATCAGTGTCAGCTCCGCCGGGGATGCCGTCAGCACCTTGCTGTTGTTATACTGCGCATATGCGTTCGGTAATGCCATTCTCCATATCCGCCTTTCCGATTAGTAGGAGCCGCCCAGCAGACTTGTCACGGCGCTGCTGTTCTGCTGCATCTTCGCCATCGCCGTCTCCATGTCCGCGAACTTTGCGTACCACTTATCCTCGTAGTCGTTCAGCTTCTCCTCGAGATCCTTGATCTTCGACGTATAGCTGTCGTAATCGCTCTTCATCTTCTTATCGTCATAGAAGCTGCCGAAGCTGCGGTAATCCTCGATCGGAGAGGACAGCTCGTTCATCTCCGTATATACATTCTGGGTCAGCTGTGTAAAGAAGCTGATAACCTTATCCGGATCGGACGCGATCATGCTCTTGAGCTTATCCGCATTCCCGGAGGTATCCGCATCATCCTCATCGCCGTCGATGTGATAAGCGTTCTTCTCATTCTCAGCCGCCGTGAAATAACTCAGCGTCTCAATTCCGAAGTGCGTAAGGTACAGCGTCTCGCCGTCAACCTCAATGCCGGAGCGCATCTGCTTCTTCAGTCCCTCGCTCACCTTGCGCAGATTATCGTCGCGGCGCAGCAGGGAATCCTTGATCTTCTGCTCGTACTTCTCGATCTCCGTCTCGGACATAGACTCCTTATCCTCGTCGGAAAGCGGCTCGTAATCCTTAACGGAATCCGCGTTGTACAGCTTATCCAGCTCGTTGATGACCTCGTTGTACTCCTTGAGGAAGTCCTTGATCATGTCATAGATGCCGTCCGTATCCTGCTGGGTCGTCACCGTGATATTCTTTCCGTTCGTCTCGTTCAGCGCCGTAAAGGTCAGCCCGTTGATCGCGAACACGTTGTTCGTGCTCTCGAACTGCGCGCCGTTTAAGGTAATCTTCGCATTCTGTCCCGTGATGTAGGTCGCGCCCGTCTCGCCGGAACCCTCCGCCGGAACATTCAGCCCCAGCGCCTTTAATACGTTTCCATCGTCCGACGTAAGCGTGAAATTGCCGTCCGCGCCGGATTCCTTCGCGCTGATAAAGAAACGCTGCTGTCCCGCGTCAAAGCTCGCGTTCAGTCCCGCCTCCTTTAACTGCGTCAGAATATCGGAAAGGGTCGTGCTGCCCGTCAGCTCAATCTCCTTCTCCGTTCCGTCCGCAAGGTTCAGCTTCAGGCTCTTGGAAATTTCCTTTCCGTTTTCATCCTTGTCAAAAGTAACAAAATTGCGCATCGCCGTCAGTGCCGTCGCCTCACTGCCCGACTGCATGGTAACCTTGCCGCCCGTCATGTATGCCGTCTTCGCGAGCTGATCCACGCTGAGCGTCTGTACGCCCTCGACTGCACCCTCGCCCGTGATCACGCTGACCGCGCTCTCATCCGAAACCTTCGTCGTCTTCTTCGCATAAGCACTCGTAAAACGCATATTGTTCAGATGCTTCGTCTGAAGACTTTTCAGCTTCTTATTCAGATCCTTCCATACGTCCTGCTTCCATTCCAGCTTGGTCTGGTCGTTCTTTACCGACGTAACCTTCGTCTTTCTCGCCTCTACAAGCTGCTGGATCACGCTCTCCGTATCCATTCCGGACATCAGTCCGGTCAGTCTCATTGCCATCTTCAAATCCTCCTAACGCTTTTCGTCTACCAGAAGTCCCGCCATATCCCAGATTCTCGCTATCATGTCAAGCGTCTTCTCGGGCGGCAGCTCTTTTATGACTTCCTTTGTCTGCTTGTCAACGATCTTGATCGTCACCCGGTTCGTGTCCTCATGCACGCCGAAGATCGCCTCCGAGTTTCCCATACTCTTATTCATCTGTTCGACAGCCTTGCGGATCTGCTCGTTGGATGCCTGTTCCTTCCCGGACTGCTCTTCATTTCCGGAAAGTCCCTTCTGCTGCGGATTCTCAACAATACCCGTCGTGCTGTCTACACGCTCGGCGGCCTGTACCGCCTGTCTCCCCACCTCTGCCGCGTCTGTCGTCTGCGACGGTATCGGCGTTCTGGACACTGCACTTCCCTGTGCCTGTACCGTCATCATGCTTGAAATCGGTTCTACTGTCATTTTCATCGCCTCCGTATGAAATCCGTTTCTACGTCTTTGTTTCTAAACCTTTTATCGGATATCCCGGCGGAAAAATTAACAGGGAAGCAAAACTTTTTGCCTCCCTGCGTCCGTTTTTCTCATTCTGCGATCAGCTTTTTCAATGCCTCCATGCCGTCGACGCTGACCGCTTCCTTGTTTGCATCCTGGATCTGTACATATACCTCCTTGCGGTATACCGGAACCTCCCTCGGCGCCGTAATGCCGACCTTGACCTGATCGCCCTTTACCTCAAGGATCGCGACCTCAATATTATTGTTAATGATGATCGCCTCATTTTTCTTTCTGGATAACGCCAGCATCTCATTCACCAGCCTTTCTCGCCTGTAAAATATCGTAGATCGGGAATTTTACAGGATAATCGCTGTTCTCCACAATGACCTGGCACGCCTTGTGCTCCTCGACATTGATGACGAACGGTCCCTGAAGGTTGACCGTCATTTTCGTAAGATCACCGGGAACCGTCGCCGTGACAAGGACGAGGATATTATCCGCGGTGACATTTCCCGCTGCGGCAAGAAGCTCGTCGTTTACCTCCGGATCGTAATCCGGCTTTACGAGCAGCGGATCCATGACCGGCATGGCAAACGCCGGCTCGTCAAGAGACTGTAGAAAACGGATGCCGACATTGACGCCCTTTTCCTCGTCATGGAGCAGTGCAAACCGCTTCAGATCAGGGAATCCGATGATTCCGTTTTCAAAGGTAATGATCTTTTCCTCCGCAATTTCAATTTCCCCAAAGTTCTTTGTTTTTATCCTCATTCCGTCACCTCATCCTCTAAATGTAGTTCAGAAGCGTCGTCTGGCTCACCTTTCCCGTCGCCATGAGCGCCGCCTGATAGGTCAGCTCCGCGCTGGTCAGCTGAATCGCGACCTCCGTGATGTCAATATCCTCATTCTCGCTCTTTAAGGTCTCGAACGTCGTCTTCTGGTTCTGCATACGGGTCTTGATCAGGGAGAGCTTGCTGCTTCTCGTTCCGCACTCCGTGATACAGAGGCTCGCGTCGTCCAGATACCCCTGAAACGTCGTGATTCCTCTCTCGAAGAGCTTCTGCTCCTTATCCTTCGCGTAGGTCAGCGCCTTGTCGACCGCGTCGATCTGCTTCTGCAGCGTCGCCGCTTCGGTACTGCCCTCCTCCGCCTTTTCCAGAAGCTTCGTCAGGTTCGCCTGAACGCCCTCGAGGTCGAGAACCTCCTGCATGGCGCTGACAAGGTCGTCCGCCTCTCTGCCGATGCCGTGCTGAAAACATTGATCCGCCGTGGAATTTACGCGGATCGTCTGGTTCAGTCCGACGTCATACTCGATATCCTGACGCTCCACATTGTCCGTCAGATAGGATTTATTATAGAGAATGGCATCCGTCGTCCCCGGATCCGACTCACAGTAGAAATAGTGCTGCGGCCGCAGATCGCCCTTCTGCCAGCTCGATTTCTCATACGTCACACGGATCTCGGATTCATCCCTTACCGTGGTATCATCATCCTTCGTCGCCATCAGCGTCTTGTATCTGTTCTCCCCGAGCAGCAGCTCGCCCGTCTCCGGAACGTAAATGATGGAATCCGCATCATTCGCCGTCTGCGTATAGGGATCGTCATAAGAATGCACCATCAGGATATCCCCGCCCGCCGCAGGATCCGCGGGATCGATGAAGCCGCTCCAGGTCTGCGTATTTCCGTTTGCGTCTATGTAGCTGATGCTCGGGCTTGTCGTTCTGCCGCTGTAATCGGAGCAGCTGTTATAGGAAAGACGGAAACGGTGGATCTCAACCGTCGTGACATTCTCTTCATCCGTATCCATGTCCGCATCCGTAAAGTTTGTAGAATTAAGATCCAGCAGACTCTTTCCGTTCGCATTCTTCAGGTTTACCTTTACTACGGAATCCATGTCCTTATTGGAGAGCTGCTCCGTGATGGAATAATTCAGCGTCTCCTCCTTCTCGAAGCTTAACGAGGTATCCGTGCGGTAGCCCGTAAAGACATATCTTCCCGCATAATCGACGTCCCCGGTCGAATAAACCTCGTCGCTCAGCGCCTTTAACTGCTCCAGTATGATCTGTCTGTCCTCCGTCTTAAGCGTTCCGTTTGAACCCTTCGTACATTGCGAGATCATGTTCGTCATGATCTGGGAAAGGTTCTTCAGCGCATCCTCCGTGACATTCAGCCAGCTCTCGGCATCCGGGATATTCTTGCTGTAATACTGCGTAACCTCCGTAACGCTGCTGCGCAGCCGCAGGGCACGGATCGCAACGACCGGATCGTCGGAGGGACGGTTGATCTTTTTCTGCGTTGACATCTGCGTGCTCAGCTTATCCTGATAAATCTTATTCGTATTGATGTTGGATAAGTTATTGCGCTGCATGATCTTATTTGTAATTCTCACACTTACACCTCCATAT
>CAZVWN010000055.1:7112-13408 GCA_964631065.1 uncultured Acetatifactor sp.
CTGTCGTAAACCTCGGTCAGCGTCTGGATCATCCTTGAGGCGAGATTATACCCGTTCTGGTACTTGACGAGATTTACCGCCTCCTCGTCCTCGTCCACGCCGGAAATCGAGATCCGCTGCGTGTCGATCGTTCCGGAGACATCCTTGAAATTCTGATAAAACGTATTTGCCCGCGACGCGTTCAGCGCCACATCCGAGAGCACGCACTGTAAAAATTCCGATGCGGAGCATCCGCGGAAGGTCATTTTCTCCTTGTTTGTCGCAAGATCCTTGATATCCTCCAAAAGATCGTTCTGCTCGACGCCGTCTCCCTTATCGTAACGGTTTGCGAGCCGCCCGGGATCCAGCTCAACAGCCGTAAGAATGCTGAAATTCATTGCCGTCAGCTGATAGTAGCTGTCGTCCGAAACGCCGACCGTAAATCTCGTATTCTGCCTTGCCCGCTGCAATGCATCCGCCTCCGAAAGGGTCGGATCATTCGCCATGTAAGCGTCCTTCGCCTTTTCAACCTCCGTAAGATACGCGTTATAGTCGTAAAGGTCGTAGCGGAAGCCCGCCTCAAATTCGTACTGCTTATCGTCCGTCGCATAATCGCCCGTAAACAGCTTTACGCCCGCGTTCCCCTTGGAATCATATCCGGAAGTCAGGATATCGTTGAACTTCTCCGAAAAGGTCCGCACCCACTCGTTCATCTGGTTCATGTAGTAGGGCACGCCCTGATATTCAAGCTCCGCGCCGATATTGGCAACCTTGCCCACTCTGTCATTCGTCAGCCGCTGCGGGTTTTTCTGCTGATCGGAGAGGACAAAGGTATAACTGTATACCGGCTCTCCGTTTGCGTCATAGCTGAGCTGATACGTCCAGGAATCGTAATAAAACTCCTGATTCCCGAGATTGATGATGCCGCCGTTGTCCGACAGCTTACACTTATTCATATCCTGTAAATATGCCTTGCTGACCTGAACGGTAACGGTGTCCTGCGCGCCGCCCGCCGTCACCCCGGTATCCGTGACAAGTCCGGTAAAGTTTTCACCGTTGTTGCCGTCGCGCATCTCTATCAGACCCTTCAGCGCGCCGCCGAGCGCACCGCTGTAGAGGTTGAACTTCTGTCCGTCCTCCCAGTAAACGTCGTAGAGTCCGTCGATATCCGTCTGGTTTACCTTCTCATAATTCGTCCGCGCGACACATTCCAGTCCGTTGTACTCGTTTCCGTCAACGAGCGTCTGCCCGCCGGCAATCCGGACGATAAAGCGGTTCGCGCCCGTCTCCCTGTCCGGATCGTTCGGATCCGTGATCGGGATCTCCTTCGTCTCAATGTCCACCACCTCGGAGAGCTGATCGAGCAGGAGTGTGCGCCTGTCGCGAAGCTCATTCGCCTTCACGCCCGTAAGCTCGATGGTATTGATCTGCTTATTCAGATTGGCAAGCTCCCCCGCAAGGGAGTTGATCTCATCCACCTTGAGCTTGATCTCCTGGTTGACGTCCTTCTGAAGCTTCTGCAGATTTGCCGCAAGTCCGTTGAAGTATTCCGCCAGCGCGCCGGCATATCCGACAAACTGGGATTTCGCCGTCGCATCGTTCGGATCCTTCAAAAGCTCCTGTAAGCCCGTCGTCATCAGCTGATCGAAAATGGTCTTAAATCCTGCGTTCTTACCGTTATCATCAAAGTAATTTTCAATCTGGGTCATATAATACTGCTTCTGCGCGTATTCGCCGAGCGAAGCATTGTTGTCCCAGTATCTTCCGTCATAAAACTCATCCCTGACGCGTTCGATCGCAAGCGTTTCCACGCCCGCGCCGGCACATCCGTAGGTCTGAAATACCCTGATCGGGTTCGCCGCCTGCTGCTGTACCTGCTGACGGCTGTAGCCTTCCGTCTGTACGTTTGCGATATTATTCGAGGTCGTGTTCAGCGCCGCATTGCTCGCCAGAAGACCCGTATATGCAATATTTAATCCAAAAAACTGTGAGGGCATCCCTTACGCCTCCTTTGCTCAATGTCCTAACGCGCTGATCAGGTGCTCCAGCATCTCGTCGATCACGTTGATATAACGGCTGGACGCGTTATAAGCGTTCTGGAACTTGATCATGTTCGACAGCTCCTCGTCCGAGGACACGCCGATCACCTGCTGTCTTGCGCTCTCCGCCGCTTCAACGGTCGTCTGCTGGTTATCGTAAATGCTCCGGTAAACCGAACCGGAATTTGCGACCTGCGAGACAAGATCCGTGTAGTAATCCACGAAGGTCGTCTTCTTTCTGACGTTCGGATTCAGCGTATAGACCTCCTCGGTAAACGCCGCCTTCAGCGCCTCCGCCGTCTCAATATCCTCCGAGCCGTCCGCCTTCCGGAAGCCGAGCGTCGCCGGCTCCTGCATCAGCTTCTGATTGATCCGCAGATTCTTTACGCTGTACAGGGAATCCGCCTCCGCCGCATTTTCCTCGTTATAGATCCAGATCTCTCCGGTCGCCGTCTGCGTAACGCCGTTTTCATCGACATAGCTGACCGTACCGTTTACCTTCCGGTAGCCGTCCGTCGTCACCTTTTCAAAGAGCTGAATCGGGCTGCCGTCCGCCATCCGCATATAGCCGTCCGGCTCCGACAGTACAAACTTCACGCCCGTAAGCGTCTCCCCTCCGACCGTGACATCGCCCGTCTGCTGTCCCGCAGCCGTCGCGAGGATATCGTTCACCTTCGTCACGACGTTATGGATGAGCTGATCGAATTCCGCCTCAATGTTCATCAGCACGGATTGGGAAATACTGTCATAATCCCCCTCGATATCCGTGTAATCCGCCCTGTGGTCGCCCCGCGCGAGGAGCATGGACTTCAGTCCGCCGATATCCGTATTGAGATCCGATGAAATCTCCCTCGAAAAATCAAACACCTCCGCGCCGTCGATATTGTACTCCCGCGTACCGTCGTCCATGACGCGGTAGGTCGCATTCTGCGGCCAGAACGGTGTATAAAAGCCTGTATTCGGATCCACGTCAAGGCTGATCTCATAACACATGCCGCCCTTGACGAAATCCACTCCCTCTATCTGAACGGAGACGCTGCCGTATCTGTCCTCCGTCCATGTCATATCCGCCATTTCCGACAGCTCGTCCAGTATCTGATTTCTCGCGTCGCGCAGATCGTTCGCATGCTCGATCCCGCCCGCCTCCACGGCGCGGATGCTGTCATTCAGGGTCAGTATCTGTTCCCCGTAGGAATTGATCTTATCAATCTGTTTTTTTATCTGTACGTTCAGGTTATCCTGATAAGAGGCAAGCCCCGCGTAAACCGTCGTGGCGCGCTCCACAAATTCCGAAGCCTTTCTGACAAGAAGTCCCTGCGTCACGGAGCTTGCCGGATCCTTTGCCAGCTCCTGCACCGCCGTCCAGAAATCCTCGAGCGGCGTCTGGAACGCCTCGCCGTTCAGCTCCCCGAGAAGACTTTCCACTTCCTCCATGACTTCCGTGGACACCTCATAAAACATACTGCGCCCGGATTCCTTGCGGTATGTCTTATCCAGAAAATAATCCCTGACCTGTTTTGCCCGTGAATAAATAACCCCCTGACCCGTCTGTTTATTGTTGACAGACTGCGGGTTTACCGAAAGCGTTACATAGCGCCGTGCGGACTGCTGCACCTGCTGCCTTGTATAGCCTGTAGTATCGATATTGGAAAGATTATGCGCCGTCGTATTCAGCGCGTTCTGACTTGTCTGTAATCCGGATGCTCCGATATATAAACTGCCCATCAATGGCATAACAATCACCTCTGCCGTTTTCTAGTCGTTACTGTCTGGCATCAAAGCCGCCCCCCGCAATACCCATCGTATCTCCGGTATTGTACGCGTCCTTCGCATAATTCGCCGTCTCCGGCGCTGCCTTGGATGCCTGTAAAAGATTCATCTCAAACTCCACCATCTCGAGCGCGCCCGCCAGCAGCTCCCTGTTCTGCTCATTGATCCGCTGCAGTTCATGCACCGCGCTCTTCAGACCATCATGCGCCGCCGCCAGCCGTTTTTGCTCCGCCGGTCTTGCGGCAAGCATCTCGATCATATCGGAGAGTTTCAGCTTCGTAACATCCCTGTTCAACACATTGGCGATATCCGCAGTGACCTCGACCCGCTTCTTTTCCAGCCGGCTGATCCTGCCTACCGATTCCTGTTCATCATCCGTGATTTTCTGTAATGCCTCCAGATCACCGCTTACGATGACCGGAGTTTTTTTCTGAGACAGGCTCAGAAGTCCCTCATATTCCCTGCTCTCCTGTTCAATTACCTCTATCAGGTTTTCCATTAGGCTCGCCACGGGACTTCCTACCTCATTTCCTCATACTTTTTCAACAGCTTTTCCGCAAAGCTTTCATTGTCAACGCTGTACGATCCGTCCTGAATCTTCGCCTTGAGCGATGCGGTCAGCTCCTCTCTGATGTCGGGACATTCCGCCACTGCCGCTCTTGCCGTCCGGATATCCTTTCCGAGACTGCTGATCTGCAGCTGATCCGCATGCGATACGCTGTCCGACTTTTTCGCCTGATTTACCTTTTTCGACTGATAAAGCTGCTGTACCTGTGTATAAGCTTCAATACGCATCAGGGCTCCCTCCTTCCTTCTGAATCCTAATATCTTTATCGGCGGGGTTTGGAAATACTTTAGTCCGACGCGGAAATTTTCGCTGGACATTTTCCCTCATTTATTGTACGATACGGGTAAGGTTTTCAAGGGATAAAGGGGAGTAGTCGGCAGACGCGTCCGCAGAAGGCGGGATCGCGGCTGTATTTTAGGCGTCAATACGATATCCGGGAGCGTTTCCCGGGATATCCGCTTAAAATTGAAATGGCAAGACTTTTATTGCAGACGTTTTTTCGCTGCAATAAAAGTCTTTTTTTATGGCAGTCCGCCGTATATTCCGGAAGCCTGTACACAATCATACACATAGGAGGATTCACTATGGACTTTTTAGTAACCGGCATCTTAGCCATCACCTGGAAGCAGGTCGTCATGTACCTGATCGGTATCGTTCTGATCCTGCTCGCGATCAAAAAAGAGTATGAGCCGTCCCTGCTGCTCCCTATGGGCTTCGGCGCGATTCTCGTCAATCTGCCCTTCTCCGGCGTCATCAACCAGTACATGGAGGGCGTCGGCGACGTGAACGGCATTCTGGAATGGATGTTCCACATCGGCATCGAAGCGTCCGAGGCGCTTCCCATCCTGCTGTTCATCGGTATCGGCGCAATGATCGACTTCGGTCCTCTGCTGTCCTGCCCCGTCATGTTCCTGTTCGGTGCAGCCGCACAGTTCGGTATCTTTGTCGCGCTCATCATTGCAACGCTGCTCGGCTTTGACTTAAAGGACGCGGCATCCATCGCCATCATCGGCGCGGCGGACGGACCGACCTCGATCCTTGTCTCACAGATCTTCCATTCAAAATACATCGGTGCGATCGCAGTTGCCGCCTACTCTTACATGGCGCTGGTTCCCATCGTACAGCCCTTCGCGATTAAGCTGGTCACGACAAAGAAGGAACGGCGCATCCGCATGACCTATCATCCCGGCGAGGTTTCCAAGGAGCTGCGCATCGCATTCCCCATCGTCGTCACCTTTATCGTCGGACTGGTTTCCCCGTCCTCCGTTTCTCTCGTGGGATTTTTAATGTTCGGAAATCTCCTGCGCGAGTGCGGTGTTCTCGGAACCATGTCCGAGACGGCGCAGACCACCCTTGCCAACCTGATCACGCTCTTCCTCGGCATCACGATCTCCTTCAGTATGCAGGCGGAGGCTTTTGTTCAGCTTGACACGCTGCTCATCATGGGCATCGGACTGCTGGCGTTTATCTTCGACAGCATCGGCGGCGTTCTCTTCGCAAAGATCATCAATCTCTTCTCCAAAAAGAAGATCAACCCGATGATCGGCGCAGCGGGCATCTCCGCTTTCCCGATGTCCTCACGCGTCGTACAGAAGCTCGCGCTGAAGGAGGATCCCGGAAACATCCTCATCATGCACGCGGCGGGCGCAAATGTCTCCGGACAGATCGCCTCTGTCGTTGCGGGCGGTCTCATCATCAATCTTGTCAGCTCCTATCTGTAGTTCTGACGCAGGAAACGAAACGGCGCGCCGGATACGGCGGCTGCCACTTTAAAGAAAAGAGGATACAATTATGTGGGATAACGTACTGATAGCACTGAAGATCATGGGACAGGGAATGCTGGGAATCTTTACCGCGATCCTGCTCATCATGCTCACGATCTACATTCTGCGGAAGGTTCTCCGCACAAAGAAGGAAACGCCCGAACAGGACGCTTAAGC
>CAZVWN010000056.1:0-1825 GCA_964631065.1 uncultured Acetatifactor sp.
TCCCGTCAGCTCTCATATGTAAACTCCCGAAAGACCGCCGAGCCGCCGGGCTTTTTCGTCGAATAGATTCCCAGACCGCAGCGGCAGCCGGAAAAATGATCCAGTCCGAAATAGAGCTTATGCTCCCCTCCTGCCTTTCTCCATTTCCCGCTCTCCTCCTCGAGGAAGAAAAATTCCGCCGTATCCCGTCCTTTCTCAAAATCCACATCCAGACGCAGCCTCACACGGGAAGAGGAAAGCAGCAGCTTCTCCGTTACGATCCCCGGCATATAGTCCGCAATGGTCGTATTCCGGTTCTTTTCCGTGTTCTCCCGCTCGATCACAATAAGGTAATACCGCTTCAGCTCCATCGTCACGGCGATCATCCCGTAGCAGCCCTGCAGCGCACAGAGTCCCGCGACATCCCCCTCGTTTAAGTCCGAGGCATCCAGCGTTACCTCCACGCTGCTCTTCGGGAAAAACATCCGCTGTGTCAGCGTATTTACCGCCTGTGTGATATTCGTACAGAGCTTTCCCGTCGTGATCCGCAGCCCGCCCTCCGGAAGCATTTCCCAAAGCTCTCTATTCGGCTCATGGTTCCACTGCCATTGCTTCTTTAACCGGAAGCTCCCGTCCTTCTCAGGCAGAAAGGCATCCGACGTATAGAGCGGCTCATACTCATAAAACGGCCGGTTGTTCGTGCTCTCCGCCGTCAGGGGAACTTTTCCGTCTTTTCCGAAGACCGGGAACTCCCCTTCCCATTCCACGGGAACCAGTACCGGCGCACGCCCTGCCGCGAGACGATCCTGCATCATAACGGAAAACCAGCGTCCGTCATTCGCCTCAACAAGCCCTCCCTGCGATACGCCGCTGTTAAAAAAGCCCATATCGTCATCCAGCACGACTTTTCCTCTAAATTCCCCGTCCAGACTGTCTGCGACGAAGCACATCTGCACTCTTCTCTCACTTCCCGTCTTCGGCCAGCGGACGACAAACAGATAATATTTCCCGTTATGCTTATAAAAATGGGATCCCTCATAGCTTAACCAGACGTCCTCCGTCTCTGAAAGAAGCTTTCTTGCAAAGCCCTTCGGCTTCAGCCCGCTTAAATCGGCGCGCATCTCCCGGATCCAGATCTCCCTGTTTCCAAAGATCAGATAGACCCTGCCGTCCTCATCAAAGAAAAGCGAGCCGTGATGAAAATAGAAATCAATGCACTGCTTCTCCCATGGTCCCTCCACGCTCTTTGAAGAATAAAAGTATGTCTTACAGGTCTCCTTCGCAGCAAAGCTGACATAAAAACGCCCTTCATGATACCGAAGAGACCCCGCCCACATGCCGTAGCCGTAATTGCTGCGCTCATTCGTCATCCGCGCCTCTTCCGTTCCCTCGAAGGCTTCAAAGACATAGCTTGCGATCTCCCATTGTATCAGATCATACGAGCGCAGAATGACCGCCCCCGGCAGAAAATGCAGCGTGGCACAAAGCATATAATAGACATCTCCGACCCGTATCACATCCGGATTCGGATAATCCGCCCGGATTACCGGATTCATCCCCTTCGCCGTCAGACTGCCCACCCTCTTCATAATCGTGTCCTTCCTTCCTGTTTACGCCTTTTCCTTAGATTTCCGACATTCTTACGTTCCCCGTCTCTGCCGTCCTTACCCCGTCCGCTGCTGACGCACCGGAGGGCTTTTCCGTCTCTTCCGCTGCCGCTTACGCGACCGCCTCCGACGCTCACCCCGTCTGCTGCTGACGCACCCGAGACCTTTCCCGTCTCTGCCCCTTACGCACCCGAAGCCTTTCTGCCTCTGCCGCCCTTACTCTCCCGGCTTTGTGATGA
>CAZVWN010000056.1:1925-13349 GCA_964631065.1 uncultured Acetatifactor sp.
ACGCACCCGAAGCCTTTCTGCCTCTGCCGCCCTTACTCTCCCGGCTTTGTGATGACGACCTTTCCCTCATGGAAGCCGATGCTTACCTTATTGTCCGCAAGCTCCAGCCGGGAGAGCAGCTCCGACGGAATCTGTACCCTGCCGACCTTATCGACAATGGCATATTCCTCCTGCGTATCCTCCGCGCGCCAGTCAATACTGCTCTCCTGCAGCCGCTCCGCATACGCTTCCTTTAAGACGCGCTCGCTGCTGATCTTCCCGTCCCGTATCGCGACAACCCGCTTTACCTTCTTAGAGAGCGCGACATCATGCGTGACGATCAGGATCGTCTGTCCGTTCCCGTTCAGCTCCCGAAATACGTCAAAGATATAATTTGCCGTCCGCGCGTCCACGCTTCCCGTCGGCTCGTCGGCGAGCAGCAGCTTCGGAGAATTGGCGAGCGCGATCGCGATCGCGACCCTCTGCTGTTCGCCGCCCGATAGCATGTTCAGGCGGCTGCGCTTTTTGTCGCTCATACCGACCTTCTCTAAAAGCTCCAGCGCCTTTTCCCGCTTTTTTCGCGTGCCGGAGAGATTCATCGGCAGCATGACATTTTCCAGTACGGAAAGATACGGAACGAGATTTCTGCCGTTGTTCTGCCATACGAAGCCGACCGTGCTGCGCTTATACCGCACCAGCTCCTTTTCCGTCATGGTAAAAAGATTGCTCCCCGCGACAAAAAGCGAACCCGCACTCGGACGGTCAAGCCCGCCGATCATATTTAAGAAGGTACTCTTGCCGCTGCCGCTGTTACCGATGATCGCCGTCAGCTCCCCTTCTTCCACGCGCAGATCAAGCCCCTGCAGCGCCAGCACCTCCGTCAGCTTTGTCTTATAAATCTTCACCAGACCTTCCGCCTGTATCATTGCGTCCGGCATGCGTCACTCTCCTTCCGCGCTTCTGTTCACGCGCTCCCCGTTCTCGAGTTCGATAATCCCGTCTCCGGCATCCATCAGTCCGACGTCGTGCGTCGTCATCAGTATGGAGATCCCCTCTTTTCTCGTCATGTCGTGAAACAGCTTCGTCACCTGCGCCGCCATCGCACTGTCAAGCTCCGCAGTCGGCTCATCCGCAAGGATCAGCTTCGGTCTGTGGGCGATTGCCCGCGCGATCGCCACCCGCTGCTGTTCGCCGCCCGACATCTCCGCCGGCATATGATACATACGGTTTCCAAGACCGACGAGCTTTAGGCATTCCTCCACGCGTCTGTCGCGCTCCCTGCCCGCACGGATGCCCGCCATCCGCATGGAAAACTCTACATTCTGGAACGCATTCATCGTCGGGACAAGGGAGACCGCCTGAAAGACAAAGCCCATATCCCTTCTGCGCAGATTCTCCCGCTGTTTTGCCGACATTCCCTTTACGGGTTTTCCGTCAATCCATACCTCTCCGGCGGAAGGGTCATCCAGCGTTCCGATAATATTCATCAGGGTTGTCTTTCCCGAACCGGAACGCCCCTTTAGGATCGTCAGGCTTGCCCTCGGAATTTCCGCATTGATCTTTTTCAGCGCCTGAAACTGACCGCCGGGCACTGAAAAGATCCGGTCCACATCCTTTACCTGAATCAAATAATTATTCTCCATCATTCCTCACCCAGCTTCAGCGCCTTTGTCACATTCATCCGAAACAGCAGCAGAATCAGCGTAACCAGACATAAGAGCATGACGCCCGCGATCACGCCGTAGAGCCGCATCATGTCAGAAGCTTCCACGACAAGCTCCATCGGCAGTACCTGATCTGCCGCCGCATACGCCCGCTGCAGCATCGGTACAAACATAAGCGAAGTCAGTCTGCCGATCCCGATGCCGGCAAACACGGACAGCACGCCGGAAAAGAGCTGTTCATTCAAGAGCATATGGATCAGCTCGCCCTTGTGCATACCGCAGGCGCGGAGCACGCCGAAGATCATCTCCCGCGAACGGATCGACAGGATCCAGTAGATCAGATATCCCACCGCACACAGAAGGATCGTCACGACAAAGCCCATCGTCAGCACGCCGTTTGTTCCCTGCAACAGCGGATCCTCCACGGCAGCCTCCACATCAGCCGCCCTGTCCACGAATTTCTTCACCTTAATGTCATTCGTTTCGATCCAGTCGTAAATCTCCGCCGTATCCGCATCCTCTTTTAAATCGATCCAGACCTCATAGGGCTGCGTGCCCCATTTCTGCCGCAGCAGATCGTAATGCGCGACAACGAGGTACTGATCCTCCGTATAGGCGGTTCCGTCCGGGTTTAATGCCGTCACCGTCGGCGCATATCCCGGAAAATACGGGAGGAAGTCAACGATCGTTCCCTTCGCGCTCATGCCGCTGTTGTTGCTGTAGGTAATGGAATCCCCGACCTCATATCCGAGCTTCGTCTTAAAGTTCTCCGATACGAGGATTCCGCCCTCCGTTACCGCCAGCTCATTCAGATATGCATAATATTGTTTTCCCATCAGCGACTCCGAAACCCAAGTCGCCTGTCCGAACTCCTTCGTGTGGATACCCATAAGGATCACGGACTGTCTCGAGGTCTTTCCTGTTCCGATGTATGCCTTCTCGTCATACAACACTCTGGTATATCCCTTCACGGTGCTTAGGTCGGCATATCTGCTGTAATCCGGCTCCATATAATTTCCGGTCGTCGCACCATTGCTGTCGCGCACCTCCGGCCAGACCTCCCGGATAATGATATCCGCGCCGTCGAGATACTCCACGTTGCTCTTCGCATTCTGTAAGATCGTCCGCGCAACCGTCGCATGGTACATACCCAGCGAGATCGTCATAATGAGAAAGAGTATGATAAACTGCTGCTTTCTGCCGTTTTTGATGATCTCGAGAAACGAGGCATACCCCGCCGGCCGCCAGCGCTTTTTCCCGATCTGATAGATCAGCTGTACGAAAAGCGGCTGCAGCCTTAAAAACAAAAGTCCCATGCCGACAATGAACAGCGACGAGCTGATATAGAGCAGCGGATCCAGCGCTTCCCCGGAGATCACGTTCTCCGCAAGGCTGTCCGCGCTCTTTTTAAAGCTGTAATATCCGTAGAGGGAAACTCCGAGCAGTATGACATCCAGAAAAAGCTTCTCCCACCAGCTCTTTCTCTTCAGCGCCTTCTGCTGCTTGAGCTTTACGATCGATACCCTGCTGTGGCGGATCGCCGGCAGCGCCATGATAAGCAGCACCGCCAGCATGGACACTCCCGCGTAAATCCAAACCTTCGGCGTAACGGTCAGCGTCAGCGTCCGGCTGCCGTCAAATTCCAGAAAGCTCTCTGCCGAGCCTAAAATCCGGGCAAACACTGCGCCCAGCCCCACGCCGAGCACACCGCCGGTCAGGGTAAGAAACGCGCTCTGATACAGATACAGTCTGAAGATCTGTCCGCCGGAGCTGCCGCGGCTCTTGATCACGGAAATCTCATTGCGCTCCATCTCATACATCTGTCCGGAGATCATAAAGAGAAACGCCCCCAGCATGATCAATACGGGAATCTGTAAAATGAGAAGCGTCGCGTCGATCCTGTCACGCTTTCCCAGATACTCCGTCAGAATCTCCCGGTAGGCAGGCTCCTCCATAACGCTCTTATAAGCGCTCTCCTCCGTATAATAATCCGTCTTCGCCGCCAGCGTCTCCGCCTGCTCCGCCGTCAGATCCGCGTATTCAAACAGGGAATAAAAACGCGTGATCATCGTATACTTTTTCGCATTTTCTCCGGTAAACATCTGCCGGTACAGCTCCATGTTCATCAGACAGACATTCTCCATCGTCTCCGGATCCGTCTGCCAGTAATAATCGCTGTTATCCCCCTCGCGGAATACGCCCTTGATATACAGCCGGATCTTTTTTCCGTCCGCATCCGTCAGGTTATCGAAACAGATGGTTTCCCCGACCAGAAGATTTAAACCAACCAGCGCCGTCTGACTGACGACGACCTCAATGCTGCCGTCCTCCGTCAGCCCGCTCTCCGAAAACATCTCCCCGCTGATGATCTCCGCGTGCGCGGGAAGATCCGTCATCGCGCCCAGCCTGAGCGGGATCTCCGCGACATCCGTGCGGTTCATCAAAGAATGCGCATCCTGCGAATACATCAGATAATACATGACGGTGATTTTTTCGGTAACGCCCAGCTCTCCACAGAGCTTTCCGCAAAGCTCCTCGAGCCGGAGAATCGTCTTTCCGCCCGCTTCCTTTTTAGAGACGACGGAAAGTTCGTTCATCGCCGGCCATTTCCCGGTCTCTGTCAGCGCATTGCGAAATTCCTCACGCAGCATCCTGTCATACGCCGCCGTCTGATAGAGCGGAAAACTGACAACCGTTGCGATCAGCAGGACACTCCCCAGCAGCAGACAGAGATTCATCCATTTTTTCGACATCAGTTTTTCAAGCATCAATCTAAACATAGTTCCATTCCTTCCGTCAGTCCCTCTGCCACCCAATAGTTCGACAGATCAGAACCGCCCGCGACAAAGCTCCGGTAAACGATCCCACCGTTATCGTCCTTAACCTTTACATAAGTACAGCCGTTCTTTTCCTTCACCGCCTTCTTCGGTACAAGCAGGACATCCTGCATGGAACGGATCGTGATGGAAAGCTTAAACCGGCTTCTGTTCCACCAGCCCTCATACCCCTGCGAGCTGCCCGCCATCCCGCCGAGATCCTCCGGCGAAACCTGAATCAGCGCGATATCCGCATCAAAGTCCTGTCCCAGCGCCATGCTGTTTAACGTGACAACCTGTCCGCACGCCGTCTTCTCTTCGCCGTCCTCTCCCGTATATGTGATCACCGCCTCGTTTCCGTAAGAGAGCTGATGATTGGTGTCCTCGACTATGATATAGCTGCGCGTCTCATCCGAGACCTGAAAGAGCTTATCGCCCGCCGAAACGAGCTGCTCCGCTTCATAATCCGTAAATTCCGTAATGATCCCATTGATCGGAGACACGATTTCCGTGACCGCAAAATCCGCTTTCATCTCAGCGATCAGCTCCTCAAGCTCCTGTATGTATTCTTCCTTCGCGGCGATCGTCTTCTCGTTCTTTTCGTCTTTTTCCGCCTTTAAATCGGCAAGCCGCTCCCGTTCGCGCTGCAGCTTTCTCTCGTTGCGCTCCAGTCCGACCTCATCCGCCAGCACGCGCACTCTCGCTAAGACCTCTCCCTTTTTGACCTGCTGATACTGCTTCACAAGGCGTTCCACATAATAAACCGTGCCGTAGGTAATCTCATTCTTTACCCATTCCGAGGAAGGATAATAGAGATATCCCGTTCCGGTAAATTCGTATCCGATGCTTCCTTTTTCCAGAACCGCCGTGCTGCCCGCCGCAGTGACCGCCGACTCCGTTAAGACCTTATCGCCCTCGTTTAACCCCGAGACGATCTCGGTATAAATCCCGTCCGTCTCGCCCGTCTTTACGGTAACTGCCTCCGATTCGCCGTCTTCGCCCAAAACATAAACCCGGCTCGAAGTATCATCCTTATTCACCGCATCCTTCGGCACGGTCAGCACATCCCGCGTCACCTTCTTTATAATGACGATAACGGCGTAGCTTCCCTGCGCAATCTCCTCTGCGCCCTCGCGTAAGAGAAACGTGGAATACACTGCCCCGTTCTGCTCCTTGAGCCGCTGATACTCCGCCGCGTCCAACGCCTGATACTCCACCTCGTACCGCTTTCCGTCAATCAGCGCATAGACATCCTCCGCCTTTGAAACCGTTCCCTTGCTGATATACTCGCAGCGCAGCTCCTTCTTTTCGGGATCACAGACCACCATTGTCTGCTGATCCTTTGAGACCCAGTCCCCTTTTGTAAGAAACTGCATATTCGCCACGATTCCCGCCGTCTGCGTCGTCATTGTCAGCGCTTTTTTATCCTGCCGCAGATATTCCAGCTGTTTTACGGAATACGCGCGGTCAAGCGCATACAGCTCCTGCCGCTCCTTATACGCCTCCTCCTGTTCGAGAAGACTCTGGGCTGCATTGTAATACAGCGACCGGTATTTCGCATAATCTCCCGCGTAGGCAGACTGCCACTGCGTATACTCAGGATTGAGCTCCTGCCGCTCTTCTCCCGTCTCCGCATCCGTCACGGTCACATACTGCTTGGGCCGATACCCCTCGATCCGCTCAACGATTTCACCGTTATTCTGCTTTGCCGCCTTCGTCTCCGCGATCGTCTCAAGAATCTCCGTACAGTATTCCTGATAACTCTCGTCCATGTCCGCGATCGCTTCTTCCGTCTGTTCAATGCTCTTGTCAACGCTCTCCGTACTGCCGTGGAGCAGTCTGCTCCCCTTCTTTACCGTCTCCCCGGGAAAGGCATCATATTCCTCAAAGGTCAATGAGCTTTCCGGACTGTATTCCGTCACCTCAGGAGAGACGATCGCGGAATACACCTCTGCGTCATACAGCGTTCTGCGCGCCGCCTGCTCATAGCTTTGCGCCACGCCGACCGGCTCCAGAAGCTCCGGAATCTCTCCGCCTGTCGTCTCCGCCTCCTGCCCGCAGGAGACACAGGACAGTACAAGCCCGAGGGAGAGTATTCCCGAAATGATCCTTTTTCCTCTTATCACCATCGCCTGATAACCTTCTCCCCTTCTTCCAGTCCGCTCAGGATCTCAACGGTATCATCCCCGTACAGTCCCGTTTCCACCCAGCGCACCTCTCTTTGACCGTCCCGGTCAAGAACGTAAACATACGTCCGCCCGTCCGCACTGTTGACCGCACTGACCGGTACATACAGCACCTGCTCCCGTCTGTCCGTCACCAGTCGGATCGTGCCGCCCGTTCCGACCTCGATCCCCGTCTCATACGCTCCCTCACTGACAGAAAAATACTGCTTCTCGTTCCACTTATCCCTGTTCATCGGCATCAGCTCATAGCTTCCCGCCGCCGTTCCGTAAGAAATCGTCAGAGAAACCGTCTCGCCCTCTTTAAAATATTCCGCAAACTCTGCGGCTTCCGTCTCGAACAGACAGCCATTTGTATCCACGATCGTCAGGATAACCTCATCTGCCTTGGACGTGGATCCCTCCAGCCCCTCCGCGACCTCATATACCACGCCGGAAAGCGCTGCGTAAACCTTACTGTCCTGCTGCTCCTGTAAGAGCTGATCGAGCTTCCGCTGATCCAGTTCGATCGCATCCTCATAATCCTCTCTCTGGTACCGGTACGACTGTCTGATGGATTCTACCGTTTCCTTTACGCTCTCTTCCGTGCCCCAGCCGTTATAGAGATAGTTGACCCATGCCGCAGATATCGCATACTCCTCGTTCGTATCCGTATATCCCAATAACAGTCTGTTTCTCTCAATCTGATATTCCAGCGACTCGATCTCCCGCTCCTGTCCGCCCGAAAGCTCCGCGAGCAGATCGCCTTTTTTTACGCTGTCGCCCTCGCGCACATAGACCTTCTCGATCCGTTTACCGCTCAAGGAAAAGCTGACCTCCTGCTCTGCCGTCTGGCGATAGGTTGCCTTAATCTTCTCCGTCTTCTCCACATCCCCGATTTCCGCAACGCCGAAGAGATAAGAGACATCTTCCGTCTCCGCCTCCTGCACCACGAAGCTCTCCTCCGCCGGCACGCCGCCGCAGCCTCCGAGCGCAGCTGCACCGGTCAGAAGCAGGAAGAGCGCCGCTGTGTGCCGCCACTTTCCCGCGACCGTCCGTTTTCTATTCCACTTCCTATTCCACTTCCTATTCCGCTTCATAATTCCGTTTCCCGCTCCCTGCACCTTCGCTTTCCGCGTAGCCTCTGCTTTCCTCCCGACTGTCGTCCGATATCACCCTGACGGCATTTCCCGGGGAAACCGCAAGCCGTCCGAACAGCCTCTCCCTTCTTTCCGCGTCGCCCTAACGGCGCTTCCCTGCCGCCGCAAACTGTTCAAACAGCCTGTCGATCTTTCCTTTGATAAACTCCCTGCAGTCATCCTTTACCAGAAAATACAGATAGGATTCCTTGACATATTCTATCGGCATCCCGCGCCCTGCGATCTTGAAATTGACAAACCCTCTGTCCGCAAGCGCTGCGATCTCTTCGTTGGAGATAAACGCAGGACGCTTCCTGCACTCCGCAAAGCTCCGCTCCCTGGAACGGTTCGGACAGGGAAACGCCGTATTCACGTCAAATTCCAGCTGCATCTGCGACTGCTGTCTGTAATGCTCCGCCCTGTGCGGACAGTTCGGATAACAGACCTCGTTTACCAGCATCTCGATCCGTCCCGCCTGCGGCTCCAGCGCCTTTAGGGCTGCCTCGTCATGATTTAAGTCGTAATCTAAGACCACCAGAAAATAATCCTTCTTAAGCTCCTCTAAGACACCGTCCACGCCCGTAATGCGCTTCGTCGTCGAAGAGATCAGTTTAAAATCCGGGTATTCCTTCCGGATATATTCCTCAAAGAGCGGCGTGTTGACGAGCACCTGATTCAGCCCGTTATCCGCAAGACGCATGATCAGGTTACAGTAGGTATCCTGTAAATGCTTTTCCTCAAGGAGCGCGTTCGTCCAGGTAAAACGGACGGGGATACCTCTGCTGTTATAGAGCTTTAAAATACTTTCGATATCACTTTTCCCCGTGATGCCGAAGACCGCCCTGCCGCCGTTCCAGATCGCCCCGGGAAAGGTTCCGTAGACGGAGCCGATCCGATAGCCGTCCCGGAATTTCTCCGGATAATCCTTCATTAAATTTAAGAGCACCTGATTCAACAGTCTGAAATAACAGAATCCCGGCAGATGCCAGTAGATTTCCTTTGCCGCCATAGCACGCCTCCTAGCTTTCCGGTACCCATTTCTTCGGTCTCGGATGATTTACGGTGATGACCCGGTTTGCCGCGAGATTATTTAAGAGCAGAAGCCGCGCCTGCCCCTGATACTCCGGCCGGATCAGATAATGACAATACGTCTCGACCAGCGAGAAAAGGTTTGCCGTCCTTCCCTCGATCTTGAAATTGACAAATCCCATCGGTACATACTTCTCCCAAATATCCTCCGGTGAAATATAAGTGCGGTATCCCTGAATCGTATGGATACAGTTCATCTCGCCGTACTCACAGTACCATTTTTCCAGCGGGATCTGCTTATCTGCGGGAAGCTTTCGGTTTTTCAGCATAATGCGTTGGTTTTTCGCGATGTTCTTATAATGGTCGCCGCGCCTCGGACAGGCAGGCGTACAGAGCGTATTGACAAGGATCTCGCAGCGCCCCTTATCCTCAATCTTTTCCAGCTCGTCGAAGCGGTTATTGAAGTTATAATCGAGCACGACGAGATAATAATCCTTCTTCAGCTCCTCGTTGACGAGCGCGATATCCCGAATTTCCTTACAGGTCGAGCTGTTCAGCTTATAGCTCGGGTAATGCTCCCTGATATACTTCTCGAGGATCGGGGAAAAGATCATCACCTCATTCATCCCGTTATCCGCCGCCTGCATGCAGAAATTACAGAAGGGATCCTTACAGTCCTCCTCATTCAGCAGCATGTTCGTATACGTATAGCGGACAGGGATGCCCTTCGCATTGATGTTTTTGACAACGTTCCGCACATAATCAGCATCACACTGATCGTAGTTGGAGGGTCTTCCCCCGTTCCAGAGAGAGGTCGGGAACTCCCCGAAAAAGGAAGCAATCCGAATCCCCTCACGGAAAAATTCGGGCTTCGTCTCCATCAGACTTAAGATCAGCATATTTAAGGGATAATTCTGCCGCAGTCCCGGCAGATGAAATCTGACTTCCATGTTACACTCTCCGTTCTTTTTTGTCTGTCTTTTCAGATGTAATGGATTATTTTCAAAAAGGGATGATGCCCGGAAAACATCACCCCTTCATGATTATAGAAACAAGTAATTGAAGTTGTCTGACTTACTGGTTTGCCTCAGCAATATATGCCTTCCAGGTCTCAGCGATTGCCTCGATACACTCGGAAACAGCGGTTCCGCCGAGCTTATAGGTAAGGTCGCTGCCTCTCTGAAGGTTCGGGATCAGTCCGTCGTAGGTTACCATACCGTTGGATACCATTCTGTTCAGCGTCAGGTCAACAGACTCGGTATCACGGAACTTTGCATAGTATCCTGCTCTCC
Organism: uncultured Acetatifactor sp.; assembly: GCA_964631065.1. GTDB lineage: Bacteria > Bacillota > Clostridia > Lachnospirales > Lachnospiraceae > Acetatifactor. Next base: position 12,007 of record CAZVWN010000056.1, read on the forward strand.
AAGCGGGATAATCCTCATATCCGGGCGTCGGATCGGTTACTAAGTTGTAAGCGAACGCGATCTTCTCAGCCTTTTCTGCATCATAGCATGCAGGGATGGCAACCGGGTTATCCGTGAAGCAGTTTGTGTAATCGGAAGCGTTAGGTCCCATCGGGAAGCAGAGGAAGCCGTAATCATCAGCCATCTCAGCCCACTGGGAACCTGATCCGGGAGCGCCTGCAGCGTAAGCATCCTCAACACAGAATACGATGTTGCCGTTGATGAATGCATCCTTGTAGTAATCCCATGCAGGAGACTCACCGTTCTCATCCTGCGTCTTGGTATAGGTCTGCATCATCTCTACAGCCCACTCCAGAGCGGATACGGTCGCGTCATCCTCAAGACGGTAGGTATACTGTCCGTTCTCCATGCCGACATACTCGCCGCCGTTGGACCATACTGCCGCGTTGTACAGGCTGGAATCGTTCATGTCAAGTGCATAGATATCGATCGTACCGTCGCTGTCGGTATCTCTCTGTACCTTTGCACAGATCTCTTCAAACTTATCCCATGTCCACTCCATGTTCTCCTGCAGATCGTACAGCTCCTGTGCCTCGATGCCTGCCTCGGAGAGCAGTCTCTTATTGAAGAATACACCGGTTCTGGGCTCCGGATCATACGGGGACATACAGTAGATGGAATCGCCCTTGCTCATCAGGTTATGAACGCCGCTCTTCCACTTGCTCTCGGAGAAGTCGAAGTCCTTCAGAGTCGCAAGGTCATACATCAGACCCTGGCTCATAGCGGAGGTAATCGCAGCGTCCTGACGCAGAACGAATACATAGTTGTTCTCGTCGCCGCCCGTGGTAACGTAATCAACGAAGTCCTGCGGAGCGGAAGCCCAGTCAGAGATGGACTCTCTTCTGATCGTAAAGTTATAGGTCTCCTGCAGCCACTCACGGTACTCCTTGGTCGCCTCGCCGTAATCATTGTCCGCATCGCCGAAGCCGTCGCTGCCGTCGTCCTTGTTAGACCACCAGTCACGGATGACGATCTCCATGCCGCCCAGATCGTAAACGTTGCCGTTCTCGTCTGTCAGAACGGGATAGGGATCAACCTCTTCCTCGGAAGAAGCCTCAGCAGAAGACTCTGCGGAAGAGGACTCCTCATTGTTTGCAGCGCTGCTGCTCTCTGCGGAAGAAGATCCTGCATCTTCGCTTCCGCAGCCCGCCATGCTTACAGCCATAACGGTTGCCAGGGAAGCAGCCATCAGTTTTCTAAACATCTTTCTTTTCATTTTTTATCCTCCTTTATTTATATACATCCGCTCCCTGCGAAGGGCAGTATTGCTTTTTCCGGGTTGC
>CAZVWN010000057.1:0-13175 GCA_964631065.1 uncultured Acetatifactor sp.
TATTATATGGTAAATTCCAGCTTTCAGTATTTTCCGGCGATTCCGATCTCGCACTCGCGGGATATGGTACACTGGCATATCGTCGGGCATGCCATCACGAATCCGGACTGGCTGGATCTTAGCGCGATCCGCGATTCCCACGGAATCTGGGCGCCGGATATTTCGTATGCGGACGGAACCTATTATATCTTTGCGACATTGCGCTTAAACGCGGACGGAAAGCGCGGTAACAATGTCATGCGCAGACAGCTTGTCATGACCGCGGACAGACCGGAGGGACCTTACGGGAAGCCTGTCTGTCTTGAGGTGGACGATATCGACCCTTCACATTTTGTGGATGAAGACGGGAAACGGTATCTGGTGATCGCTCCGGCGGCGCAGACATTTCCCCTGTCGGAGGATTCCTTATGTCTTGCGGGAGAGCGGAAGACGGCATGGGCAGGAACGGGGGAGAGATGTCCGGAGGGACCTCATATCTTAAAGCACGGCGGGTACTATTATGCAATGGTCGCGGAGGGCGGCACGGGTTACGGACATGGAATCAACGTGGCGCGCAGCAGGGAGCTTTACGGAACGTATGAACCCTCGCCTTATAATCCCGTCATGCGGCAGCAGGATCAGGAGGCGCCGATTCAGCGCGCCGGACACGGAAAGCTCATACAGGATCAGAACGGGGACTGGTGGTGCTATTACCTCTGCGGCAGACGGAATGAGGGAAATTATACGACGATCGGCAGGGAGACGGCGCTTGATCCCGTGGAGTGGACGGCGGACGGCTGGTTTACGATAAACGGCGGCAGGGGCCCAAGTCTTGTGCAGCGGGCGCCGGCGCTTCCGGAATGCGTCTTTCCGGAGGAGCCGCGGGATGATTTTGACAGCGAAGTGCTTTCGCCGGAATGGGAGTTTGTCAGAAATCCGGACAGGGGCTCGTACAGCCTGACGGAGCGTCCGGGGTTTTTCAGGATTTGGACCGGAGACGGGCAGCTTTTTGAGATCCGCGCGAAGAACACGCTGTTAAAACGGGAGAAGGAGCTTTTTTTTACGGCGGAGACGAAGCTGGAATTTTATCCGGACAGGGACGGGGAACAGGCGGGGCTGACCTGTTATTACAGCACGGCGACGTATATCCGTTGTGCGGTCTGCTTTGAGGGCGGCAGGAAGATACAGCTTGTCATCAACAGAAATCACGGGGAGGAGACGGTCGCGGAGGTTTCTAAGCTAAAGGAGCAGCCCGTATATTTACGCGTGGTGACAGAGGGGCAGAAGCGAAGCTTTTTCTACGGCTATGACGGCGTGCGGTGGGAAACGGTCGGCTGCGTGGAGGACTGCCGCTTTCTGTCGGATGAGGGCGTCCCGGACGATCCCAAGCGTCACACGGGAACGATGGTCGGCATCTACGCGAACAACGGAGGCTGCGGCAGCAGGAAAGCAGCGGATTTTGATTTTTTTCAAGAAACCTGTTGACAGAATTGTAAAATAGGTCTATACTTTTAACCGTTAATGATGTTTACCAGAGTAAGAGTGACCGGCAGGTCACTCTTACTTGCATGTTGGAGCAAATCAGTCGGATGGAAAGGGGAGCACGGATGTCCAAAAGGGAAGAATACGAGACGAAGACGGAAGCGCTGCTTACGCCCATTGCGGAGAAAAACGGCGTGTCAGTCTATGATGTGGAGTATGTAAAGGAAGGCAGCGACTATTATCTCAGGGCGTACATTGATAAGCCGGGCGGCGTTACGATTCAGGACTGTGAGAATGTCAGCAGGGCGCTGTCGGATGCGCTGGATGCGGAGGATTTTATTCCGGATGCCTATATTCTCGAGGTCAGCAGTCCCGGTCTGGGAAGAACCCTGAAAAAGGAGAAGCATCTTCAGGCGGCAGTCGGCGAAGAGGTGGAGCTTAAGCTGTTTAAGCCGGTTGAGAAGCAGAAGGAGTTTAAGGGAATCCTCGAGGGCTTTGATCAGGAGACGCTGACGATCCGCGAAGGGGATGCGTCGAGGAGCTTTCCGCGCACGGATATCGCGCTGATCCGGCTTGCTTTGGATTTTTGATGGAAGAAAACGATAGAAACGGCAACCGATCCGGAAGGATCAGAATGGAGGAAAAGGGAAAAAAATGAACAAGGAATTGATGGAGGCGCTCGACATACTGGAAAGGGAAAAGGAGATCAGCAAGGAGACGCTGTTCGAGGCGATTGAAAACTCACTGCTCACTGCCTGCAAGAACCATTTCGGAAAGGCAGACAACGTACATGTGGAGATCGACCGCGATACCTGTGATTTTCTGGTATATGCAGAGAAGGAAGTCGTTCCGACGGCAGAGGACGTGGAGGATGACTGTCTGCAGATCAGCCTTGAGGATGCGAAGGAAATTTCTAAAAAGGCGCAGGCGGGCGACATGATCCATGTGGAGATCAAATCCAAGGAGTTCGGACGTATCGCGACACAGAATGCAAAGAACGTGATCCTTCAGAAGATCCGTGAGGAAGAGAGAAGCGTGATCTACAGCCAGTATTACGAGAAGGAAAAGGATGTCGTTACCGGCGTCGTACAGCGTTATGTCGGAAGAAACATCAGCATCAACCTCGGCAAGGCGGACGCGATGCTTAGCGAGAGCGAGATGGTAAAGGGAGAGGTGTTCCGCCCGACGGAGCGTATCAAGGTCTATGTCCTCAAGGTGGAAAATACGCCGAAGGGACCGCGCATCAGCGTCAGCCGTACCCATCCGGAGCTGGTAAAGAGGCTGTTTGAATCAGAGGTTGCGGAGATCAAGGACGGAACGGTCGAAATTAAGAGCATTGCGCGTGAGGCGGGCAGCCGTACCAAGCTTGCCGTATGGAGCAACAATCCGAACGTGGACGCGGTCGGCGCGTGTGTCGGCATGAACGGCGCGAGGGTCAATGCGATCGTCGAGGAGCTGCGCGGCGAGAAGATTGATATCGTAAACTGGGATGAGAACCCGGGTCTGCTGATCCAGAATGCGCTTTCTCCCGCGAAGATCGTTGCGGTATTTGCGGATCCTGATGAGAAGACGGCGAAGGTTGTCGTTCCGGATTATCAGCTTTCCCTTGCCATCGGTAAGGAGGGACAGAATGCAAGACTTGCCGCAAAGCTGACGGGATATAAGATCGATATCAAGTCCGAGACACAGGCGAAGGATGCGCCGGGCTTCCGCTATGAGGATTATCTGGACGAAGAGGGATATGACGGGGAAGACGGAGACTTTGCGGAGGACGCGGATTACGAAGAGGGAGCGGATTACGCAGAGAGCGACGGCTATGAATATGAAGAGGGCGTTTCGGAAGAGCCCGTTGAGGAGTAAGACAAAATATGGCAAAGAAGATACCTTTGCGGCAGTGTGTCGGCTGCGGTGAAATGAAGGGGAAGAAGGACATGCTCAGAGTCCTGAAAACAGCCGACAACGGGATCTGTACGGATACGACAGGAAAAAAGAACGGAAGAGGCGCATATATATGCAGGAGCAGGGAATGTCTGCAGAAGGCCGAAAGGAATAAGGGTCTGGAGCGCTCTTTCAAAATGAATATTCCCAAGGAAGTGTATGAAGCCTTGGAGAAGGAGTTTGACAGCCTTGAAACAGAATAAGATTTTTTCACTCCTGGGAATTGCGATGAGAGGGCACAATCTGGTCAGTGGTGAACTACAGACCCTGGAGGCAATCAGGAAAGGCTCCGCCATGCTGATAATCATTGCGGAGGATGCGTCCGACAACACGACGAAGCTATTTGCCGATAAGTGCTCGTTCTATGGAGTTCCCGTATACAGCTACGGAACAAGAGAGGAGCTCGGAAGAGCGATCGGGAAAGGGCAGCGGTCATCGGTCGGCGTATGTGAGGCAGGGTTAGCAAAGAGCATCGTCAGACAACTGGAAGAAGAGAAATCAGCTTTAATAGGCAGAAGTGGAGGAAAGCATGGCGAAAATCAGGATACATGAACTCGCTAAGGAACTGGATAAGCAGAGCAAAGAGATTCAGGCTTTTTTACAGCAGAAGGGCATTGAAGCGAAGTCTGCGAGCAGTTCCGTGGAAGAAGAGATTGCGAATACCGTGAGAAAGGCATTCGGAAAGGCGGAGACAAAGGTGGAAGCGGTCAGGGAAAAAGCCGTGAACGAAGCAAAAACGGAAAAGAAGCCTGAGAAGGCAGCGGCGCCCGTGAAGGCGGAAGCAGGAGCGGAAGCTGCGGCAAAGCCTGAGAAGGCGGCAGAAAAGGAAGCGGAAAAGCAGACATCCGCACAGGATGCCCCGAAAAAGAAGAAGACCATTATCTTTGTGAACAATTCACAGAATTCAAAGATGTCTTCCCAGCGTCCGGCGCAGAACGGCGGCAATGCAAGGCAGCAGGGAAATCAGACGCGTTCCCGCGACGGACAGGGCAGAAACCGTGACGGACAGGGAAACCGTCAGAACGGACAGAACAACAGACAGGGCGGAATGAATGACAGAAGAAACCGACAGGCGGCTCCGGTTCACACGCCGATCAAGCCGCTGACCCCGCCTTCACCGACGCCGAGCGTACAGATGGTTCCTTCCAGACCGCAGCCGAAGCCGAAGCAGGAGGTTAAGCCGCAGGAGACGAAACCCGCCGCACAGCAGCCGGCACAGGCAAAGCCCGCGGTACAGACGCAGATCGTACAGGTTCAGCCCAAGGAGAACAGACCGGAGCGTCCGCAGTATGACAGACCGGCAAGGGAAAACCGCAGTCCGGAGAATCGCGGCTCGGAGAACCGTTATCAGGGAAACCGTGACAACAGGGGACAGGGCAGACCGCAGGGCGACAGACCGGATCGCGGACAGTTCCAGAACAGAGGCGGCAACGGCGGCTTCAGAAATGACAGAAACGGCAATAGCTTCCAGAGACCAGGCAGACCGGGCGGTGAGAACGGACAGGGAGAACGTCGGGGACCGGGCTTCGGTCAGGGCGGCGGACGCGGCTTCAACGGCGCGCCGCGCGACAACAGAGGCGCCGGCGGACAGGGCGGCGGATTCCGCGACAGAAATCAGAATAAGAGCTTTGCGGGAGAAGCTCCTGCAAAGGATATGGAAAAGAGGCGCGAGGACGATAAGAGACGCGCAAGCAGCAGCATCGAGAAGGATAAGCGTTCCAAGAGAGAGCATATCTATGAGGATAACGAGGCGCTGAAGAATAAGCCGGGACGCTTTATCAAGCCGGAAAAGAAGAAGGAAGAGACTGTTGAGGAAGTGATCAAGGTAATCACGCTTCCCGACATGATCACGATCAAGGATCTTGCGGATAAGATGAAGCTTCAGCCGTCCGCGATCGTAAAGAAGCTGTTCCTCGAGGGAAAGATCGTTACGGTAAATCAGGAGATCTCCTACGAGGATGCAGAGAATATTGCGATGGAATACGACATCCTCTGCGAGAAGGAAGTCAAGGTTGACGTGATCGAGGAGCTCTTAAAGGAGGACGAGGAGGACGAGAAGGAGCTTGTGGAAAGACCGCCCGTTATCTGCGTTATGGGTCATGTTGACCACGGTAAGACCTCCCTGCTCGACGCCATCAGAAAGACGAACGTAACCGACCGTGAGGCCGGCGGCATTACACAGCACATCGGTGCGTATACGGTAAATGTAAGCGGCAGAAAGATCACGTTCCTCGATACGCCCGGACATGAGGCGTTCACGGCGATGCGTATGCGCGGCGCTAATTCGACGGATATCGCGATCCTTGTCGTGGCGGCGGATGACGGCGTTATGCCGCAGACGATCGAGGCGATCAACCATGCGAAGGCGGCGGGAATCGAGATCATTGTTGCTGTAAATAAGATTGATAAGCCCTCCGCGAATATCGAGCGCGTAAAGCAGGAGCTGACGGAATATGAGCTGATCGCTACGGACTGGGGCGGAAGCACGGAGTTCGTTCCCGTATCCGCAAAGTCCGGAGAGGGGATTGAGAATCTGCTGGAGACGATCCTGCTCACGGCGGATATCCTTGAGCTGAAGGCGAATCCGAACCGCCGTGCAAGAGGTCTTGTCATCGAGGCGGAGCTGGATAAGGGACGCGGTCCCGTTGCGACCGTTCTGGTACAGAAGGGCACGCTGCATGTCGGCGACTTTATCTCTGCGGGCGCCTGTCACGGTAAGGTCAGGGCGATGATCGATGACAAGGGAAGAAGGGTGAAGGAAGCAGATCCGTCCACACCGGTTGAGATTCTGGGACTTTCCGACGTACCAAGCGCGGGCGAGGTATTCCTTGCGCATGAGAATGATAAGACGGCGAAATCCTATGCGGACACCTACCTTGCACAGAACAAGGAGAGAAAGCTCGAGGAGACGAAGGCGAAGATGTCTCTCGATGATCTGTTCTCCCAGATTCAGGAGGGCAATTTAAAGGAGCTGAATCTGATCGTCAAGGCAGACGTACAGGGAAGCGTGGAGGCTGTCAAGCAGTCCCTGATGAAGCTTTCCAACGAGGAGGTTGTCGTAAAGTGTATTCACGGCGGCGTCGGCGCGATCAACGAGTCCGATGTCATGCTGGCGAGCGCGTCCAACGCGATCATCATCGGCTTCAATGTCAGACCGGATGCAACGGCGAAGACTACGGCGGAGCGCGAGGGCGTGGATGTCAGACTTTACAGGGTAATCTATCAGGCGATCGAGGATATCGAGGCGGCGATGAAGGGTATGCTGGATCCCATATTTGAGGAGAAGGTGATCGGTCATGCGGAGATCCGTCAGGTATTCAAGGCGTCTCAGATCGGTAACATTGCAGGATCTTATGTAAAGGACGGTATCTTCCAGAGAGGCTGCAAGGTCCGCATCACCCGTGACGGCGAGCAGATTTATGAGGGCGCGCTGGCTTCCCTCAAGCGCTTTAAGGATGATGTCAAGGAAGTAAAGGAAGGCTACGAGTGCGGTCTGGTATTCGAGGGCTTTGACCGGATACAGGAGCTGGATGTCGTGGAGGCGTATATTATGGTGGAGGTACCACGATAAGACGCTAAGGAGATATTCTAAGATAGCGGGGTACGCTATCTAAGAATATCTAGCCTTAGCGGCAAGAATGCTGCGCATTCTTTCGCAGTACGCCCCCGTTCCCTGCGTCCGGGCCGGGGCAGAAAGGTTGATATATGAGGAAAAACAGCATTAAGAATACCCGTATCAACGGGGAGGTGCAGCGCGTACTGGCGGAGATCATACGGGGAGAGAGCAAGGATCCCCGTATCAGTCCGTGGACGAGCGTTGTGGCAGTAGAGGTGGCTCCCGACTTAAAGAGCTGTAAGGCGTGGATCAGCGTCCTCGGCGATGAGGAGGCACGGGAGAATACCCTGCAGGGATTAAAGAGTGCGGAAGGGTTTATCAGAAGACAGCTTGCGAAGACCATCAATCTCCGCAATACGCCGGAGATTACCTTTGTGATGGATCAGTCCATCGAGTACGGCGTAAATATGTCCCGCAGGATAGATGAAGTGATCGCTTCGGATGAGGCGAATGTCGGGGAGTAGGATGAAGTTGGATTTTATTAAGGAATGTAAGGAAGCAGGGAGAATCGGCATCAGCGGTCATATCCGTCCCGACGGGGACTGTGTGGGCGCTGTGCTTGCCGTGCAGATGTATCTGCGCAAATGTCTGCCTAAGGCAGAGGTAAAGGTTTTTCTGGAAAAGCCGTCAGAGGTCTTCCGGAATCTGAAGGGATATGAGGAGATCGACAGCACGTTTCCGGATGAGGAGCCGTTTGATGTGTTTATCGCGCTGGACTGCGGTGCGGAAAGGCTGGGAGAAGCACGGAAATATTTTCAGGCGGCGAAGAAGACGATCAATATCGATCATCACGTTACGAATACCGGAGACGGGATGATCAACCATATCAGACCGGAGGTGGGCTCCGTCTGCGAGCTGGTCTATGATCTGATCGATACCAAGAAGCTGGACAGGGAGCTTGCGGAGGCGCTGTATACGGGAATTATCCATGATACGGGCGTTTTCCAGTATTCCAACACTTCTCCGGAGACGCTGAAGAAGGGAGCGGAGCTGATCTCTTACGGCTTTGATTTCCCGAATCTGATCAGAGAGACCTTTTATCAGAAGACGTATCTGCAGACGCAGATCATGGGACGGGCGCTGATGGAGAGTATCCGGTTTATGGATAACAGATGTATCGTCAGCGTTGTGGATCGCAGGACAATGGAGTTTTATAATGTGGATTCTACGGATCTCGATGGAATCGTGAATCAGCTTCGCAACATCGAGGGCATTTCGTGCGCCGTCTTTCTGTATGAGACGGGTGTGCAGGAATACAAGGTGAGTCTGCGGTCGGATGAGTCGGTTGACGTCGCAAAGGTCGTGTCGTATTTCGGCGGCGGCGGTCATGCGCGGGCGGCGGGCTGTACGATGCGGGGAACCTTTCATGACTGCGTAAACAATCTGTCTCTGCATATCGCGGAGCAGCTCGACTGACGGGAGTTTGGAATGGACGGAATATTGATCGTAAATAAGGAGACAGGCTTTACCTCTCATGATGTGGTCGCAAAGCTGCGCGGGATCTGCGGACAGAAAAAGATCGGTCATACGGGTACGCTGGATCCGGCGGCGACAGGCGTGCTCCCGGTCTGTCTCGGAAGCGGGACGAAGCTCTGCGATATGCTCACGGAGAAAGACAAGGAGTATGTGGCGGAGCTGCTTCTGGGCGTGGAGACGGATACGCAGGACATGACCGGAACGGTTGTCAGACAATGCCCGGTAACGGTATCGGAGGAAGCGGTCAGGAATGTCTGTGAAAGCTTTCTTGGCGGATATGATCAGATCCCGCCGATGTATTCCGCGCTGAAGGTGAACGGGAAAAAGCTGTATGAGCTCGCCCGCGAGGGAAAGACCGTGGAGCGGAAAGCCAGGCGGATTGAGATCCCGGAGCTGGAGGTTCTGGAAATCCGGCTGCCGGTCGTGCGTTTCCGGGTGGTCTGCTCTAAGGGAACCTATATCAGGGCGCTCTGCGCGGATATCGGGGAGAAGCTCGGCTGCGGCGCTGCGATGCAGAGCCTTTCGCGGACGAGAGTGGGGCGTTTTCTGCTTGCGGATGCAAGGACTTTGGGAGAGCTGCAGCAGCTGAAAGGTGCGGGAAGACTGGAAGAGGCGCTGCTTCCCGTGGAAAGCGTATTTGCCGGGTGTCCGGCGCTGCATGTGACGGAGGAGGCGGCAAGGCTGCTGGAGAACGGAAATGTGCTGGTTCCGTCCGGAACCTGCGAAAAAGAAGTGTATGCGCCGGGGCAGTGGGTGAGGATGTATCGGACGGATGAACGCTTTGCCGGCGTTTATGCGTATGACGGCGCAAGGCAGCTTTATAAACCCGTAAAAATGTTTTTATAGTTGGAGTGCAGGCATGGAAATTATCAGCAATACGACTGATTTTTATCTGGAAAAGGAAACGGCGGTCGCGATCGGAAAGTTTGACGGCATCCATATCGGCCACAGACGGCTGCTGGAGGAGATCATGGCATGCCGCAGAAAAGGACAGGCGGCGTGTGTCTTTACCTTTGATCCCGCGCCCGCCGTATTTTTCGGCAGGAGCGACGGCAGGGAGCTGACGACAAAGGAAGAAAAGCGGCTGCTGTTCGAGCGGATGAATGTGGATATCCTGATCGAGTTTCCGCTGAATGCGGAGACGGCGGCAATCGCACCGGAAGATTTTGCCGCGCAGCTGCTTGCAAGGCAGATGAATGCGCGGCTGATCGCGGCGGGAAATGATCTCTCCTTCGGCGCGGGCGGCAGGGGAAACGCGGGGCTGCTCAGACGGATGGCGCCCGAACTCGGATTTGCGGTCAGGACGATCGACAAGGTCTGCCTGGAGGGACAGGAGGTCAGCTCGACGCTTGTGCGCAGCTGTGTGGAGACAGGAGAGCTTGTCCGGGCGGAGAAGATGATGGGTATGCCGTATATGATAGCGGGGAAGGTGACGACAGGCAGGAAGCTCGGCAGAAGGCTCGGCTTTCCGACGGTCAATATCATCCCGGGGCCGGACAAGCTCCTGCCGCCGAACGGGGTCTATTACTCCAGCGTGCGGCACAACGGCAGAACCTATCGCGCCATCAGTAATGTCGGCTGTAAACCGACGGTAACGAAAGAACGGATCATAGGCGTGGAGTCCTATCTCTATCACTTTGACAGTGAGATCTACGGGGAGGACGTCGAGGTCTATCTGCATGAGTTCCGCAGACCGGAGAGACGTTTTGAAAATCCGGACGCACTGCGGGCGCAGCTTCAGGAGGACATTGCCGCCGGCGCAGACTGGCGGTGTACACCGTAAACACTACCAAGAAGAGGATGAGGTATACATATGAGTGTGAGTATTATTCTGTCAATGGCGGGCGGTCTGGGACTTTTTCTCTTCGGCATGCGCGTGATGAGTGATTCCATCGAGAAGGTTGCCGGTGCGAAGCTGCGCCGCATTCTTGAAATTTTTACGACGAACCGTTTTACGGGGATGCTGGTCGGTATCGTGTTTACCGGCATCATCCAGTCCTCGTCGGCATGTACGGCGATGGTCGTCAGCTTTGTCAATGCGGGACTGATGAATCTGTATCAGGCGGCAGGCGTGATCTTCGGCGCGAACATCGGTACGACGATCACCTCGCAGCTCGTCTCCTTTAATCTGTCGGCATACGCGCCCGTGATCCTGCTGGTCGGCGCGCTGACGGCGATGTTTGTAAAGAAGGAGAAGGTGAAGCAGTTTGCGGACATCATCATCGGCTTCGGCGTTCTGTTCCTCGGCTTAAGCACGATGTCGGACGCCATGGCGAACATGAAGGATGTCGAAGAGGTCGTAACGATGCTCGGCTCCTTAAAGAATCCGTTTATGGCAACGCTGGTCGGACTGGTTCTGACGAGCGTGATACAGAGCTCTTCCGTCACGGTAAGTATCGTGCTGCTTCTCGCAAATCAGGATCTGCTCTCCCTGCATATTACGCTGTACATCATTCTCGGCTGTAACATCGGTGCGTGCAGCACGGCGCTCCTTGCCTCCCTGACGGGAAAGAAGGAGGCGAAGCGTGCGGCGCTGATCCATTTCTGGTTTAACGTGATCGGTACGGCGCTTCTGTATCTTGTCCTGTTTATCGCGGAGGAGCAGGTGACGGCGTTGATCTGGACGATCTCGGCGGATAAGGGAAGGTTTGTCGCGAACGCACATACGCTGATCAAGATCTTCCAGGTAATCGTACTGTTCCCGTTTGCCGGTCTGATCGTAAGGCTGTCGAGAGCCTGTGTGCCCGGTGAGGATAAGAAGGTCGGCTACCGTGAGAGCTATCAGCTCAAATATATCGGCGACAAGGTGGTATTCAATCCCGCTACGGCGGTGGTCGAGGTGGTCAACGAGCTGGAGCGCATGGCATCTCTTGCGGGCGAGAACCTAAACCGCGCGATGAATGCGCTGATCACGCTGGATGAGGAGGATATCGAAGAGGTTTATGAGGTTGAGAAAAATATCAATTTCTTAAATCATGCCATCACGGATTATCTTGTCAGGATCAACCAGACGACCCTGCCGATCGAGGACTTAAAGAGCATCGGCGCGCTGTTCCATGTGGTGAACGACATCGAGCGGATCGGCGATCATGCGGAGAATGTCGCGGACGCGGCAAAGCAGCGCAAGGAGGAGGGCGTTTCCTTCAGCAAAGAGGCACAAAAAGAGCTGGGCGAGATGCTGGACATGGTAAACAATCTGATCCGGTACTCCATGGATATGTTTGTCAAGGGCGACGAGACGCATATGCAGGAGGTGATCCGTCTGGAGGATATGGTAGACGAGAAGGAAAAGGAGCTGCAGAAATTCCATGTACAGCGGCTGACGAAGGGCGAATGTACGCCGGAGGCGGGCATGATCTTCTCCGATATCGCGTCCGGACTTGAGCGCGTTGCGGATCATGCGACGAATATCGCGTTTGCCATTATTACCGCGGAAAAAGAGACGGAAGAACAGGCTTGACAGGAGAAGGAGACAAAGGTATAATCTGTATGGATGTAACAAAATTGTAACAAGTTTGTAACTACTGATGCGGATTATGGAGAAAAACAAATGAAGTCTCTTTCTTATAAAAAACAGATGATACTGCTTTCGGCGGGTTTTCTGCTGACGCTCGGCGCTCCGGCGCTGCATACGGAGGCTGCGGAGAATATCCTGCCGTCAGCCGGAATCGCGTCCGTTCTGGAGGCGAATCTGACGACGGAGGAATATATTGAGGCGGCAAAACAGGCGCAGGGTGCGTCCTGGGGATATACGGATATCGGGATCGCGAACGTGGAGAGCGGGAATCTGAATGTCCGGGAGACACCGTCCACCTCCGGGAAGCTGGTCGGAAAGATGCCCAAGGACTCTGCCTGTGAGGTGCTTGAGCGGACGGAGGACGGCTGGGCGCACATTATCTCCGGCGAGGTGGAAGGGTATGTCAGCATGGAATTTCTGCTGACGGGTCCGGATGCAAAGATGAAGGCGAACGAGATCGTGCGCACGGTTGCGGTCGCGGAGACGGACGGACTGAACGTGCGGGATCAGGCGAGCGTGGACAGCGCGGTGCTCACGCAGGTCTTAAAGGGCGAGGAGCTGGAGTTTGTCGCGCAGCTCGACGGCTGGGTACAGGTATCCATCGACGGCGAGGAGGCGTATGTCTCGGCGGAATATGTGACGGTTGAGGAGCGCCTTGACACGGCGATCACGATGACGGAGCTGCTCTACGGCGTGGGTGTGTCGGATGTGCGCGTGGAGATCGTAGAATATGCGAAGCAGTTTATCGGAAACCCTTACGTCTGGGGCGGAACCAGCCTGACGAAGGGAGCAGACTGCTCCGGCTTTGTCTTAAGCGTATATAAGAAGTTCGGCGTGACGCTGAGCCATTCTTCGAGGGCACAGGCGAATGAGGGGAAGAAGATCTCCGCGTCCGAGCTGCAGCCCGGCGACCTTGTCTTTTATGCGAACAGCTCCGGAACGATCAACCATGTCGCCATGTATATCGGCGGCGGGCGGGTCATCCATGCCAGCAGCCCGAAGACAGGCATCAAGATCAGTAAGTACAATTACCGGACACCGGTAAAATATGTGGATATTCTGAGGGACTAAAAAAGTTATTTACAAGTTTTCAAAACTGTGCTATCATCAGAAAGTATGATTCAGCCGGCGCTCGGCTTCCGGACACTCCGACCGAGGCTTAGGGTC
>CAZVWN010000058.1:0-3801 GCA_964631065.1 uncultured Acetatifactor sp.
TAAGTATGAACATAAAACAACAAAAACAAATAAAAGCATTTCTGCGCAGGGAGTTCGGAAACGAAACAGGGAGTGTATTATTTGACAGACAGGAGAAAATGCTGGAAACAATTATCGAAAACACTACAGACAAGACAAACAATCAGATGAAAACGCTTGTGCAGACGATTCTTCCGCGCATAGCATTATATAAGACGATGCTGAAAGATGGTTTTGCAGGAACGGATGCGCAAAGGCATGTGCAAAAGTATATGATGGATGAGGTTGCAGCAAAAAAGCATTCCTCTACGCGAAGGATGGAAGTGATGCCGGGATTTTACGCAATTTATAGTAATATCTTTCTTAAAATTATGAGAACAACAGATTTGCAGGAAAGCGTGCAGACTCACAGGAAGGACTGCTATGATATTACCATTACAAAGTGCCTTTGGCATACGGCGTGCGTAGAAAATGATTGTGCGGAGTTATGCCGTCTGTTTTGTGATGTCGATGATGTGACATACGGCGGACTGAAAAAAATCGGTTTTACCCGTACAAAAACAATAGGTTACGGTGGAGATTGTTGCGATTTTCATTTCTTTAGGAAACGTTAAACCGTGTGCCGGAAGTCCGGTATGCCGAATCATAGAAAAGCGTTAGAAGGGCTTGAAAATCTTATAGAAATCAGTTGATATTTTAAGGGAAACAACCTATAATATTCATACGGATAGGAAGCTGTTGCACGAAGTGCGTTGACATTTGGGCTGACCGTAAGGTTCCGGCTCACCGGCTGGCGGGGATTTACCCCGCCATTTTTCTACATAATAGCGGATAAAGGGGAAAATAAATTTGAAGGAAAAGGAACATCAGCCCATAGAGCGGAAGGCGGCATGTAAATTACTTTTGTTTGATTTGGACGGCACGTTGTTAAAAAGTGACAAGTCAATATCGGAAAGAACCGTTTCCGCGCTGAAGAAGTGCAGGGAAAACGGTATTCTGATCGGGGTATCGACCTCCAGAAGCGAACAGAATTCCTTGGTGTATTTAAATGAACTGGCGCCGGATATCGTCATATCGAGCGGAGGCGCATTGGTAAAATATGGAACGGAATATATCTATAAAGCCGAATTCTCAGCGGCTGAAACAAATGCCATGATTGACATGGCAAGAAGGGTTTGCGGGAACGACTGTGAAATAACAATTGATACGCCGTATGCAAATTATTGGAATTACAAGACAGATCCAAAGGAAGCGGATAAAGGCTGGGGAGACAGTATTTATACGGATTTCTCTGACTTTGCAGAATGTGGTCTGAAAATGTGTGTTGAAATTTTTGAACAGGAAAAAGCAGATGAGTTGGCGGACAGATTGTCTGATTGCGATTGCGTCCGGTTTTCTGACGGCTATTGGTATAAGTTTACGAAAAAGAATGTGACGAAGGAAAATGCAATTAGGAAGATTACGGAAGCGTGTGGATTGACGACGGAATCCATTATTGCGTTTGGAGATGATTATGCGGACATAGGCATGCTGGAGCTTTGCGGGTTAGGCGTCGCCATGGGGAATGCAATTGATGAGGTGAAAAAGAAAGCGGATCTTGTAATCGGTTCAAATGATGAAGATGGCATTGCCGATTTTATTGAAAGCGCATGCATGATCCGGTAGAAGTTAAATTTATGATACAGCGGGTGCGCATTCTGACCGGCATCCGGCTGCTTTTTTGTCCGGCACGGATATGGAGGGAGAGCGTATGAAGAAAAGTCTGATTCAGAAACTTGGTTTATTGGGGATTGTAAGTCTGTTGTCGTATACGGCAGCAGTGCTTTTTTCTCCGCTTGCTTACCCCGGGTATGATTGGATGGCACAGGCGGTAAGCGATCTGAGCGCGGCGAACGCGCCGTCTAAAATGTTATGGGATCAGCTGTCTTCGCTTTACGGCGTGTGCGGAATGATTTCCATAATGATGGTCTGCGTGTTCATTCAGGGAAAGCTGAACAGGACGCTTCGGGCGGGGATTTATCTTTTTGCGGGCATGAATTGGGTAACGAACGTAGGGTATGCCATGTTCCCGTTATCCGACAGCGGTTATGCCGGAACCTTTCAGGATATTATGCACGTCTATGTGGTAACGGTTTCGGTTGTTTTGCTTTCGATCGCTTCTCTCGTCGTGATCATGGTCGGCGGCTATCGGGACAAAAGATACCGCTCGCTGGCGCTGTGGGCGACCGCGGCATTGGCGCTGATGCTTATGGGCGCGGTCGGAACGAACGCTGTTCCGCCGGAATTCTTCGGTATCCCGGAACGCTTCAGCGTATTTGCGGCAACAGGATTTAATGCGGTATTGGGTGTTTATCTGTTTCGCGGCTTTGAAAAACAAGGATTGTCTTTTTGACGGAGAAATGGTAGAATAGTACCAGAATATTCGACAAAAAAAGAGGAGGGTGCCCCATGAAAAGACATATCACTTTTAAGATCATGCTGCCGCTGACTGTTATCTTTATTCTGACGCTTTCGGTGAATCTGTCAACGACAGGCGCGATGCAGGATGTCAGAACGGCGATGCAGACGCTGGCGGCTTCTGCGGAGAGCATGGAAACGGCAGACATTACACGGATGGCAGAGGAGACGGCAGCGGATATTTCGGCGGCGCTGTCTTCCAACGGGCTGCTGTCCAGCACGCAGCTTCTGATGGTGGTGGTTTCCATCGTGATCGCGTATCTGTGCGTGACAAAGCCGCTGAAAACCCTGTCGGTGCAGCTGGAAGAGCTGACAAGGAAGCTGGAGGAGCAGCAGGGAGATCTTGGCGAGCGTCTTGTTACCAAAAAAACAGACGAGATCGGAAGGCTGGCTTCCGGCGTCAATCTTTACATGGACAGGCTGCAGACAGTCATGAAGCAGATCAAGGCGCACTCCGTTTCGCTGGATGAGTCTTCCTGCAACATTTCAACGAAGGTAACGGATTCCAATCGTGAGGTGGAAGTGGTTTCCGGACAGGCGGAAGCCCTGCACGGGGAGATTCAGTCCTTTGTGGCTTCCATCGGAGAGGTTATTTCGGATATGGAGAGCCTGAACGGGGACAGCAGAGACATGGCGGAGGCGGTTATCTCGGGAAAGAGCTATTCTGCGGAGATCAGAGGGCGTGCGGATCATGTCCGTGAGCTGGCTGACAGCAGTAAGACAGAGTCGGATCGGATTACGGAAACTCTGCGGGCGGATCTGCAAAGCTCTGTGGAAAACAGTAAAAGCGTCAGCGCCATCGAAAAGCTGACGGATGAGATCCTCTCCATCTCGAGTCAGACGAATCTGCTTGCGCTGAACGCCTCCATTGAGGCGGCAAGGGCGGGAGAAGCCGGAAGAGGCTTTGCCGTTGTCGCGGACGAGATCAGGGAGCTTGCCGATAACAGCCGCAATACGGCGAACAGTATTCAGCAGATCAGTCAGCAGGTTACGGCAGCGGTCAGAAGTCTTGCGGAGGCATCAGAGAAGCTGCTGGAGTTTGTTTCTACGAATGTTTCTGCGGATTATGAGGAATTTGTCAAGGCTGCCGAGGAGTATCTGAAGGATGCGGATACGGTGGAGGAGATGATGGATGCCTTTGATAAAAAAGCATCCTTCTTCCTGAAAGCGACGGAGCAGATGGATTCCAGGCTGAATGCCGTTTCGCAGGAGGCGATGAATGAGAACAGCAATATCGGAACGCTGAAGATGGCGATCGGGGAGCTTGTAGAGAACATGTCCCTGATTCAGAAATATACGTCCATGAACGACGGCGTTTCTGAAGCGCTGAAAGCGGAAATTCAGAAATTTAAGGCGGTGTAAGCG
>CAZVWN010000058.1:3901-7705 GCA_964631065.1 uncultured Acetatifactor sp.
AAAAACGGACTACGGGGGGAACGGGAAAATGGCAGAGTTTAAGGAGAGCAGGGATAATCCGCTGCACAGGGAGTTTGGACTTTGGAGCAATACGCGCTTTATTTTTTCAAAGTGCAGACAGTATTGCCCGTCGGTTCTTTGGCTTATGCTTTTAGGGATTGTCTGCGGCTCCGTCATGAGTTATTTCTGGGGATTTTTCGGAAAATATGTCATTGATCTGATTCAGTCAGACCTTTCAGAACAGGAGAGCCTGAAAAAGCTTCTTGGGATTCTGGCAGCCGGCGGCGCTGCTGCGGCGCTATTGCAGACCGGAAATCAGCTTTCCGGAGCGAAGGTCTGGTACCGCTGGATCTATACGCGCATGCAGATGATCACGGAGCGCGTGGACAAGGTGCTGCGGCTGGATTATGAGATGCTGGAAAAGCCGGAGGTTCTGGATCTTCAGCAGAGAGCGCAGCAGGCGACCGGGGGAAATATAAACGGCGTGGAGGGGATGATGCACCATGCGACGGATATCGGGAAGAATTTTTTTACGATTCTTGTCACCTTTATCGCGGTCTGTGTTCTGGATTTTAGGGTCATTCTGGTTCTGATCCTGCTGGGGGTCTTACAGTTTTGCGCGTATAATCATACCGTTAAGGTCAGCAAGCGTGAGGTCTGGGATAAGCTGTCTCCGGTATGGCGCAAGATATATTATATGCAGCATGTGACGCAGGATTTTGATTATGCGAAGGATATCCGGCTGTTCGGGCTGACGGATTTTCTGCTGGAGAAGCAGCGGAGAATTTTTGATAAAAAGGAGGATCGGATTTTTTATGACAAGAAGCTCTGGCTGCGTCAGAGTCTGATCGTCAATGTGCTGTTTCTGATCGGAAAGGCGTTTATTTACGGTATGCTTGTTCTTGCTGTTTTACGGCAGGAGCTTTCTATCGGTAATTTTACGTTGTATCTGACGCTCGCGCTCTCTTTTTCCTCCGCACTGTCCTCTTTTTTGCGGGGACTTGGGGAATATAGAAAGGCATCTCTTGAGGTAGACGATTTCCGGGCGTTTCTGGAGCTGGAGCCGGAGAAGGACAAAGATGCGCTTGTGCTGCCCGAGGCAAAGGCATATACGATCGAATTTCATGATGTGAGCTATCGTTATCCGGAGTCGGAGAAGGATGCGCTGACGGGTCTGAACCTGACCCTGCGCGCCGGCGAAAAGCTCGCGGTTGTCGGAATCAACGGCGCGGGGAAAAGTACAATGATCAAGCTGCTGCTTCGGCTGTACGATCCGACGGAAGGGTATATTACCTTAAACGGCGTCGATATCAGGCAGTATGAGCGCGAGGCGTATTACCGGCTTTTCGCCCCGGTCTTTCAGGACATTGAGGTGCTCGCACTCTCGCTGGCGGAGCATGTCTCCATGCGGGTAAAGGAGGAGACGGATTACCGGCAGGCAGTGAGCGCGCTGCGGGAGGCGGGACTTGGCGAAAAGCCTGATACCCTGCCGAAGGGAATGGATACGGAGCTGCTAAAGGTTGTTGATGAGGAGGGCGTGGATTTCTCGGGCGGCGAGAGACAGAAGCTTGCGCTGGCGAGGGCGCTTTATAAGGATGCCCCGATCGTCGTTCTGGACGAGCCGACCTCTGCGCTGGATGCGCTGGCGGAGCAGCAGCTGTATGAGCGCTTTGACCGGATGATCGGGAATAAATCCGCGGTCTACATCTCCCACAGGCTCGCTTCGACGAGATTCTGCGACCGTATCGCCATGTTCCGCGACGGTCGGCTGATCGAGCTTGGCAGCCATGAAGAGCTGATGAAACAGGGCGGCGCGTATGCGGAGATGTTTGAGACGCAGGCGCAGTATTATAAGGAAGAGAAAGGGGGAGAGGCGTGATGCAGACGAAAATCGAAAAAGCAGCGAAGAAGCCAAACAGACTCTTTCCGGTTCTCAGGGCACTGTTTCCTGCGGCGGCGAAGAAATATCCGCTCTTCTTTCCGCTTGAGGGGTGTAAGACCCTGATCAGCGTGGTACAGCCTTTTCTTGGGATTTATGTGACGCCGCTTCTGGTGGATGAGCTTTGTACGGACCGTGCGGCGGAAAAGCTTTTTATGTATGTTGCGATTCTTGTTCTGGGGGAATTTCTGCTGTCGGTTCTTTCTTCCGCTGTAACGACAGCGCTTGAAAAGTATCAGGAGCGTCTGGACAATTATTTTTCCATGCAGATCGGGCGGCATGCCATGGGGATGGATTTTCAGCTGACGGAGGATAAAAAGGCGCTGGATCAGCTGGAGAAGGCGCGGACGGGAATGGACTGGTATTCCGGCGGAGTATATGGGATCGCGGAGCAGATCTTTATGTTTGTCGGGAATGTCTTTAAAATTGTCGGCTTTACCGGACTGATCCTGCTGCATGCTCCTGTACTGCTGGCTGTGATTCTGATTTATGCGGCTGTGAAGTTTTGGGTTTCCGTAAAGTGCAACCGTCTGGATCTGGCGGCATTCGGACAGCTCTCGAAGTTAAACAGACTGTTCGGATATTTCGGCTGGGAGACGGTGAGCTTCCGGTACGGAAAGGATATCCGCCTGTATCATGCGAGGGAGCTGCTGGTACGGAAATGGGAAGACAATACGGCGCAGAGCAATGCCGTCTGGAAGAAACAGGGAGATCAGGGGTATCCGTACCGGATGCTGGAATCCGCCTTTGATATACTGCGGCAGCTTTTGACCTATTCCTACGTCGGACTGCTCGCCATCCGCAGGGTCTTTTCCATCGGAACGTTTACGCAGATGATTGAGACGGCGGGCGCTCTGGACGCGACGCTCGGCGGACTGTCCTGGAATATCACGGAGCTTGCAAAGCGTTGTAATTATGCGTATGAATATGTGCTGTTCATGGAATATCCCGAGGCGATTCCGAAGGGAAAGGAGCCTGTGAAAAAGCAGCAGCACCGCATTGAGTTTCGGAACGTAACGTTTTCTTATCCGGGAACGGAGAAAAAGGTTCTGGACGGGATCAGTCTTGTCGTCGAGCCGGGGGAGCATTTATCCATCGTCGGCTTAAACGGCGCGGGAAAGACGACCTTTATCAAGCTGCTGTGCAGACTCTACGATCCCGTATCCGGGGAGATCCTGCTCGACGGGAAGGATATCCGGGAATATGATTACACGGAATACCGTGCGCAGTTTGCGCCGGTCTTTCAGGATTTTAAGCTGTTCGGCTTTACGATGGCGGAAAATGTGCTGCTGAAGGACGGTGAGGCACAGACGAAGGAAGAGCGGGAGAAGATGGATGCGCTGCTTCGTCAGGTTGAGCTGGACGGGATGGTCGGGAAGCTGCCGAAGGGGAAGGATACGACGCTCTTTAAAATGTTTGAGGAGGACGGTGTCGAGCCGTCCGGCGGAGAACAGCAGAAGCTTGCGATCGCGCGGGCGCTGTACAAGGATGCGCCGGTCATTATTCTCGACGAGCCGACGGCGGCGCTGGATCCGATCGCGGAGTATGAAATTTACAGACAGTTCCATACGCTGGTCGGCGATAAGTCGGCGTTCTATATCTCCCACAGGCTTTCAAGCTGCCGCTTCTGCGACAGGATCGCCGTATTTTCAGACGGAAAAATCGCGGAGTACGGAAGCCATGACGAGCTGGTCGGACTGCCTGACGGAATCTATGCGAAAATGTTTGAGGCACAGGCGCAGTATTACCGGTAAGGGGAAAAGAGGGGGAAGCAGTGCTGTACAGGAAGAGAATGGGGAGCTTTTTGGTAATCATGATGCTTTTTGCTCTGTCCGGCTGCGGTATCTCAAAGCCGGACAGCGTAA
>CAZVWN010000058.1:7805-12882 GCA_964631065.1 uncultured Acetatifactor sp.
AATTCGGAACAGATTATCATCAGGCAGCCAAGTGGACGGATATTATCGCTATTTCAAAGTCCTATTTCACGCTTCTCGGATTAAAAAGAGATGGAACGGTAGTGATAGCAGGAGCTGTCGGGAAGGGGCAGGAAGAAGTTGCCGAATGGACAGATATTGTAGCGATCGCAGCAGGTGATGATGTGCAGATAGGCTTAAAATCCGATGGAACCTTGGTGCTTGCAGGAGAAAAAGAGGAATGGTGGGAGGATGCGGCTGCCATAAAAGATTTATATGTGCCGACAATTGAGCTTGGCGAATAAAAATAAGTCCTTCGCGCAAAGATGCGCGGAGGGCTTATTTTTGTGCGCTCTGCGGCGTACATTTGTACCCGCAGGGCGTATGTCAGCTGAGACAGTTAAAATTTCTTTGCCCGTTCGTCGAGGTATTTCTTTGTCTCGGCAACGACGACGCCGTTTAAGGCGAGCAGCGCGATCAGGTTCGGCAGCGCCATCAGCCCGTTGAAGATATCGGCGATCGTCCATACCGCCTTTACGGTCATGTACGGTCCGATGAAGACGCAGAAGATGTACAGCCAGCGGTAAGCCTTGATGACCTTCGGCTTCTCGCCGACGAGGTACTCCAGACATCTCTCGCTGTAGTAATCCCATCCGAGGATGGTGGTAAAGGCAAAGAAGACAAGGCAGATCATCAGGATAAATGAGGCAACGCTGTCGGAGAAGGGCAGTCCGATCTGGAATGCCTTTGTCGTAACGTCTACGCCGTCGAGACCGATGTTCCAGGTATCCGTGATCACGATGGTCAGTCCCGTCATGGTACAGATAATCAGGGTATCAATAACGGTTCCGAGCATGGAGATCAGACCCTGCTGTGCAGGAGAGTCGCTCTTTGCGGCTGCTGCGGCGATCGGCGCGCTTCCGATACCGGATTCGTTGGAGAAGATACCGCGCGCGATTCCCTTCTGCGCCGCGACCATGACAGCGCCGAGCGCACCGCCCGCTGCGGCCCGCAGCCCGAACGCACTCTCTATGACGGTGACAACAGCGGAAGGAATTGCCGTTATATTGCAGATCAGGATGATCAGACAGGCAACGACGTAGGTAACTGCCATGAAAGGAACGATGACCTGCGCTACGTTGGAAATTCTCTTTAATCCGCCGATGATGACGAGTGCGGCACAGATTGTCAGCAGGATGCCGGAGATCACGATACTCCAGGAATAATCCATGCCGAAGAGATGAACCGTATGCGCATTCTGCGGATCGAAGAAGCCATGTACGGCGCTGGTGATACCGTTGATCTGGGTAAAGGTTCCGATACCGAACAGACCGACGCATACGCCGAAGAAAGCAAAGATCTTTGCGAGCCATTTCCATCTGCTTCCCATACCGTTTTCAATATAGTAGAAGGGACCGCCGATAATGTGACCGTCCGATGCCTTGACGCGGAATTTAACGGCGAGGAGACACTCGGCATATTTCGTCGCGGTGCCGACCAGAGCGGCGATCCACATCCAGAACAGCGCGCCGGGACCTCCTGCCACGATCGCGGTCGCAACGCCGACGATGTTTCCGGTTCCGATCGTTGCGGAAAGCGCGGTACAGAGCGCCGCAAAGCTGGAGACTTCGCCGTCCTTGCCGGATTTGTCGTTTGCAAGCATCAGTTTTACTGCGTGCGGGAGCTTTGTAATCTGAAGAAATCTGACACGGGTTGTCAGGAAGATTCCTGTTACCATGATGAGGATGATCAGGGGAAGTCCCCAGACGAAATCATCCACTGTCGTTAAGAAGTTGCTGACTGTTTCTAACATATTCCCTCTCATTCTGCCGTTTTACGGCTGTTTAGTAGATTGATTTCTTCTGAAGAGAGTGGAAGATGCACGTTTCGGTGCTCTGTCCTTTTGCCTGAGAGATAGGCAGCTTACATTTTATAAGCCGCTGTACACCTTCGGCGCTTCCTTCTCCGGGCAAAGCCGGGAGCGGAAGACTCTCCAGAGTAAACCTTTGTCGAAAATTGACGACAGAAACAGAATAGCATAGATAATACATGTATGCAAGAGAAAAAATTTTCGGAATTTTGTTCATGTGGTACTTTGCCATAGGATTCGGCAAATATGTGTCTGTTCCCGCAGACATGACAGCCGTATATGTGCAGATCTGCATGGCTCTGAACGGTTATACAAATTGACAACCATATCTGCGGTTTTGTCTACTGCCATATCCGGAAAAATCCGTTATACTTTTCATAAGAGCCGGACAGAAAAAACGGTTCCGGCGAAAACATGTGCGGAGGGATGAATGGGTATGCTGAAAACAATCGGAAAATCACAGGTAAGGCTTCTGCCCGGTCTTTTTAAGGAGCGGATGCAGTTAAACAGAAACTATCTGCTGGAGCTGGATACACAGTGTCTGCTGCAGAATTTCAGTCTGGAGGCGGGAATCATCCTGCCGGGGTTACAGGTTGTCGATGATCCGTCAGCGGCGAAGCTGCACTGGGGGTGGGAAGCGCCGATCTGTCAGCTGCGGGGGCATTTCCTCGGGCACTGGATGTCGGCGGCTGCGTCCTATGTGGCGTCGGAGCAGGATGCTGCGTTAAAGGTAAAGCTGGACGGAGTCGTTGCACAGCTGGCGGAATGTCAGCGCTTAAACGGCGACGGCTGGGTCGGCTCCATTCCGGAGAACTATTTTGAGATGCTGGCGCAGAACCGTTATGTCTGGTCGCCGCAGTATGTGATGCACAAGACGATCATGGGACTGACGGCGGCGTATGAAGAGGGCGGCAACGCGCAGGCGCTGGAGATCCTTGACGGGCTGGCGGACTGGTATCTGCGCTGGACCGGGGAGATGCAGAAGCGGAATCCGCATGCCGTCTACAGCGGCGAGGAAGGCGGTATGCTGGAAGCCTGGGCGCGGCTCTGGCAGCTGAGCGGAAATGAAAAATACCGGACGCTTGCCGAGCGGTATGGGAATCCCGGTCTGTTCCGAAAGCTTCTGGACGGACAGGACGGACTGACAAACTGCCATGCAAATGCGAGCATTCCGCTCTCCCAAGGCGCGGCGCGGCTGTATGAGATTACCGGCGAGGAAAAGTGGCGGACGATCACGGAGCGTTTCTGGCAGGAAGCAGTTGAAAAGCGCGGCATGTATGCCACGACGGGGCAGAACGCGGGCGAGTTCTGGATTCCGCCGCATATGCAGGGGCATTTCTTAGGCGATCGGACGCAGGAATTCTGTACGGTTTACAATATGGTGAGAACGGCGTCTTATCTCTACCGTTTTACGGGAGACGGCAGATATGGCGATTATATCGAGCGTGCGCTGTATAACGGCTTTCTTGCGCAGCAGAATAAGCAGACGGGAATGCCGACGTATTTCCTGCCCTTAAGAGGCGGCGCACGGAAAAAATGGGGAACAAAGACAAGGGATTTCTGGTGCTGCCACGGGACAATGGTACAGGCGCAGTCTCTGTATCCCGAGCTGATCTATATGGCGGATGAAGAAAACAGGGAGCTTCTGGTCTGTCAGTACATTCCTTCTGAGATGGAGAGCGTGATCGACGGTATCCGGGTAAAGCTGGTACAGACGGCAGGGATGAAGTATTATAACGATCAGGCGTTTTTCGACGAGACGGATCACAGTCAGACCTCGCGCTGGGTGATGAATTTTGAAGTGAGCGTGGAAGACGGAAAAGAGCTGACGCTTTCCCTGCGTATGCCGGAATGGCTTGCGGGAGAGCCGAAGCTTTGGATCGGAGACGAGGAGACGGAAGCGACGGTTTCGGAAAAGAAGCTTACGGTAACGGTCAGCGGAAAGCAGACGCTTCGTCTGTATCTGCCGTCAGGGCTTTCCATGGAAAGTCTGCCGGATCTGCCGGAGCTTGCCGCCGTTTTAGAGGGACCGGTCGTGCTGGCGGGACTGACAGAGGAAGAAACCGCATTTTCTGCGGATCCGGCGCATCCGGAAGCGGTTCTGTCTCCCCTGCAGGAGCACACATACGACACATTCCCCTGGCAGCAGGGCGTGTACCTGACAAGGCATCAGCGGCAGAACTTCCGCATGATTCCGCTGTATGATGTGACGGATGAGGCGTATACCGTGTATGTGTCAAATGATGCCGCTTCCCGTTAAATAAGCCCGGACGCGTCGGAGACGCTGAAAAAGCGTTTTGCCGGAACGGATTAGCCGTAGGGCGTCAGCGCGCGATAGGCGGAAGGGGTCATTCCCGTGTAGCGTTTAAATAATTTCATAAAATATTTTTCGTCCGTGAAGCCGCTTGAAAAAGCGGCTTCTCTGATGCTGACGGCAGGGTTTGACAACAGCGTGCGCGCGCGGGCGATCCGCTCCCTGTGGATCGCCTCCGTCAGGCAGATTCCCGTTTCCTTTTTAAAGAGGGCGGAGAGATAGGCACAGTTGTAGCCGTAGTGCGCGGCGATCGTTTTCGGGGTCAGCGCCATATGGCAGTCCGTGCGGAGGTATTCCTGTATCTTGCTGATGATGGGGGAGAACAGGAGCGGGCGGCTTTCGCGTAAATCGGAATAAGCGCCGGTCAGCCGAAGCAGCAGCAGACGGGTCGTGAGCGTGAGCGCCGCTTTCGCGGTTTCTCCGTTTTTCGGATACCAGCGCATCAGTTCGCCGAACAGAAGCGGAAAGTCTGCGCCCTCCGAGCCGCATTCCGGGAAAAAGTAAGTGTATGCCCTGTCTGTTTCGGGCGGTATTCCGGAGGCGGTTAAGAGCCACGGCGTATGGGTATCAAAATGCACCCAGAGATAGGAGAGCCTTCCGTGGGAAGGGGCATGCCCGAAGTGTTCATCCCCGCCGCGCAGAAAGAGATATTGTCCGCGGGAGACCTCGTAGGCGCTGCCGCGGGTCGTCAGAAACAGCGTGCCCTCGAGAACGTAGATCAGGACATGACATTGCAGGGTGCGGCGCTGATGGATAAAGCCGTCCGGGCTGACGAGATTACCGCAGGTATAAAAAGTCATGTCGTCCGGCGCGTAGGTATACAGATATTCCATGAAATTCCTCCCGTAGAGCTGTTTCTGTTACTGTTATAGCAGAGGAGAAGGGGAAATGCAATG
>CAZVWN010000059.1:0-1306 GCA_964631065.1 uncultured Acetatifactor sp.
GTCCGGTTCCGCGCGGACACGCCCGATACAATCCGTAGCGGAGCAGCTCCTGTCACAAAGAAAGAGCGGCGGATATCCGCATACCCGCCGCCCTTTAAAATCCGTTTCAGAAATAATCAGCCTATCTGTACTCGCCAAACATGCTGTCATAATTTGAATTGAAGTCATTTACAGTAATGAGGGAACCGTTTACGATCTTGAATACGTTCCATACATACCCTGTCTTTCCTGTAGGCACATTGTACTCAGCGATCAGATTAGCGCCCTGGTAAACCTCTACGGTTGCACCGGAAGCCGACATCTCTGTAGAGGTTTCGTTTCCGCCATTAGAGAAATCATGTACGGAGTAGTAATAAGAGCCGTCCTGCCGAACCTGGAATACCGTTA
Source organism: uncultured Acetatifactor sp. (assembly GCA_964631065.1). Classification (GTDB taxonomy): domain Bacteria; phylum Bacillota; class Clostridia; order Lachnospirales; family Lachnospiraceae; genus Acetatifactor. The sequence goes on from CAZVWN010000059.1 coordinate 388, forward strand.
CCGTCTCGGGCCCGTAGGAGGTAACATCATCCACATCCAGATTTGCATATGTAGTTCCATCTACAGTATATTCCTTGTCGCCAAAATAAACGTGATAGCAGATATCCACACCATCTTCCGTAGGTCCTACCAGATGGGAATCCAGATCACTGGGAGTCGCACCCCATCTCAGTATGACTCTGAGCTGAGAAGCATCCACGATGGAAGCGGAAGGATTCAGCGGTCTATTAAATCCTTCGCCCGCATTAGAGCTGAATACGTTTAAGAAAGCGGAAGCATATCCTTCTCTTACGAACTCGATCGTGTAATACCCTCTCTCAAGGTGAACACTGTAGTTGCCGTCCGCATCCGTAGCAGTCGTTGCAACCGTCTCGCCCTCGTAGTTATTCCAGTTACTTCTGATCTTCAGCGTAACATCTGCGATGCCATATCCTGTCGTCGCATCAACCACCTGCCCGAATACATCATTTGCGCCCGTCATATCAGCGCTCAGAAGCGAGAAGGTCGGCATCTGGAACACGCCGTCGCCGGAGCCTACCGCTACCGTGCCAAGCGTCAGGGTCATGTAACCTTCGGCGCTTGCCTCTACGCTGTAACGTCCTGCGGGCAGATTGTCAATGACGTAATTTCCGTTTGCATCCACGCGCACTTCATACCAGCTTCCGTCGGGAGCAGACGTTACAATACCGCCTGCAGGAATCTCGTTATCGCTTACGGAAGGAACGTTGCTTCCTGTTTCGTTTTCGTTGTCGCTTACGGAAGGAACGTTGCTTCCTGTTTCGTTTTCGTTGTCGCTTACGGAAGGAACGTTGCTTCCTGTTTCGTCGCCGCTTACCGTAGCCAACTCCTGATACAGATCACCGGTTCTGGTGAATCTTACCGTTGCATTCGGGATCGGTGCTCCGGTCTCGGGATCGGT
>CAZVWN010000059.1:1406-6685 GCA_964631065.1 uncultured Acetatifactor sp.
TTCTGGTGAATCTTACCGTTGCATTCGGGATCGGTGCTCCGGTCTCGGGATCGGTCAGCGTTCCGCTCGTCCGCAGCGTCGGAGCGGATGTCTCCGTGCTGATGCTGCCGCCGTTATTGTTCGTGGAAGTGTTGCTGTTGGAAGCATAGGTAACAACCTCTGCCATGCAGTTTCTTCCCTCGTTGATACCAAAGGTCATGTAATGCTGATACAGCGCGAGCAGATCATAGCCGAACGCCTCCTTCAGATCAGGATATCTGTCCGCATATGCTCTTGCATCGAAAATACCGAAGGATTTTCTTCCCTCGTTAAAGCCGTATACAAGGTAATGGTTCAGATACGCGTTCCAGTCGTCGCCGAACGCTGCGTCCAGATCGGCATATGCCTCTCTGTACTTCTTCAGGTCGATCAGCATGGTAAAGGTACGCTCTTCCGCCTGACCGTAGTGAACATAGTGGTTGTAAAGCTGCTCGGCATCTGTTCCGAACGCTTCCGAAAGATCACCGTAGGTCTGGGAATAATACTTTGCATCAAACACGTCCTGAAGTGACGCAGTCTGTGCAGATACGGTTGTTCCGACGAGCATGGCAAGCACCATGGTTGTAGAAACAGCCTTTGCGAACTTCCTGCTAAGGAAGCCCAGTTTCTTGTTCTTCATCTTTCCTTTCCTCCTCATTGGATTTTTGTTGCACCTTAAAGTATACCCCCCCCCCGGAAAAATTGTCAAGATTCCGATTATTCCTTTATGCAGTCCGGGCACTTCCCGTTTTTGATCTTTTTTATCCTTTTGTCATTATGACCGTTTCTAAACGTCCCCGCCTTTTCATCGACCGCTTTGGTCAATCTCTTACAGTCCGCAAAAGGCGGAACGTAACCGTTACAGCATAAAATGCCCCCGGAACCCTGTCCGGAGGCATTCTTTCCCGAAATCCGTATTTTTACGCCGATACGGTATTCCCTGTATAGAGCTGATAATATTTACCCTTTCGGTCAATGAGCTGTTCATGCGTTCCGCGCTCGATGATGCGTCCCTGCTCCAGCACGACGATACAGTCGCTGTTTCTGACCGTGGAAAGTCTGTGGGCAATGACGAAATTCGTCCGCCCCTTCATCAGCGCGTCCATACCCTGCTGGACGAGCTTCTCCGTTCTGGTATCGATGGAGCTGGTCGCCTCGTCGAGGATCAGTACGGGCGGATCCGCGATCGCCGCCCGCGCGATGGCGAGGAGCTGTCTCTGCCCCTGGCTTAGGTTCGCGCCGTCGCCGTGCAGCATGGTCTGATATCCGTCCGGCAGCCTGCGGATAAAACCGTCCGCATTCGCAAGCTTTGCCGCCTTTATGACCTCCTCATCCGTCGCATCCAGCTTTCCATAGCGGATGTTTTCCATGACCGTTCCCGTAAACAGATGCGTATCCTGTAAAACGATACCTAAGGAGCGGCGCAGATCGTCCTTTTTGATCTTGTTGACATTGATGCCGTCGTAGCGGATCTTTCCGTCCTGAATATCGTAAAAGCGGTTGATCAGGTTCGTGATCGTCGTCTTTCCCGCTCCGGTCGCCCCGACAAACGCGATCTTCTGTCCGGGCTTTGCGTACAGCTCGATATCGTGCAGGATCATCTTCTCGTCGTTATAACCGAAATCGACGTGATCAAAGACGACATCCCCCTTCAGCTGCTGATAGGTCGTCGTATCGCTGTCCTTATGGTAATGCTTCCATGCCCAGAGCCCTGTTCTCTCCGCGCTCTCGGTCAGTCCGCCGCGTCCGTCCTCCTTCGCGTTGACAAGCTCGACATATCCCTCGTCCACCTCGGGCGTCTCGTCCATCAGTCCGAAAATTCTCTCGGCTCCGGCAAGCGCCATGATGATGCTGTTGAGCTGCATGCTGACCTGGTTGATCGGCATGCTGAAGGATTTATTCAGGTTTAAGAAGCTCGCCAGTCCCCCGAGCGACAGTCCGGAGATACCGCTGATCGCGAGGAACGCCCCGGCAACCGTGCAGACGACATAGCTTAAGTTGCCGAGCTGCGCGTTCACGGGTCCCATGATATTCGCAAACTTATTTGCGTTGTTTGCGCTCTCAAACAGCGCGTCGTTGAGTTCGTTGAACTGCTTTATGCTCTCCTCTTCATGACAGAATACCTTGACGACCTTCTGTCCCGTCATACCCTCCTCGATACAGCCGTTTAGCTTACCGAGATCGCGCTGCTGTGCGAGGAAGAACTTACCGCTAAGCGACCCGATCTTCTTTGCCGCGACCACCATAACCGCAACCATGGCAAGTGTGATGACGGTGAGCGGGATATCGAGGATCAGCATGGAGCCGAGCGTTCCGATGATCGTGATCAGGCTGTTGATAAACTGCGGAATACTCTGGCTTACCATCTGGCGCATGGTATCAATGTCGTTCGTATAGATCGACATGATATCGCCGTGCGCATGCGTGTCAAAATATTTAATAGGAAGCTTCTCCATCTTCTCAAACAGATCGTCACGCAGATTCTTCATCGTTCCCTGCGTCACATAGATCATCAGCCGCGACTGCGTAAAGGAGGCGAGGACGCCGATCCCGTAAAAGCACGCGACCTTTCCGATCGCCGCCGCGAGCGGTCCGAAATCGGGATTCTGATTTCCGAGCAGCGGAACAATATAGTCGTCGATCAGGGTACGCATGAACATGGTTCCCTGTAATGACGCAAACACGGATGCAAAAATACAGATAATCACAACGATCCAATGTACCGCGTAATCTTTAAACGTATAGGCAAGCATGCGCTTTAACAGCTTCCCCGGATTCTGGATCTTCGGTCTGGGTCCTCTCGCGCCTCTCGCGCCCGGTCCCTGATTTACCTTCGGCTTTCTCTCTTCTGCCATGATCACATACCTCCCTTCTCGTCGAAGTCGCCGTTGCCGCCGGTCTGCGACTCGTAAACCTCACGATAAATGGCATTTCCCGCAAGCAGCTCCTCATGCGTGCCGAAGCCGTCGATCTGTCCCTCGTTCAATACGATAATGCGGTCGGCATGCTCCACGCTGGAGATACGCTGCGCGATGATTAACTTCGTCGTCCCGGGGATCTCCTCCGCGAACGCCTTTCTGATCTTCGCATCCGTCGCGGTATCGACCGCGCTCGTCGAATCGTCGAGGATCAGGATTTTCGGCTTCTTTAAGAGCGCTCTTGCGATACAGAGCCGCTGCTTCTGTCCGCCGGAAACGTTCGTGCCGCCCTGCTCGATATAGGTCTGATACCCGTCCGGCAGTCTCTGAATAAACTCATCCGCGCACGCAAGCTCACAGGCTTTCTTACATTCTTCCTCCGTCGCTTCCTTATCGCCCCAGCGCAGATTCTCTAAGATCGTTCCCGAGAACAGCACATTGTTCTGCAATACGACGGCAACCTGATTTCTCAAAACCTCCATGTCGTAATCGCGGACATCCACGCCGCCGACCAGAAGCTTCCCTGCCGTCACGTCGTAGAGTCTGCTGATCAGGTTGACCAGACTCGACTTCGCGCTTCCCGTTCCGCCGACAATACCGATCGTCTCGCCGGAGCGGATGTCGAGGCTGATGTCTTTTAACACGGGTGTCTCCGCATCCTTGCGGTAGCTGAAGCTGACATGGTCAAAACGGATGCTGCCGTCCTTTACCTCATAGACCGGCTCCTCCGGATTCGCAAGATCCGGCTTTTCCGTCAGCACCTCGCAGACACGCCTTGCGCTCGCGACGGACATCGTTACCATGACGAAGATCATCGACAGCATCATCAGATTCATCAGGATCGTCATGCAATAGGTAAGCAGACTCATCAGCTGTCCCGTCGTCAGCTGATCCTGCACGATCATGTGCGCGCCCATCCAGGAGATCAGTATGATACAGGAGTACACGGTCAGGTTCATCACGGGGCTGTTCCACGCGACGATCCCTTCCGCCTTACAGAAGATCTTATAGATGTTCTCGCTCGCCTTCTTAAACTTCTGATTCTCATAATCCTCGCGGACATATGCCTTGACCACGCGGATCGCGGAGACATTCTCCTGTACGCTCTCGTTCAGGTCGTCATACTTCGGAAACGCCTGATTGAAATGCTTCGTCGCATTGCCGACGATAAACGCCAGAACGATCCCGAGGATCACAACCGCGATCAGATAAACGCTCGCCAGCCTCGGGCTGATGTAAAAGGACATGATCATCGCGATGATCAGGCTGAACGGCGAACGCATCGCCATCCTTAACATCATCTGGTACGCGTTCTGGATATTCGTCACATCCGTCGTCAGCCGCGTTACCAGACCGGAGGTACTGAATTTGTCGATGTTGGAAAAGCTGAACGTCTGAATGTTTTCATACATCGCTTTTCTTAAGTTTCTCGCAAAGCCCGTCGATGCCTTCGAGCCGAACACGCCTCCGCCGATGCCGAAGCAAAGGCTGCACAGCGCGGTCAGAAGCATCAGCCCTCCCGCGAGATAAATGTTTTTCATGTTTCCCTCATTGACGCCGTGGTCAATGATAAACGCCATCAATAACGGAATGATCATCTCCATGATGACCTCGCCGATCATAAACAGCGGCGTTGCAATGGAAGCCTTTTTAAATTCTTTGATGTGGGCTCCTAATGTTTTCAGCATCTGTCACACTTCCTTTCCCTTTTTTTCCCGTCCGTCTCCGCTTAACTTTCTTCTCCTGCGCATCCGTCCTTTGAAGCTTCCCCGTCTTCCTTATCCTGCTGCATGTCCTCCAGATTCCGGAAAACAAGATCCAGCAGCCTGTGAAGCTCCGCTTCCTCCCCGCTGCTCATCCCTTCTGTCATACGCCTGTCGAGCAGATCCATCTGCTCCTCGATCCGCATATGATCCCGAAATGCCTCCTCCGTCATCTGAATCCGCTTCAGCCTTGCATCCCGGTCAACTGATCTGCGGACGATCAGCCCGTTTTTCTCCATCACCTGAAGCGTATTCGTCGCCGTCGCCCCCGAGACGCGGAACTCCTTCTCGATATCTTTCTGGTACACCGGCTCCGTCTGGTGATACAGAAAGCCCAGGATCCCGCCCTGTAACTGGGTCTGCGGCCCTTTTTCCGGATGCGGGGCATTTCTGTGGATGACCGATTTGATCTGGTTATGGATCACGCGCAGCTTAAAGGCAAGCCTTTTGTCCGTCTGTTCCATTTCACACCTCCCGTCTGCGGTATCAGGACTCCCCCCAAAAAATAAAGTTAGCACACTAACATTTGTTGTTAGCACGCTAACTTTATCACTTCGTCATTCCGATGTCAATAAAGAAA
>CAZVWN010000059.1:6785-8019 GCA_964631065.1 uncultured Acetatifactor sp.
CCTACTCCCAGATCGGTTCAAAGCAGATGTTCATGTCAACGTCCGTTGTAATTCCGGCAACACGCCCCGTATCAGAGTACTGCCAGACCTTGTACGCATAGGGATAAAACATCTGCGCGCTGTAGCCGGCATACCATTTGTCGTATTCCTCCAGCTGCGCGACATCAATCAAAAGCGCCCCCATCTCCGTATTGTGATAGATCATGGGGGTATATCCCGCCTCCGCTACCGTCCGGCAGAACAGCGCCGCAAACTGCGTCCGCTCCTCGACGGAAATGGCATTCATACGCCCGTTCTTTGCCGTCTTCTCCACATCATACACGACGGGGCAGTCGATCTTATACGGTGCAATCTTATTCAGGACGAGCTCCGCCTCCTCCAAAAGCTCCTCCTGCGTGACCGCCTGACTGAAAAAGTAAACGCCGACCTTAATGCCCGCCGCTGATGCGCCCTTAATATTGTCGTCAAACTTCTGATCCTCCATCAGCTTCCCCTCGCTGCCGTAGCCGCGATAGCCGACACGGATTATGGCAAATTCCACGCCGTCCTGCGCGACCTGATTCCAGTCGATGTCGCCCTGATGGCTCGAGACGTCAATGCCCTTATGAGAGGTCACAACGCCGTCCGTCAGATATTGATACTCGCCGTTTTCCAGGATATTCAGATTCGCCGCATCCAACTGACTCTGCTTCAGCTGTCTGTTGATTGGCACAAAGTGAAACTTTCCGCCGCTGACGACGACAATATCGTCCTTATAGAACTGCCGCAGCGTCTCCACCGTCGTCGTTCCGGCGCTCAGCGCATCGCGGATACCGTTTAATATCCGGTCAGCCTCCTCGTTCTGCGCCTGTAAAACGGCGCTGTCGATCCGCGCATTCAGCTCTTCCTCGGAATACACGACCGCGCCGGAGACCGCCTCCAGCGTCTCCTGCTGCCCTTCCTTTACTTTCTCCCCGGAAACGCTGCCCCCGTCGTCCGTAAGCCTCTCGTAGAGCGACATCCCGCCGTACATCGCAAACACCAGCAGCACAAACAACAACAGCGCGCCGAGAGCCGTTCCCGCCACGGCCAGTCTGCGCCTGTTCCTTCTCGCGCGTCTGCGCCGCGCCGCGCGCTCCTTCTCTTCCCTCTCATACATCGTTTCCGTCTGCATATCCTTCTCCTGTTTTCGCTCTGCCGCGTCGCCCGCTTTTTCGCCCGTGTACGATACCTACGGATTGCTCCGTGCTGCGCA
>CAZVWN010000059.1:8119-12833 GCA_964631065.1 uncultured Acetatifactor sp.
GCTCTCACGGCTGAAAGACCTTTGAACTCCGGTATCTATTGTACTAAAAAATACAGAGCAGTAGAAGTAGGGAAAGAAAAAATTCACAATTTTTTAAGGAAGCGCCGTCCGCGGCGCACACTTAAGCGCCGGCGCGTTCCCGCAGACGCAGCAGGATCTTCTTTTCGAGACGGCTGACCTGAACCTGACTGATGCCGAGAACTGCCGCGATCTCCGTCTGCGTCCTGTTCTGATAATAACGCATCCGGATCAGTTCCCGCTCCGCAGGCTGTAAGCTGTCGAGCAGCTGCTGTAGCAGCATCCGGTTCAGCAGCTCCTCCTTCTCCGCATCCTCCCCGTTCATCCCGTCTACCGTGCTGCCCGTCCCGTTTACCCCGCGCACGACCCTGTCCGCCAGACAGACCTCGCTGCCGTCGTCCTGACAGACCGCGCTGTAGATGGACTCGACCTCTATCGCCGCCTCCATCGCGATGACGACATCCTCCCTTGTAAGTCCCGTTTCCGCCGTAATCTCCTGTAAGGTCGGCTCCCGCCCCTCCCTTATCTGTAATTTCTGTCTCGCAAGCTTTACCTTAAGCCCGTTCTCCTTGATCGTCCGCGAGACCTTTACCGGCCCGTCATCCCGCAAAAAGCGCTTGATTTCCCCTGTGATCATCGGCACGGCGTAGGTCGAAAACTTCAGCCCCAGCTCGAGATTAAACTTGTCGATCGCCTTCATCAGTCCGATCGTGCCGATCTGGAAGAGATCCTCCGGATCGTAGCCTCTTCCGGAAAAGCGTCTCACGATATGGTGTACCAGACCCAGATTTTTTTCTATCAGTACCTCTCTTGCATCCTTTTCTCCTGCCTGTGACCTCGCGATCAGTACTGACGTCTCCTCCATGGCTAGTCCTCTCTGTCTATCCAGTCGCCGGCCCCGAGCTTTTTCTTCATCCGCACCGTCGTTCCCTTTCCCGGTGCACTCTCCACCTCGAGATCGTCCATAAAGGCTTCCATAAAGGCAAAGCCCATTCCGGACCGCTCCAGCTCCGGCTTCGTCGTAAACAGCGGCTCCATCGCCTGTTCGAGATTACCGATCCCCTTTCCCGTATCCGCGACCTCGATATGTAGGACATCCCCCTCCATGAGACAATGCACCCTGACCTTTCCGGGATTGACATGCGCCCTGTCCGCCGGCTGTCCCTTTGCACCGCCGTAGCCGTACAGATTTTCATATCCGTGTATGATGGAATTTGTCACCGCCTCGGACACCGCCGTCTTGATGTCCGCCAGCTCCTCCAGCGTCGGATCTGCATTTGCGACAAACGCGGACACGGCAACCCTCGCAAAGCCCTCATTATCAGAAACCGCATCAAACAGAAGCTCCATTTCGTTTTTCATGATTCCAGTACCTCCACAATCCTTTCTAACCCCGATATCGTCAGGATCCGCCTGATCTGCCTGTCCGCGTGGATGACGTAGATATGTCCGCCGAAGCAGGAAATCCGGCGATGCCGCCCCATGATGATCCCGATGCCGGAGGAATCCATAAACCGCGTATTCTCAAAGTCAAACACCACATTGCATACATCCTGCCGGCACAGCAGCCTGTCCGCATTCTCACAGATGAAGCCCGCACGGTGGTGATCCACCTCCTCCGGCAGCCGTATCATCAGACAGTTATCAATCACCTGAAAGTCTTCCGCTGTAATCTGTTCCATAAGCACTCTCCTTTTTTCGGTAATCCCACGCCGCAAAAATGCGGCAAAATGCGCATGAAAAAAGAACCCGTGGTTTTCTCCCATAGGTTCTCTTCTTTCGTATCTCTCTCTTTATTCCGTCGTCACGCCAAGCTCTCTCAAATACTGTCTGCTGTCTCTTACCCGATTGGATTCGGGGAACAGCTCCAAAAGCTTCTGATACGTCTCAACCGCCTGTCCGTCGTCACCGTTTTTTTGATAAGACCGCGCAAGGAAGTACAGCGCGTCCACATTTGCCGCGTCATAATAGACCGCGTTGGTAAAGCCCTCGATCGCCGCCGTATACTCCTCATGTCTGAAATACTCATACGCCTCATCATAATAGGTTATGGAAAGCTCCGGTCCGATCGTCTCTAAAAGCGTCCGGTACAGCGCCTGAAATCCTTCTGAGGTCTCCTCAAGGTTCACCGTCCGTGCAATGTTCTCCAGATCCGCCGCCGTTGCCGCATTGTCTCCGTTTTTCACAAAATCCGCCGCAGTCGTCAGCAGGCTGTCAAAGGTCTGCATCGTTCCGCCTGTTCCGACAAAGCCCTCCACCTCGGACGACAGCTCTGCGATCTGTTCCGCAAGCCTGTCCGCTTCATTCTCCAGCTCCTGTATCCGCGCCGTCTTCGCATCGGACTGGCTGCTGATCTCCGTGATCGTCTTCTGTGCCTCCGCCTTTGCCTTCGACTGCGCCGCCGGAACCATCAGCCAGTAGGCAGCAGCGATCCCGATGACAAGTCCGAGCCCGATGTTGATCAGTGTGGCGACACCGCTGTTCTTCGGCTCCTTCACATTCAGCGGCTGAATGATCATCTCATTATCGCTGACATACCGGACGGTCTCTTCCTTTTTCCGCTTCGCGCCCTGTCGGACTGCCTCGTCCGGGACGAGCATCCGCTCGACCTCCTTCAGATAACGGAGCGTCTGCGTATTGTTGCGGTCGATATCCATACATTTTCTCAGCTCACGCTCCGCGCGCTCCCACTGCTCGCCGTCCATATAGAGCAGGGCGAGAAGCTGATGCGCCCTGACAAAGCGCGGGTTCAGCGAAAGCACCTTCTTTAACTGGATCACGGCGAGATCCCTGCTGTCCTGATAACAGTAGGCAAGCGCCTGATTGTACTTTTTGATCGTCTGATTGATGGAGGCAAGCCTGGAAGCGTTGGACTGCAGACGCTCAATATAATCGTCCGCAATGTTTTTCTCAGGTCTTAAATTCTTGCTGATCACCCATTCGCTGAGCGCCGCAACGGTCTCCCCCAGCTCAAAATATACCAGACCGAGCAGATTCCGCGCCTCGATATTGTTCTTATTAAATTTCAGGCTCTGCCGCAGACTGTTGACCGCTCCGGTCAGATCCCTGACCCCTGCCTTCTCAAGTCCTTCATTATAATACATATTGGAGACGGACAGGATCTTTTTATAGACCGATACGTCCGCTCCGCACGCGGTGCAAAAATCATGCTCCGACAGATGACATCCGCAGTTATAGCAATACATTTTACACCTCTTTTGCCTTTTTTTCTTCTTCCTTCTCGGTTTCCTTCAGCATCTTTACGAGCAGATCCGCCATATCCGTCAGATCCTGATTATAAATGGCATCCTCCGCATCCTCAACCTCGAGACTGGGATGAAATTTTTTCAGTTCTTCCTCAAAATTGATCATCTCTAAGCAGCTCCTTTATCTCTCCCACCAGATACAGGCTTCCTGCGGCATAAATCCGCCCGCCCGCTCTCCGGCTCTGCAGCAGCTCCCGAAGAGCCGCTTCTACAGTATCGTACCTTTGGTATCCGCAGTCCGGATAACGCCCAAACAGTGCATCCAGCGCTTCCGCCCGCAGGGCGCGCCCCGTCTTTAGGGGTGCAACTGCCACACGTTCAAAGAGCCCTGACACGACAAGCTCCTCCACCATGCGCTCATAGTCCTTATCCTTCACGACACCAAACAGCAGCGTCCTTTTTCCGTCATATCCGTCGCCCGCGACCGTCTCTAAAAACGCGCGGACACCGTCCGCATTGTGCGCACCGTCAATAAAGACCTCCGGCAGCACCTCTTCCATCCTGCCCGCCCAGAAGCATGCGGCAATCCCCTGCTTTACCGCTTCCGCAGAAACCGTTCTGCCCCTGTCGAGGATCTCCAGCGCACGGACGGCAAGCGCGGCATTTTCCTGCTGATATGCCGCTATCGTGTTCAGCTTAAGACTGATATCATTATAATACTCAGTACAAAGAGAAAAATCAATGCTTTTATTTCCAAAACGCAGGAACTGATAGTCCTTTTTCGACACAGGATATGCCTCTGCGCCAAGTTCCGCCGCTTTCTCCAAAAATACCCGCTTCACGGATTCACAGGTATCCCAGAAAACGACAGGCGTGCCCGCACGGATGATGCCCGCCTTCTCCCCCGCAATCTTTTCCACGGTATCGCCCAGATACTCCGTATGGTCAAGGCTGATGTGCGTGATCACGGATAACTCCTTTTTTGAAACGGCGTTGGTAGCGTCCAGTCTTCCGCCTAACCCCGTCTCCAAAATACAGAAGTCCGGCTTTTCCTTCGCAAATACCAGCATGGCGATAAAGAACAGAAATTCAAAATAGGTCGGATGATAGGTCTGCTCCCCTCTCTCCAATGCCGCCGTATCCAGCTTTCCCGCGATCGTCCGAAAGGCTTCAAAAAACGCCTCCTCCGCGATCATCTCTCCTCCGACAAGGAAGCGCTCTCTGATCGTAACCAGATGCGGAGAGGTAAACAGCGCCACGCGATACCCCGCCGCCTCCAGAACGGAACGCAGATAGGCACAAACGGAGCCTTTTCCGTTTGTGCCTGCAACATGAATGATCCGAAGCCCCCTGTCAGGGCTTCCCAGCCTTTGCAGGAAGTCTTTCGTGTCCTCCTGCGTGTTCTTTGTCGTAAACTTCGGTGTCTCATTGATATAAGCTACCGCCTCCTCAAAGGAGGTAATGTCTGTGATTCTCATTGCAGCTGCGCC
>CAZVWN010000060.1:0-12797 GCA_964631065.1 uncultured Acetatifactor sp.
GTATAGTCGCTTCTGTCCGTCGAAAAATTCGGGTTATAATAAGGATCCCCCGAATCAAGCAGCTCTGCCCATCTCTCCCTGAAACGCAGGACATCGCCGTTTACGGTTTCCGCTTTCCGACGCTTCGCTCCCGTCCGTCTGCGCCCGTCCTTTCTGTCTGCCTCCCCGTCCTGCAGATACAGCTCCGCAAACGGCGTAAATACGTTCAGCAGCTTCCTTTGCCGCAGTCTGAGACAGAAATCAACCTCCCCGAGCATGGTACGATAAGCTTCGTCAAATCCGCCCGCCGCTTCCCAGAGCGTTTTCCTTACCATCAGACATCCGCCCGCGACCGCCGATACATTCCCGGCATAACACAGTCCGCCCATATATCCGAGACTTTTACGGTGCAGTCCCAAAAAGGCGGCCTCCGCCGTTTTATCCGCGCCGCCCCCGATGACCATTCCTGCGTACCGGACCGTATCGTCCGTCCGGTAAATCTTTGCGCCGACCGCGCCGACGTCTGTGCGCTGCGCGTACATGAGAAGCTCCTCCAGCCAGTCCTTTGTGATCACCCTGATGCCGCTTCCCAAAAAGAGCAGATACTCTCCCGTCGCATGTCCTGCCGCATAATTCAATAACGCATAGTCCGTTTCCGCTGCCGCCGGATTCCCGAAAGGTTTCCGATAAGTAACGATTGTAATTTTATTGTCTGCGCTGTGTCGGATTTCCTCCCCGCAGCCGTCTCCGCCCGCAATCTCCGCGTAAAAACCCTGAAGCTCTTCCGACGCATCCCCGCGATCCGCAAGGATCATTTCATAGTTATCATAGGTTGAGAGCCGCCTGACGGAATCCACACAGGCGCGCAGCCGCGGCACATCCGTTCCGCCCGAAATAACAATCGTTATTTTAGGATTCCCGATAATCCGGTAACGGATCCTGAAAATCGTCGCAAAGGCGCGCGTGCTCTCTATCGCAAACCCGGAAAAGCCGTTCCGCTCAAGCGCCTCCGCAACAGCCCGCTTCGCCGCCTCTACGGCATAGGGCTTCGCCTCTATGCCGGATGCAACGCTTCCGTCGTGCTTTCGCCAATAATACAGCACCTTCGGTATATGCACCACGTTCTCTGCCCGCTCCGTAAGGCGCAGGATCAGATCGTGATCCTGACTGCCGTCAAGCTCAGAACGCAGCAGTTCTCCTTCTTCTGCCGGCGGACGTCGGAAAACCGAAAAATGACAGATGTAATTATTTGCCCTGAGATTGTCCGGCGCGTAATCCGGCTTAAGATGCAGGATCAGCAGATGCTTCACACTGTCCCGGAAGGTCGTCTCATCACAGTAGAGATAATCCGCCCCGCTTTCGTTGATCGCTTTTGCATACTCATAGAGCGTGCTCGGATGGAGAAGGTCATCCTGATCCAGAAGTCCGATATAATCTCCCGTCGCAAGCGCCAGACAGGCATTCGTATTTCCGGCAATCCCGGCATTGTGCTCCAGCTTCCTGTATCGGATCCTGCCGCCCGATTTCAGGACATACTCCCTACAGATTTCCTCAACATAGCCGTGCGCCTCATCCGAACCGTCCGCCAGACAAAGCTCCCAGTTCTGATACGTCTGGTTCATGACGGAATCCAGCATCTGTATCTGAAACGCGGGCGGATTATTCCAGAGCGGTACCAGAATGCTGAACTTCACCATCTGCGGGAACACGGCGGTACGCTCCGCTTCCGCACGCGCCGCATCCGGGAAGCTCTGCAATCCGAAGCGTTTCTTTGCAAGCCGCTCCCGGCTCCGCCCGGAAAGCTTGCGAAACACCCCCCGCAGATTGCCGCAGTTTTTCAGTCTGCGCCACTGTCGATTCAGTTTTTCAAACCGGCCCGCCGTCTTTCCTGCGTCTCCCATCTCACTCCCCTATAAAATCCGCTTCACCGCATCCGCCATCTCCTTCGTCATGGATAACGGTACTCTTACGATCTCCAGCCTGACGGACAGCACATTTTCCGCTTTTCTATACAGCTCACTCAGCATCACGTTGATGTTCGGATCGATGGTCGGGAAAATAAGCGTCGCGGGCTTTGCGATCCGCCCGTTGATCGCCAGAACCTTTTTCCTGTCGGGCGTAATTTCCTCCCCGTTGAACCGCAGCTCCAGAATCCTGACGATACAGCTGTCAAACGCCGGATCGATCCGCAGCTTCCTCACGTCGCCGCTGACCTTAAGCTCCATTTCGATCAGATTTTCTCCCTGATATGCCTCTTTGACAAAATAGGACTCCTCCTCGCTGTAGCCGTTTCCCCGATCCTCATAGATCTGTACACGGTTCACATCCCCGGAATCCTCATATTTTTCGATCCACTTCTGCGGCGTCATGCTCCTCCTGCCAAACAGTCCGTGAAGCTGCGTCATGGCAGGACGTTTCCCCGTGACATAGTCCTGAAAGGTCCTCTCCTGCGCCCGGATGTCTTCCGCCTCCTCTTCCGTGATCTGAAGCTCATTGAGGACAGTATCCAATTGCAGTCTGTTTCGTCTCTCATCCTCCATCAGATAGCAGTATACCGCCCGGAATGCGGACTCCCTTGGCTCTATCGCCCTGTCAAAGGTCCACTCATAATCGATCAGCGTCCATCTGTCCTTATCCACCAGGATATTCGCAAAAATGAGGTCGAAATCCGCGACCGGCATTTCGCTGTGATAGCCGATGCGTGCCACATATTCCCTGAAAAGTCCGTAAAAGCCCTCAGAATCCTCCCGTTCAAGGCAGCCGTCCATCAGCTCCGTCAGCGGCGTTCCCTGCACGAACGCAAACTGCGCAAAGCATTCCTCTTCGTTATCCGTCAGCTCACAGCGGCCAATCTCCAGCCTTCCTCCCCGATAACGCTCCGACAGCTTATCATATGCCGCCTTCATTCCCCGTACATGCGCCTTTGCCGCCTCGGTCATGGGATATTTTCTGACGCTGATCTCACCGGAAGCGCTTCTGCCGATCTGCGTTCTGATCGCAAATTCCGGCGCCCGGTCGTTGGAATATTTGACGTACTTTACCTCAAAATCCCCGCCGATCACCGCGAGAAACGAATTGGAAAAGATCGGAAACAGCCCGTCCTCCGCAATCCCGTCAAACGCATTCTTTTCATCAAACAAAAGCATCCTGTCACGGTCGAAATTACGCAGATTATTCGTCAGCTCTCCCTTCCCCGGAAGATAAGCGTCGCTGTACAGCGAGGTCATAAACTTATAATCCGGATACGGGTAATAAAAATGATATTCCGATACGCCGCAGCTGCGGAAGATCTTTTCCAGTCCCCTGCGGCTGAAGGTTCTGACGCCGCCGCCCTCCGCATAATTCTCGATCCCGGAAAACCAGGTTCCCAGATGATCCTCCTTACAGCCCGCAAAATATTTTAAGCCGTACTTATTTTCTATCGCAATGACAATTCTGCCGCCCTTCGCAAGATGCGGCAGCAGAATGTTTAAAAATTCCTGATACGGCGCATCTCCGCCAATATATGCCTGTCCGTACTCAAAAACCCCGATCAGACAGATATAATCAAAATCCTTCGGAAGATCCGGCTCGATATCCTTAAAATTCCCGACGTGGATCGTCACATTATCGCACGCACTGTTTCTGTACGCATTGATCAGGCTGCGCTTCTTCGACAGATCCACGCAGGTAACACTCCCCGCCTTCCGCGCCAGCGCCCCCGTGATGGCGCCGCAGCCGCTTCCGACCTCAAGCACCTTATCCGTCTTTTTCATCGGAATCCAGTCAACGATATTTTCCCGCAGCTCCGACAGATGGTACAGCACCGGCCAGCTTTTCCGCTCTTCGATCACCCTTTTGTATTCCGTCTGCGAATACGTTTTCACAATCTCCAGCAGCTCATCCTCTACCGTACCGTCACAGTAAAAATCCTCCCCCGGATATCTGCCGTAATCCAGTTTTACTTTTCCAATCTCATCCAACATCCGCATCCCTCACCGTCACCGTCGATTCCATGTCATAATAGCCGACCGTATTTTTATCGGAGACAACCGTAATATTCATGGCGTCATACAGCCTGTGATATACCTCAAACGTATCGCCGTTATATCCCGTCACGCCAAAGGAGAGCAGATATTCCCCGCCCTGAAGATTCATCCGCTGCGTAAAGGTAATCTCCTTTGTCTGTCCCGGCTCCGCGCTCTCCAGAAACGCTTTCTCGATCATGGTATTTGTTCCCGTGATCTCCGTTCCCATGACATTCTTCACGGAAAACGCAAAGATCGGCGCCGGAATATGCTCCTGAAATCCGACGCGCAGATGCAGCGTAAACTCGCTTCCCTTGATGATCGCCGCCGTGCGCACGCCCCGGTCGTCCGTCACATAATACTCCAGAATCCGCGCCTGTCCCGTTCCGTATTCCAATGCATCCGGATTGATGCCCTGACCGTCCGCGCCGTTTCCATCCTTTTGTCCCGCTTTGCCGTCCTGCCGTGCTTTTTCTCCGTCTGCTCCTGCCGCCTCCCGGACTGCCGGGTCCTGTAAAAATTCACGATTCTCCGTCTTATCCGGCATTTCATACTGCCCTACCAGAACCCGCTTATAGGCGTCGATCATCTCCTTCGGAGAACCCTCGCCCAGCATCGTTCCCTGATTCAGCAGAAAGACCCTGTCACAGTATCTGCTGATGCTGCTTAAATCATGGCTGACAAAGACGATCGTCTTTCCCATCTGCTTAAATTCCTCGAATTTATGATAACACTTCGCCTGGAAAAAGACATCGCCGACCGACAGCGCCTCGTCCACGATCAGAATCTCCGGTTCAATATTGATCGCCACGGCAAAGGCAAGCCTGACGAACATACCGCTCGAATACGTCTTTACCGGCTGATAGACATACTCCCCGATATCCGCAAATTCCAGGATTGCCGGAAGCTTCCGGTCGATCTCCTTTTCGGAAAAGCCCATCATCGTACCGTTGAGATAGACGTTCTCGATCCCGTTGTACTCCTGATTAAACCCGGCGCCAAGCTCCAGCAGTGCGGAGATCCTGCCGTCCACACGCACCGTTCCCGCGGTCGGCGTCAGCACGCCGGTGATAATCTTTAAGATGGTAGACTTTCCGGAACCGTTCGTACCGATGATGCCGACCGTCTCACCCTTATAAATGTTCATGTTTACGCCGTTTAGGGCATAGTGCAGCTTATATTTCTTCTCTTTCCCGATTCCCAGGGCATCCTTTACCCTGTCGCGCGGTCTGTCGTACAGCTTATAGATCTTAACGACATCCTTTACCTCTATCGCAGGGGTCTCAACCTCCTGCACATTGATCTGAACCTCTTTTTCCATGTCTTTTCCCTTACAATACGTCCGCAAAATGTACCTTAAGCCGCTTAAAGATCGCCGCGCCGATGCCGAACAGCACGACCGTCACAATCCAGAAATACATCGTCGAAAAGAAATCCTGAAAGAACCATTGCCGCTCGTAGACGGCGCTCCTGTAGCCGTTGACGATATACACAAGCGGATTCAGCTTCAGGAAAAAGACCCAGCCGGAGTCCAGACTGTTGATATCCCAGAGGATCGGCGTCGCCCACATCCCGATCTGAAGCGCAATATTGATGATCTGTGCAAGATCCTTAAAAAACACGACGACCGCGCAGGTCGTATAACACAGCGCCAGCACAAAAATGAAAAGACAGGCGCTGTAATAAAAGATCTGTATCGTATAAATTGTCGGATAATAGCCGTAAACAGCCGCCACGACCAGCAGAACGCATACAAAAAAGGCATGGATAAAGGTTGCGGCAATGATCTTGATGATCGGCAGGACGCTGATCTTGAATACCACCTTCTTTACCAGATAGTTATACTCTATCATGGCGTTGGTTCCGTTATTCAGCGCCTCGCTGAAATAAAACCATGGAACCAGCCCCGCCGTCAGAAACAGCACAAACGGCACATCGCCGCTTCCCCTGCCGCCGCTGTTTCCCATGATCTTATCAAACACAATGTAATACATGGCAACCGTGACGACCGGCTGAAGCATCGCCCAGACCGCCCCCATGTAGGAGCCGGCATAACGCTTTTTAAAATCATTCTTCGCGAGCTTCCAGATCAGATGCCTGTTCTGAAACAGCTCCACGGGCAGCGTGGTAAACTTATCATACCACTTTGTGAATACCAGGCACGCCGCCAGAATCACCGTGCATGACAGAATTTTTTTCATCAGCTCCTGCTGCGGATCAGCGGCAGGTCCTCTGTTCTGATGAATCAGTATGATCGCTGCGAGAAGCAGACCCGCCGCCCAGAAAACCGCGATCCCGCCTTTTTTGGTCATCTTCATGTCTAAAATCCCTTCGTTACTTTTTCAGGCTGTCAAGCCCTCCCCACTTCGTATCCCGCTCGGAAAAGATCAGCTCCATCCCTTCCGGTATCGGCCATTCCACGCCGACAGCGGGATCATTGTAAAGAATACCGCCCTCGTCTCCGGGATGATAGAAATCCGTACATTTATAGCAGAACTCCGCATAATCCGAAAGGACAAGAAACCCGTGCGCGAAATTCTTCGGAATATAGAACTGCTTCTTATTTTCCTCGGAAAGGAGTACGCCCTTCCACTGTCCGTAAGTCGCAGATCCCTCCCGCAGATCAACGGCGACGTCAAACACCTCTCCCTTTATCACCCGTACCAGCTTTGCCTGCGGATGCTCGATCTGAAAATGCAGACCACGCAGCACGCCCCGCCTGGAAGCCGACTGATTATCCTGTACAAACACATCCGGAATCCCTGCCGCCTTATAATCCTCGTAATGATAGGACTCATAAAAATATCCTCTCGCATCCCCGAAAACCGTTGGTGTAATGATCTTTAACCCTTCAATTTCACAATTTTCTACCGCAATCTTTCCCATACTTCTCTTTCTCTCTTCCGCTTTAATAGTAACTGATATTCATGTCCACGTTTCCCGAAATTCCGTCAATCTTTCCCTTTGAGGTGTACTGCCAGAACTGATAATATCCCTGATAGAGCGGCACACTGCGGTACTCGGCAAGCCAGATGCAGTAACGGCTGTCAAGCCTGTCCGTATACAGCCTGTTATTGTACCAGTTCCTGCTTCCGTAGACGCCCGCCTGATATCCCGCATTTTCGATCGTGCGGCAGAACGCCTCGCAGACAAGCGTCCGGGTTTCCGCGTCCAGCGCATCCGCGCGCCCGTTTCCGCCCGCTCCTTCCGTATCAATAAACACGGGATACTCCAACTCATATTCCCGGATCAGCGTCAGCACCGCCGATGCCTCTTCGACCGCCTCGACCTCATTGACCGCCTGTGTAAAGAAATACACGCCGACCGGGATGCCGCTCGCCTGTGCGCCCTTCATGTTTGCCGTAAACAGCGGATCCTCGACAAGGCTTCCCGTAGAGGATCCCCGGTATCCCGCACGGATGATCGCGAACTCCACCCCGGCATTCTTTACCTTATCCCAGTCGATCTCACCGTTCCACTTGGAAACATCAATCCCCACGCGGCTGTTCGCCGTCGTATTCTGCAGCTTTTTGATCTCCGTTTTATCCGCGTCGTCCAACGCGTCTGCGATCCCGGTATCCTCTGCCTCTGCGTCAATATCCGCTTCCGTCTTCAGCAGGAGGGAAATATCGTCGATCGCCACATACTCAACCTTATCCTTTACCCTGACCCTCGTCGCATTCTCCGGGACACGATACCCGGCGACAGGCAGCAGCTCCACATAATAATCATCCGCGGAAAGTCCGCCGATATAAATGATTCCGTCCCTGTCCAGATCCTTGTACTCGCCAATCCCTTCCAGACTTACATAAAAGGCGGTTCCCGTTACGGGCTGCCCTGACTGATCCACAATCTGTATCCTGAGATCCTTCTCCACGGAGGTCACGATCATAGACAGCCCCGGCGTCGTATCCTTTTCCTGATTCCAAAACGCATCCTGCTCCTGATCAAAAAAGGTCGGATCCCGCAGAAACGCCGAGAGATCGTTCCCGATCTGTGCGCTGTCCGATTCCCCGGAAGACTCCGGCTCCTCCGCACGGCTCTCCTGGCGCTGCCCTGATGCGGCCGCGCCCCGCCCGCCATTCACATAAATAACAAGCACAGCAACAAGAAGGATCACCGCTGCCGAGGCAAGTATCGCCATTCTCCGCAGTTTAGAGTCCATTCGCTACCTCTACCAGATATTTCCCGTAATTCGTCTTCATCAGCGGCTCTGCAAGCTTCAGAAGCTGATTCTTATCGATAAAGCCTCTCTTATAGGCAATCTCTTCAATACAGGAAATGTACAGACCCTGCCGCTTCTGGAATGCCGCGACAAAATCAGAGGCATCCAGCAGTGCATCATGATTTCCCGTATCCAGCCATGCGAAGCCTCTGCCCAGTGTCTCCACATGAAGCGTTCCGCGCTCAAGATACTCGTTGTTCACCGTTGTGATCTCGATTTCGCCTCTCGCAGACGGCTTGACATTCTTCGCGATCTCAACGACATCATTGTCATAAAAATACAGTCCCGGCACGGCGTAATTGCTCTTCGGATGCTCCGGCTTCTCCTCGATGGAAAGCGCCTTGCCGTTTTCATCAAACTCCACTACACCGTACTCTCTCGGATCACGCACATAATACCCGAAAATTGTCGCGCCCGTCTCCCGCGCCGCCACCTGTCTCAATACCTTGGAAAAGCTCTGCCCGTAGAAGATGTTATCGCCGAGAACCAGTGCAACCCTGTCGCTCCCGATGAACTTCTCCCCGATGATAAACGCATCCGCAAGCCCTCTCGGCGATTCCTGAACTGCGTAGGAAAGCTCCATGCCGAGCTGCCCCCCGTCCCCGAGAAGCTCCTGAAACACCGGGAGATCCCGCGGCGTGGAAATGATTAAAATCTCCCGGATCCCCGCCAGCATCAGGGTAGAGAGCGGATAATAGATCATCGGCTTGTCATAAACCGGCATGATCTGCTTTGAGATTGCCTTCGTCAGCGGATACAGTCTTGTGCCGGAACCTCCGGCAAGAATAATGCCCTTCATAAAATTCCCTCCGTTTTCCCTTACTTTTACACACCGAATGGGAACGACGCTTATCGTTCCCATTTGGCATTTCCTTTTTTATTTTTCGTACATCTCCGAATAATATTTCTGATAATCACCGCTTGTCACGTTTTTCATCCAGTCCTCATGCTCAAAGAACCATTGGATCGTCCTGCGGATTCCCTCTTTAAACATCGTCTCAGGCTCCCAGCCGATCTCCGCCCTGATCTTGTCCGGCGCGATGGCATATCTCCTGTCATGCCCCTTTCTGTCCTCGACATAGGTGATCAGATTCTCATTGACTGCCGCCTTCCTCGGATCAGAGTCGGGAAGCATCTCCTGCAGCGTCTCCAGAATAATATGAATGATCTCAATATTCTGCTTCTCGTTATGCCCGCCGATATTGTAGGTCTGGAACAGTCTTCCCTGCTCCTGCACCATGTCGATTGCCTTCGCGTGATCCTCTACATACAGCCAGTCGCGGACATTTTTCCCGTCTCCGTATACCGGAAGCTTCTTCCCGTTGAGCGCATTGTTGATGATTAACGGGATCAGCTTTTCCGGGAACTGGAACGGTCCGTAATTGTTGGAGCAGTTCGTAATATTTGCCGGGAAGTGATAGGTATCCATATACGCCTTCACAAGCATGTCCGAGCTCGCCTTGCTCGCAGAGTACGGACTGTGCGGATCATACGGTGTCGTCTCATAAAAGAACGCATTGTCATCATCCGGAAGCGACCCGTAAACCTCATCCGTGGAAACATGAAGGAATTTCTTTCCCTCTTTAAAGCTGCCGTCCGGAAGCTCCCACGCCGCCTTTGCACAATTCAGCATCACGGCTGTTCCGAGCACGTTCGTCTGCACGAAGACCTCCGGATTTCTGATGCTCCTGTCAACATGGCTCTCCGCAGCAAAATGTACCACTCTGTCGATATCATTCTCCGCAAAGATCTTCGCAATTGCCTCCTTGTCGCAGATATCTGCCTTTACGAAGGTATAATTCGGCAGCTTCTCCACATCCTTCAGGTTCTCCAGATTCCCCGCATAGGTCAGCACATCCACATTGATGATACGGATCTCATCCCCGTATTTTTTAAACATATAATGAATGTAGTTGGACCCGATAAAGCCGGCGCCGCCGGTCACAAGGTAAGTTCTCATTTTGCTCTCCTTTTCCCGTTTTCATCATCCTGTGCCTATGATAGCACAATCCGTAACTTTTTCCAAATACATTTATTCTTAACAGTTCTTGTGATTTCCTTAACTGCCGTTTCCCATTTCTTTTCTAGTATCCCAGATAGCTCTGATTCATATCCACGTTGCCGCTGATTCCGGATACCTTTCCCGTCGCCCTGTACTGCCAGAGATCATATCTGCCCGTATACGTCGGCGTGGCAGAATACTGCGCAAGCCAGATCTTATACGCGCTCAGGGCATTTGCATCCAGCTTCGTCTCCAGCCATGTCTTATTCGCATAGATTCCCGCCGTGTAACCCGCGTTCTGTATCGTCTGGCAGAATGCCTTACATACTGCCGTCCGCGTCTCGCTGCTGATGGAATCCGCACGTCCGCCGCTCGCCTCCACGTCGAGGAATACCGGATAGGATATCGTATAATTCTTAATCTGCTCCAGCACCATGGAGGCTTCCTCTACCGCCTCGCGCTCATCAACCGCCTGTGTGAAGAAATAAACCCCCACCTTCAGTCCCGCGTTCGTCGCACCTTTAATATTCGAGGTAAACTTCGGATCCTCGATCAGTCTTCCCTCGGATGATCCTCTATAACCGCAGCGGATGATTACATAGCTGATGCCGGAATTCTTCACCGCCGTCCAGTCGATCGTCCCGTTCCATTTCGAGACGTCAATCCCCATGACGCCGCTTCCGGTGACAAGGGAGCCGTCGCTCGCAAAATTATACTTTGCGCCCTGAATGACCTGCTCTCCGGTCACAGCCCTGCCCTCTGCCGTGTAGTAAAATACCTTGCCGTTGATCGTCTGCCATCCGGTATACTTTGCATCTCCCTTAATATAGAATTTGCTGAAGGTATAATAGTCGGCATAGTACGCCTGTCTGTAGCCGTCATTCTCCATGACATAGAGAAGATTTCCCTGACTGTCCTTCAGCGGCGTCGTCGTGTCCGACTTAGGATCCGCCTTCACGGTCACGACGCAGGAAGCCTTAACCTCCTCGCCGTTCTCCAGACACTTCACCGTAACCGTCACGCTTCCCTCTTTTAAAGGCTCCAGCGTAAGCGGAACCGTAATAACGTTGTTTTCCGCCTTCAGCGTTCCCAGAACAGCCCGCGCGATCCCCGCGTCGGAGGTCTCTGCTGAAATATTCGGTGTCGTCGAGGTCGCGCCCTGCAGCGTCACCTTCAGCTCTAACGGATTGTTCACATAAGCAAGCGTCGCCGTCCTGTCCAGCCCGATCGTCTTGTTCGCGCCGACCGTTACGTCAATGACAACAGATGCCGCCGTCTCTCCTGCCGCCGATGCCTTATCCTCGTAATCCGCCTTTACCGTAATCTTCGCCGTTCCCGCTCCCACACCGGTAATCGTAACCTTTCCGGAAGCATCCACCGCCGCCGTTGCCACCGTATCCTTATCCGTGGAAACGCTGTAGCTCAGCTTCTTCCCTTCCCGGAATCCCTGCGGTGTCGTCTGAACCGTCTCCTCTGCCTTTACAAGAAGCGTAACCGCCGTTTTATCCGCCGTCAGTGTTCCCCTCGTCAGCGTTTCCGCCACCTTAACCGTAATCTGACCGCTGACGGTCTCCGTGACCGTACTCTGCGTTCCCCCTGCCGTGTTTCCGTCTGTCACGGACGGATCCTGCTTTAAGACGGGCACGCTTACCTTCGCGGTGTACGATATCCGCGTCTCTCCGGCGGCAACTCCCGTTACCACGCCGCTTCCATTCACCGCCGCAACCGCAGGGTTTTCGCTGCTCCAGCTTACATCCGTCACGGAAATATCTCCTGCCGTCTCATTCTCTTCCGGCGTTACGACAGGCTGCTTCGCCGTCAGCGCCGTCGTGCCCCCGACCGCAATCTCCGTTCCCTGCAAGGCCGTTATCTCCACGGTTCTTCCGATCTGCGCCATGCGCAGAAACTCCCTGTCAAGCGCCCGCGCTTCCGTAAGAAGCGTCAGCGGATCGGGAATCGTACTCTTTGCGATTTCCGTATAGGAATTTCCGATTACCGTGCTCTCCACCCATGCAACCGTATCCTGCAAAGCCGATTCGACAACCGTCTCATTCTTCGCCGTGTCCTCCTTCTTCGCGTTGATCTCGGACTCCGACTTTACCTCATTTGCAACATCTACCTTCTTATATGCGATATCCTTTTTTACCTCCACGGACTTTGTATCGGTCGCCAGCGCATATCCCGCATACTTCTCGTCCGTCAGCAGCTCCATCGCGATCTTATACGTTCCCGGCGTAATATCCTTCTTATAGATAATGCCGTCCATATCATCATCCGACCAGATGCTGCTCTTTCCGTCCGGATCCGTTACGGTCACGGAGAACGGCACATTTCCGACCAGCTTCCCCGTCTTCTTATTCGTAAACTTTATCTTGAGATCCTTCTGGATGGAAGTCATACTCAGCTCAACCGAAACCTGACGGGAATAATCCGTCTCCTCATATTCCTTCTCTTCTTCCTCCTGTTTCTGCTGCTCCTCTTCCGCTTCCAATTCCCGGTTCAGCCTTTCCTGCAAAGCCTCCGCCACCGCATCGATTCCCTTTCCGCCGATCACGGAAACATCCGCCAGCCGTACACCGACATC
>CAZVWN010000061.1:0-1362 GCA_964631065.1 uncultured Acetatifactor sp.
CACTGCTGGAAACAGGTCAGGGAAGCCGTCGCATAGAGCAGAATTGCAAGCGCGCCGAGCAGTCCGATGCGCCGCTGCGCTTTATCCTGCGTCTTCAGCCGGCTGATACTCCCGCCGAATCCTGCGCAAAAAATTCCCAGGTAACAGCCTGTACCCATTATACCCAGATTTACCAGATGATTCAACCATTCATTGTGCGCATTTGCATAAACGGCATCCGCCCATCTTCCTTCCTGAATCAGAAGCTGCTCCGGGGAAAAGACGGAATAAATATACTCTGCGAAGCAGTCCGGTCCGACGCCGATCAGCTTATGCAGCGGATCATTCTGAAGAAAGCCCTGTATGGCAAGCTTCCAGAGCATCCCTCTGCCGCTCCCCCATATGCCGTCCGGGCGCTGACCCTCCCAGCGCAGAATGCAGTACAGCAAAACGAAGAAAACACCACCGAGAAGTCCGACTGCGATGCCCGGAAGAAGGTATCTCCTGCCCGCGAATTTACGTTTTCCAAACTGCTGCCGTGCGGGCACGGTCTCTGCTCCCGTTCCGTGCTTCCCGTCTCCGGACTGTCGTTCCGGCAGCACGCAGTCTCCGCGCCCGTCGCACCGCTTCCGCGCCCGACGACGGCTCCATACTGCCCCTGCAAGGCAGACCGCCCCTGCGATCCACCAGCCGCCCCATGAAATTTTATCCCATGCGATCCCGTCGGCAGGAAGCGCCTTTAATGCCTCATCTCCCAGAAGCGCCGCCGCAAGCCCGTACAAAGGAAGCAGCAGACAGACCCCGCCTGCAAGATAAAGCACCCGCTCCGGCGCAACAGCCCTGCCAAGCCCTAAGATCAGGCAGAATACAGCGCAGACCGCCGCCATAACGATCCCGATATCGCTTCCCTGGATCAGCAGCAGAACAAGCCCTGCGGCAGACGGCACATAAAACAAAAAAGCCGTCCCCGCCTTTTCAGCCGTAAGGTATCCTGTCAGCGGCACTGCCAGCGCCACGCCGCAGTACCCGCAGAACCAGTTGATATTTCCGATCGTGGAGAGCATATGGCTGTACTCCCAGTCTCCGGAGTTAAATCCGGAAAACAGTCCTGTCGGATCGAAGCCGAGACGGTTCGCCAGTCCGACGAAAATTACAATGCCGAACGCCGCGCTCCAGAGCAGGAGCGGGTATCTTTTCCCATCAAAGCTTCGGGAGACAAAGAAATAAATCCCGACAAACAACAGCTGGGAAAGCGCTCCCATGTACCATTCCTGAAAACCGGACCATGCCGTCGCGCGATAGCTGCTTAAGAAAGCCGACAGCAGGACGCAGAACCCGTACAGCAGGACACAGGAATCCAATGTATTCCACGCTTTCCCGCCC
>CAZVWN010000061.1:1462-5677 GCA_964631065.1 uncultured Acetatifactor sp.
TGCGACTTCTGCCGACCGCATTTTTCCATCCGCTCCCGGAGCTTTGAAAACAGTACGACCGCCAGCCAAATTCCCAGACACAGCCCCGTGACATTACGGAAAAACAGATATTTCGTATCTCCGAGCTGCCAATAGCTTCCGCCCGTATACAACGGCAGCAGAACACCGACCGCAAACAGATACAGATTGCAAAGCAACCCTGTAAATTCCCTGATCTGCTTCAAGCTTATCCCTCTCAAAACAGGCAGACCCGTACAAAAGGTCTGCCTGTCTCTTCTCACTTATTTCCAGAACTTCTTTTTCTTTCCGTCCTTTGTCGTATGCTCCTTCGGCTCCTCGTTCTCCTGCTCCTTCTCCGCAGAAACCTTTGCAGCCGCATGCAGCGTATCTCCCGTCAATTCATCGAACTGCCGCAGCAGCTCCTTCGCTTCGGGCTTGAGCTTATCGGGAACCTGTACGACCAGCGTGACATAATGGTCGCCCCGGACATCCTTATTCCGCCAGGACGGCACGCCCTTGCCGCGCAGACGCACTCTCGTATCCGTCTGCGTTCCCGCTTTTACGTCATAAACAACCTTTCCGTCAACCGTATCGATCACGACTTCTCCGCCTAATGCCGCCACGGCAAAGGATACCGGAACCGTGGAGTAGATATTGAAATCCTGCCGCTGGAAGATCGGGTGCGGCTTCACGATCACCTCGATCAGCACATCCCCTCTGGCACCGCCGTTCGTACCGGGTTCTCCCAGTCCGGGCATACGGGTAGACTGTCCGTTATCAATACCCGCCGGAATATCAACGGAATACCGCTTCTTCATCGGGATGTATCCCGTTCCGCGACAGTCCGCACACTTTTCCTTGATCACCTTACCGCTTCCCTGACAGTCCGGACAGGTCTGCACATTGCGGACCGTTCCAAAGAAGGACTGCTGGGTAAAGACAACCTGCCCCATACCGCCGCAGCGTGTACAGGTTTCCGGCGTGGTTCCCGGCTTTGCGCCCGTACCGTTACACGTCTTACAGGATTCCTTGACGTTCAGCTCGATCTCTTTCTTACAGCCGAAAACCGCTTCCTCAAAGGCAATGTGTACGCTGGTTCTGATATTTGCGCCCTTCATCGGCCCGTTGCTCCGGCTGCGGCTTCTTCCGCCGCCAAAGAAATCGCCGAAGATATCGCCGAAAATGTCGCCGAAATCCGCGCCGCTGAAATCAAAGCCGCCCGCGCCTCCTGCACCGCCTTCAAACGCCGCATGTCCGAACTGATCGTACTGACGTCTCTTTTCGGGATCGCTCAGAACGGCATATGCCTCGGAGGCTTCCTTAAATTTTTTTTCAGCCTCGGCATCCCCCGGGTTCATATCCGGGTGATATTTCTTTGCAAGTGCGCGGTACGCCTTTTTCAGCGCCGCATCATCCGCGTTTTTCTCTACACCGAGGACTTCATAATAGTCCCGTTTCTGCTCTGCCATCTTTTCTTACCTCTCATTTCCCGACATGCCGTCCACAACGGTACATCTATCAGGCAAAAATCTAAAGCACACGAAGAATGGCTCAAAAGAGCCATTCTCCGGAATCATATTCCTGCTGCGATCCGCCGCTTAAACCTCGCGGAAATCTCCGTCGATCACATCATCCTCCGGAGCGGAAGAAGACGCGCCGCCCATGTCAGGACCCGCTCCTGCAGCGCCCGCCTGAGCGCCCTGTGCCTGCTGCATATTCTCATACATCTTGGTAAACAGAGCCTGTGCGCTGTTCGTCAGCTTCTCCTTTGCCGCCTTCAGCTCATCGAGATCGCTGTCGCTCATCTCCTGATCCTTGGTTCTCTCCAGGATTGCCTTTACGGCATCCAGATCAGCCTGTACTGCGGACTTATCACTGTCACCCAGCTTATCTCCAACCTCTTCCAGTGCCTTCTCGGTCTGGAATACAAAGGAATCCGCATCGTTTCTCGCATCGACAGCTTCCTTCTTTTTCTTGTCCTGTGCCTCGAACTCAGCTGCTTCTCTGACAGCCTTCTCGATCTCGTCATCCGACATGTTGGAGCCTGCCGTAATCGTGATGTGCTGCTCCTTGCCCGTTCCCAGATCCTTCGCGGATACGTTTACAATACCGTTTGCGTCGATATCGAACGTAACCTCGATCTGCGGAACACCTCTTCTTGCGGGCGGAATACCGTCCAGACGGAACTGTCCGAGAGACTTGTTATCTCTTGCAAACTTTCTCTCGCCCTGTACGACATTGATGTCTACAGCCGTCTGATTGTCTGCCGCAGTAGAGAAGATCTGGCTCTTTCTCGTCGGGATCGTCGTATTTCTCTCGATCAGAGGAGTCGCCACACCGCCCATCGTCTCGATGGAAAGGGTCAGCGGCGTTACATCCAGAAGCAGGATATCGCCGGCGCCCGCGTCTCCCGCGAGCTTACCGCCCTGAACGGACGCACCGATCGCTACACACTCATCCGGGTTCAGCGTCTTGCTGGGCTCCTTGCCCGTCAGCTGTCTTACCTTATCCTGTACGGCAGGGATTCTCGTCGAACCGCCTACTAACAGTACCATGCCAAGCTCTGCGTTGGTCAGTCCGGCATCCTTCATCGCGTTCTGTACGGGGATTGCCGTTCTCTCAACGAGGTCATGGGTCAGCTCATCAAACTTCGCACGGGAGAGATCCATGTCAAAGTGCTTCGGTCCCTCTGCGGTTGCCGTGATGAACGGAAGGTTGATGTTTGTCGTCGTCGCGGAGGAAAGCTCCTTCTTTGCCTTCTCTGCCGCCTCCTTCAGTCTCTGCATCGCCATCTTATCGCCGGAGAGGTCTACGCCCTCCGCTTTCTTAAATTCAGCCAGCATCCACTGAATGATCGCGTTATCGAAATCGTCACCGCCGAGGTGCGTATCGCCGTTTGTCGCCAGTACGGAGATAACGCCGTCACCGATCTCAATGACGGAAACGTCGAAGGTACCGCCGCCGAGGTCGTAAACCATGATATTCTGCTCTTTCTCATTGTCCAGACCATAAGCCAGCGCAGCGGCAGTAGGCTCGTTGATGATACGCTTTACATCCAGACCGGCAATCTTTCCGGCATCCTTTGTCGCCTGACGCTGTGCGTCGTTGAAGTACGCGGGAACCGTGATAACCGCCTCGCTGACCTTCTCGCCCAGATAGCTCTCCGCATCCGCCTTCAGCTTCTGCAGAATCATCGCGGAAATCTGCTGAGGAGAATATTTCTTATCGTCGATGGTACGTCCGTTGGAGGTTCCCATGTCTCTCTTGATGGAAGCGATGGTCTTCTCCGCATTCGTTACCGCCTGACGCTTTGCCGGCTCGCCGACCAGTCTCTCGCCGGACTTTGTAAATGCCACAACGGAAGGAGTCGTTCTCGCGCCCTCCGCATTCGCGATAACGGTGGGCTTACCGCCCTCCATTACGGCTACACAGCTGTTCGTTGTTCCCAGATCAATACCGATAATCTTACTCATAATATATGCCTCCCTAAATTTGTTTTTTCTATAAATGAATTTTATTGTTGCCTGCTACTCGGTCACTGCGACCATCGAATGACGGACCACGGTATCACGGTAGGTATACCCCTTTAAAAGCTCCTGTGCGATCACGCCGGACTCGTATTCCTCGCTCGCGACCTGCATCACCGCGTTATGGAAATTCGGGTCGAATTCCTGTCCTACCGCTGCAATCGGTTTTACGCCGATATTTTCAAGCTCCGTGAGAAGCTGTCTGTAAACCTTGTTCATACCGTCCACGAAGGGATCTTCCTTCTTATCCTCCGGAACGGTTGCAAGTCCCCGCTCAAAGTTGTCAATGACAGGAAGCACCTTTTCGATCACACTCTTCGCTCCCGTCTCAAACATCATCTGCTTTTCCTTTTCCGAACGGTTGCGGAAATTCTCAAATTCTGCGAGCTGACGTCTTACCTTATCCTGAAGCTGTTCGATCTGCTCCTTACAGGCATCGGCTTTCTTATCCTGCTTTGCCTGCTTCTTCGCAGCCCGCTTTTCAGCCCAGCTCTTCGCGTCCCCGTCCTCAGCGGTCTCCTCCGTGTCTTCCGGTTCTTCGGTTTCTGCTTCTTCAGCGGCTTCTGCCGTTTCCTCAACGTTTTCCTCGCAGACGGCTTCCGCCGCCTCTTCCGTCTCCGCGTTTTCCTCTAAAATTTCCTTTTCCTGCTCTTCCATACGCAAATCCTTTCCGTCACATATCTTTTTT
>CAZVWN010000061.1:5777-7307 GCA_964631065.1 uncultured Acetatifactor sp.
CCATACAGCCCGTCAAGCTGCGTCTGTATCGTTCTCAGCGTTCCTACGACCTTGTCATAGTCCATACGCTTCGGTCCGACAATACCGATCGTTCCTTTCATTCCGCCGCCAAGCTCATAGGTCGCCGTGACCACACTGCAGTCACGCATACTCTGCACCGGCGTCTCCTCTCCGATATACACCTGAATCCCCGTGTTCTGTTCGTTCTCCGAGGATTCCTGGAGAAGCTCTCCGAGCTGCTGCTTTTCCTCAAAGGTATTGATCAGCTCGCTCGCCTTCTGCTGATCCGCCAGCTCCGGATAGCGGAAAATGTTGTTTGTTCCGCTGGTATAGATCTTAAGGTCTTCCTCTGCCCGGATCGCCTCCGCAACGGCATCGATCACCTCGCCGACAATATCGCTGTGGATTCCCGCCTGCTGCTTCATCACGGAAATCATCCCGAGACTGATCTCATCGATGGATAAGCCGTTCAGATTCGTATTCAGCAGGATATTCAGCTTCAGGAGCGTTTCATCCGTCAGCTCTTCATCCACGTTGAGAATATTGTTCTTGATCACATTTCCCTCGATCACGATAACCGCCAGCACCTGATGCGCGTCCACGCGGGAGAGCTGAATGAACTTCAGCTTATTGCGTTTTGTCTGCGGCGCCGAGATCATGGTCGCATACTGCGTATTGTTCGCCAGCACCTTCGCAATCTGCTTTAGCAGCGTCTCCATCTTATCCTGTCTCTGCACCAGCATTTCCTGCATCTCAACGGTTTCCCGCTGCTTCTCCTCCATCAGGGCATCCACATAAAACCGATACCCCCTGTCCGAGGGGATTCTTCCCGCAGAGGTATGCGGCTGAAGGATATAGCCCATCTCCTCAAGATCAGCCATCTCGTTCCGGATGGTTGCCGAGCTCAAATTCAGATCGGTGTACTTTGAAATGGTTCGGCTGCCCACCGGTTCCCCTGTTTCCAGGTAATTGCGGATGACTGCCTGCAGGATCTTTCTTTTTCTCTCATCCAGCTCCACTCCCGTACCTCCCTTTCTGTTATTAGCACTCATTCAAGAGGAGTGCTAACATTTGATGAATTAAAAATAGCACTCCCTATCTGTATTGTCAACTGATTTTCCCGAAAAAAATTATAAAGAAATTATAAAAAGACCCCGCCTCTTCCGGATCGGAAGTGCAGGGTCCTTTCAAGCAGTCTGCTTATGCGTTTTAGATTCAGATGATTCAGATATAGAAGCTTCCCGTAAATTCCTTATTCATCACATAATATACGACGCTCTCCTCGGGCTTTACATAGAGCTCTACGCTGACAAGGTCTGCCGCTTTCTGCTTCAGATCGTACTTCCATACGTCCTTCGCCATCTTCATCAGATCCTCTTCCGCATAGGACTTTCCCGCAAACTGAACGTGAAGCGCGGCTTTCAGCTCTGCTTTCTTCTCTGCCTTCTTTACAGGCTCCGCTGCGGCTTCTGCCTTTTTCGGCTCCGCCTTCTTTGCCTCAGCCTTCTTTACTTCAGGCTTCTTTACTTC
>CAZVWN010000061.1:7407-12417 GCA_964631065.1 uncultured Acetatifactor sp.
TTCTTTACTTCCGCTTTCTTTACCTCAGGCTTCTTTACCTCTGCCTTCTTCTCTTCCGTCTTCACGGCTGCCGCCGAGATCTCCGCTTTCTTCTCTTCTGCCTTTTCTACAGCCTTTACAGGCTTTTCTTCTGTCTTGGGTGCGGTGGTCTTAACGGCTGCCTCTGTAGCCTTAACCTCAGGTTTTGCGGTTACCTTCTTTACTGCTGCCATAAAACGTTCTCCCTTCTTTTGACTGAAACCTTTTCAAAATTTATGTCTCCCCGAATGACAAAAATTTATCATTCACGGACAGTGTAGTCTATTTTCAGGAAATTGTCAACACGTTACCGTACTAAATCAGCGCCGGACAATAATTGTTCCGCCCTCCGGATTCCCAAAAGCGGCGGCTTCGCAGTTCATCGCACGGCAAAATACCCCAGCACAAACGCTCCCAGCGCAATCCGGTACCAGCCGAACACCTTGAAATCATGCTTTTTGATATATCCCATGAGGAAGCGGAGCACAAACAGCGAGACCACAAAGGAAACCACGGTTCCCACAGCCAGCAGGGCGGCTTCCGTCCCCGTAAAGTCAAAGCCGAACTTTATCACCTTTAAGAGACTTGCGCCGAACATGACGGGGATCGCCAGAAAAAACGTATATTCCGCCGCCACGGTTCTCGAAACGCCGATCAGCAGTGCGCCCACGATCGTCGCACCGGAGCGGGAGGTTCCCGGAAAAACTGCTGCGATCACCTGAAACAGCCCGATCAGAAGCGCCGTCGTATAGGTAATTTCGGACAGGGAGGTCACCTTCGGCGTGCGTGCCTTATTCCGGTTTTCTACAATAATGAATGCAACGCCGAAGACGATCAGCGCCAGCGCCACACAGACCGGATTATAAAACAGCTCCGTAAACACATCATCAAACAAAACGCCTATGATCGCCGCCGGCACCGTGGATACCAGAATCTTAAACCACATGCTCCAGATATCCTTCTTAAAATATGCCGCCGCGCCGCTCTGACCCTGCCGCTCTCCTTTTGTCAGTGCAAAGGGCCAGATCTGCTTCCAAAAGAGTACGACGACCGCGAGGATCGCCCCCAGCTGGATCACGACGTCAAACATATCGAAAAATTCCTCTGTCACCCCCTGAAAGGGAATCAGCTGCTCTATCAGGATCAGATGCCCCGTGCTGCTGATCGGGAGCCATTCCGTAATCCCCTCGACCAGCCCGTATATGATTGCCTTGATAATATCCGCCATACTTCCTCCTTAACGCCCGTATTCTTCCTTTACAAATTTCCGCAGTGCGACAAGCGAGCGTTCCACCTTTTCCGTATCAATGCAGTATGCCATACGGAAATATCCCGGACAGCCGAAGCTGTCTGCCGGCACAAGGATCAGATCATACTTCAGCGCTTTCTGGCAGAAGATCTTCGCATCCTCCTCCAGTGCTTTCGGGAAAATATAGAACGTGCCGCCCGGCTTTACACAGGTAAAGCCCAGCGCCGTCAGCTCATGATACAACAGATTCCTATTCGTTTCATATACCGACAGATCCGCCGTCTTATCCAACACCTCAGCAACCGCAAGCTGGATGATGGAGGGCGGACAGTTATGTCCGATGCCTCTCGAGATCTGCCCGCACATATAGACCATCTCCTCCGCATGCGCACAGCGGGGATTCACTGCGACATACCCGATTCTCTCCCCGGGCAGGGACAGTGATTTCGAGAAGGAATAGCACATAATGGTATTGTCGTAAAAACGGGAAACGCAGGGAGCCTCAACGCCCGCAAATACAATCTCGCGGTACGGCTCATCCGAGATCAGATAAATCTCATGTCCGTACTGCCTAGACTTCTCCTTTAACAGGGCGGCAAGCTTTTCCAGCGTCTCCGCAGAGTATACGACGCCGGACGGATTATTCGGCGTGTTGATCAGAACCGCCATCACCTTCTCCGTCAGCAGCTCCTCAAACGCCTCGAAATTGATCTGAAAGCTGTCCGTATCAGGCGGCACGACCTTGAGCACGGCTCCCGTTAAGTCAACATAAGGATGATACTCCGGGAAAAACGGCGCAAAGGTCAGGATTTCATCCCCCGGCTCCGTCACCAGACGGAACGCATGTGCAAGCGCCCCCGCCGCTCCGGACGCCATAAAGATATGCTCCTTGCGGTAGGGCAGTCCGAAACGCTTCTCCAGCGAAGCCGCAATCTTCTCCCGGACGGAAGTAATTCCCAGACTGGGACTGTACCCGTGGAGTTCGTTGGAGTCCTTTGTAGAAAGCATATGTATCATCTGTTCCGTAAATTCCTGCGGAACCGGAACGGAAGGATTTCCGAGACTGTAATCAAATACATTCTCATAACCGATCTCCTGTCCTCTGGCTGTCGCAAACTCCGAAAGCTGCCGTATCACGGATTTCCCCGACAGCATATCCCTGTATTTCTGAACCAGCATAATCAAAACCTCCCTGTTTTTTATCATTCCTCAATAAAATTTCGTTTCTACCTGAAAGCCGTTTTTCCCCCGACGTTTCACCTCGTAGAGAATGTTATCCGCCCTGACGCTGTAATCCCACTCCCTGTTTTCCTCATCCGGGATTCTCACAAAGATGCCCTGGCTGACCGTGACGATATCCGCGCATGCCGATGCCTCATGCGGGATCGCCAGCGCCCGCACCTTTGTCTGTATCTGCTCTGCGGTCTTACGGATCTCTTCGTCCGTCATATCCGTATACACGATCATAAATTCATCCCCGCCGTACCGTCCGCAGAATATCCTGTCATTCTCTACGCTTTTCAGGATCGCAGCAACCGCCTCGATACAGACGTCTCCCGCGAGATGCCCGTTCGTATCGTTATATCCCTTGAAATAATCAATATCCATCAGCTCAATGCCGAAGAGCTTTCTCTCCTGCTGCGCCCATTCAAATTTTTCGGTTATATACTCATTCAGATAGGTACGGTTCGCCAGATTTGTCATGGAATCATACAGCGCAACGCTTTCCAGACGACGGTTTGCCGCGCGGATCCGTTCACGCTCCTGCTCCATCGACCGGATCCTGTCCCGCATCTCCATCATCCGCGCCGTCACCTGAAGCTCATTGCGTCTCTTTCTCTCATAATTCGTAAAATATCTTCTTGTATAACTCAGATACTCTTCCCTGCTTCGCCGATTTAAGAGATATTTTCCCATGCACGGATACAGATCCATCTCCATCTCCGGGTCGCTTTCGAGCCA
The DNA here is from genome assembly GCA_964631065.1 of uncultured Acetatifactor sp. GTDB lineage: Bacteria > Bacillota > Clostridia > Lachnospirales > Lachnospiraceae > Acetatifactor. The sequence goes on from CAZVWN010000061.1 coordinate 10,637, forward strand.
TTTCTTCTTTATGATCGCGAAAAAACGGTCCATCTGCTCTTCGCTGCCGCAGTCCGTTATCAGCTCCGCGATCTCCGTCAGTCCCGCCCTGATCTCCGCCGCACTCCGCTGCTTCTCCAGACAGTCCAGAACCTCCTCAATGCATCCGTCGACAGCCTCTCCCGCGGCATACCTATATTCCGTCTCGAAAAACAGATAATTGATCCGGGAATAATCCTTTTCAGACGTATCGAGACGCTGCCGTTCAATCTTTTCCTGCATGGCAGACGCCTCATCCATTCTGTTCAGCTTCAGATAACAGGTGCCGCAGCGCAGCATACAGTTCATCCTGTGAAGATTTTTATGATAGGTTTCGACAGTCTCCTCATAGCGCCGCAGCGCCTCCTCAAACCTTGCTGCCGCTTCCTCATATCTCTTTAACCGCATCAGGATCTTCCCGATATTTCCGATGATAAGCGCCTGTACATAATACAGTCCGTCCGCTTCCGCATACTGCAGCCCGGAATAGTAGTAATTCAGTGCGATGACATGATTTCCCTGTGCATCCGTGACAATTCCCATCAGGTTATAGGCGCGTGCGAGCAGCTCATACATCTCTGCCGTTTTAAAGCACTTCGTACATTCGCCGAGGCAGTACATCGCCTCCTCATAATCTCCCTGATTCCAATAATATTCCGCGAAGTAGTAATAACCCATGCCCGATATGGCATCCGACTTCAGCTCCGCCGCATGCTCCAGAACCGTCTGGCAGGTCCGGTAGTCAAAAAATCCGGTCCGTCTCCGCTTTAATATGGTCTGCTCTATGTAATTACGGATTTCCTCCGTCCTGCTTCCCAAGTCCGCACCTGCTTTCTTCACTGTTCCGCAATGTCTGTGGGTTACTCTGCTTCTCCGACTCTGGAAACATTGTAACCGCTCGCCGAAAAAAACGCAACTGTTACCGTTCTTTTTTGTTCCCGCAGAAGCGCTATTCGTCCTGTGCCCAGGCAAGCGCGCATCTCACGGCTCTGCGCCAGCCCTTTAAAAGCTCCGTCCGCTTCCCTTCGTCCATGCAGGGATAAAAGTCCGCTCCGACCTTCCGGTTTTTCCGGATCTCTTCCCTGTCCTTCCAGTATCCGACGGCAAGCCCCGCAAGATACGCCGCTCCCAGCGCCGTCGTCTCGATACATTGCGGTCTGTTTACCGGCGTATTCACGATATCCGCCTGAAACTGCATCAGAAAATCATTCGCACTCGCGCCGCCGTCTGCCTTAAGACCCCTGAAACGGATGCCGCTGTCCTGCTCCATCGCACGGAGCACATCCGCCGTCTGATAGGCGACCGCCTCGAGTGTCGCGCGGATAAAATGCTCCTTTGTACAGCCCCGCGTCAGCCCGACAACCGTTCCCCTTGCATACGGATTCCAGTGGGGCGCTCCCAGCCCCGTAAAGGCGGGCACGACATAGACGCCCTCGGTATCCGCGACTGCCTTACAGTATTCCTCGGACTGCGAGGCGCTTCGCAGCATCCGCATGCCGTCGCGAAGCCACTGGATGCCCGCGCCCGCGACAAAAACACTGCCCTCCAGCGCATATTCCACCCTGTCAGAGGTTCCTGCGGCAATCGTCGTCAGAAGCCCGGATTCCGAATGTATGGCTTCCGTTCCCGTATGCATCAGAAGAAAGCACCCTGTTCCATAGGTATTTTTTACCTCTCCCCGTTCAAAGCAGCACTGCCCGAAGAGCGCCGCCTGCTGATCTCCCGCCGCTCCGGCGATCGGAATTTCTCCGCCCAGAAGGGAA